>BAXG01000004.1 GCA_001310455.1 Photobacterium sp. JCM 19050
GAATCACGTACCTTGAGGTGGTTTGGTATATACCCAACACTTTCCATATTGGAACAATAAGTTAACTAAAATAGATTATTCCCGTCCCCTTGAAACACCCGCAATTAATCACCACTTAATCAATAAGTGAGCAATCGGCGTCTCAACTGTGAACCTTCTCTCAGAGTTGAGGTCTTTATCTTTGTTAATTCCACTTTGTTTTTGATGTACCAAGGACAAAAAGAGCTATGTTAGCGGATACCTTTCAACGCCTTAGTGCCTACCTGCAAAGCCAGGTAATTGGCCAGCCAAACCTCGTCAAACAACTGCTGATCGCCTTACTGGCAGACGGCCACATTTTGGTTCAGGGACCTCCTGGCCTGGCAAAAACCCGCGCAGTTAAAATGTTGTCAGACTGTATTGAAGGGGACTTCCACCGCATTCAGTTCACGCCGGATCTGCTGCCTGCTGACCTGACAGGTACGGATATTTTCCGCCCTGAAACCGGTGAATTCACCTTCCAGCCAGGCCGATTTTCAATTCCCTGCTGCTGGCGGACGAAATCAACCGAGCTCCGGCAAAAGTACAAGCAGCGATGCTTGAAGCCATGGCGGAAAAGCAGATTACCGCAGGCCGTAAAACCTACGCACTGCCTGAGCTTTTCCTGGTCATGGCAACGCAAAACCCTATCGAGCAGGAAGGGACTTACCCGCTGCCAGAAGCCCAGCTTGACCGTTTTCTGCTCCAGCTCAACGTTGACTACCCGGATGAAAGCAGTGAGCTGGAAATCCTTCGCCTGAACCGTGGCGAAGCCCTGGGCATCGAAAAAACGCAACAGGTACAGATTACCCAAGAGAGTATTTTCGAAGCGCGCAAAGCCGTGCTGGGTATTCACATGGCAGAAGATGTGGAGCGCTACATTATCCGGCTGATCATGGCAACCCGAGAGCCAAACCGCTACAGCGACAAACTGGCTGCCTGGTTGCAAATGGGTGTCAGTCCGCGTGCGACACTGGCCCTTGATCGCTGTGCCCGCGCCCATGCTTGGATGGCTGGCCGTGACTTCGTTACCCCGGATGATGTCCAGTCCATGGCATTTCCGGTACTTCGTCACCGCCTGTTACTGAGTTATGAGGCCCAGGCGGAAGGCATCGCAGCAGACAGCGTTGTGAAGCATCTGATTGAGCGGGTTGCCAGTGTATGAGCCTGACAGACACCGCCGCTGCCCTGCCTCCACACAGTGATGGCGTCAATGTGTGTCTGGCGGAGTTACTTCACTACCGGAAGCAGGCAATTCGGTGGTTGCCCCCGGCGCTCAGTATCTGGTCGCAACTGAGCGGCCAGCATGGCAGCCGCCAAAAAGGCCGGGGCATGAACTTTTCCGAAGTCCGCCCTTACCAGCCGGGTGATGACATTCGTGCCATTGACTGGCGGGTAACCGCACGTACCGGTAAAACCCACACCAAGCTGTTTACCGAAGAACGGGAGCAACCGGTCATGCTGCTGGTTGATCTCAGTGCCAGCATGAAATTCGGTTCGCAGTTGATGCTTAAATCAGTGCAGGCAACGCACTTTGCCAGCCTGATTAGCTGGCTGGCTGTCAGCCAGCAAGACCGTATCGGCGCGGTGATCTATAACGGCATCCGGCTGCGCGAATGTAAACCGACCGCAAGACAGCAAGGGCCGCTGCGTATTATCCATGCGCTGATGGAAGCCCATGCTGAAATGCTGGAAACCGAGAAGGTTCAGGCTTCAACAGAAGGCTGGCAGGATGCGTTGCGTCACTTACACCACCTTTGCCCGAAAGGCAGTGAAATCGCAATAATCAGCGATTTTTACTCGCTCTCTGCCACTGACAAACGGCGGCTAAGCCAGCTTCGCCAGCACAACCGGATCCAGTTTGTTCAGGTCTTTGACCCGCTGGAACAAGGGCAAACAGATTTCCGAGGGCACGAGTTAGTGGCAGACGATCGCCAGACTGCCTGGCTGGATTTTTCTGCGCGCAAGACCCGCGACAGCCTGGAACAACAGTACCTCCACCATCAAGCGTTTATTGCCGAAATGGCCAGGTCACTCGCTGTTCCATTGCATTCGGTATCAGCAGCAACACCGCTGCTGCAACAACTTGGAAAGACCACGATTAAGGCAATGTAGTCCCTATGACGAATCCAACGTCAACGCCACTTCCACTTGCTGACATCCACCTGCAGGCAGCGCCGGGTCTCTGGCCGCTCGCCTGGGGATGGTGGATGGTTATCGCTGCTATATTCATCACTCTGGTGATGGCAGCACTGGCAATCCGCACCTATCGTCACAAACGCCGGGCACAACGCCAGGCCCTTACTCAACTGGCTTATTTGGACACACTCGCCGCAGTTAATGAACTGCTCAAACGCGCTGCCCTTAGCTACTTCGACCGGGAAACCGTCGCCGGCCTTACCGGAAATACCTGGCTGGCGTTTCTCGACAGCGGGCTCCCAGCCGGCAAACAAGGGTTTGTTGCAAGCGCATCCCTCTGGCAAAAAGGCGTGTTCTCAAAAGAAAGGCTGAGTGAGTCCGAGCTGGCTGTTTGTAAATCCCTGGCCGGGGACTGGCTGAAACACGCCTTGCCTCCTAGAAATCAAACTCGTCGGGAGGCAAGCCATGTTTGAGTTTACCTGGTGGTGGGCATTTGTATTGCTGCCACTTCCCTGGCTGGTTTACAAGTTCGCAAAACCAGTACCAAAACCGGCCGCCATTCATCTGCCGCGTTTGCCCGATGGGCTGGGTGAAAAACAGGCCGGCAGCCGTCTTCGCCAAATCCTGATGGTACTTTTCTGGGTATCTCTGGTAGTCGCATTGGCACGTCCGGTCTGGTATGGCGACCCGATACAAATCCAACCGGAACATCGAGACATGATGCTGGCGGTCGACTTGTCCGGCTCGATGGCTATCGAGGATATGGTTACATCAAGTGGCAGTACCACAGACCGACTGACTGCAGTGAAGCATGTACTCACTGACTTTATTCAAAAGCGTAAGGGGGACCGGCTGGGACTGGTGCTGTTTGCTGATCATGGCTACCTGCAAACGCCGTTGACCCTTGACCGCAATACTGTTGCCCAGCAGCTTGACCGTGCGGTACTCGGCCTTATCGGTGAGCACACTGCGATTGGCGAAGGGCTTGGTGTGGCCACCAAAACCTTCATAGACAGCAAAGCCCCTCAGCGGGTGATTATCCTGCTTAGTGACGGTGCCAATACCGCCGGGGTCATTGACCCGATGGAAGCAGCAAAACTGGCGAAGGAAAACGGCGTGACCATTTACACCATTGGTGTAGGGGCAGACGAAATGTACCAACGCACTCTGTTCGGCAGCCGCAAGGTTAACCCGTCACAGGATCTTGATGAACGCGCACTGACCCAGATAGCGAAGATGACCGGCGGGGAATATTTCCGGGCTCGCGACCCGCAGGAACTGGAAAAAATCTACCAGATCATCGACCAGCTTGAACCGGTTTCCAATGCCACGCAAACCTGGCGCCCCAGGGATGAGCTTTTCCGCTTCCCACTGGCTGCTGCGCTGGCTCTTTCTGTCGTCATCGTCGTTTTGAGGAGCGTCATGGCTGATTTTACCTTTATGCATCCTGAGTGGTTGCTGGCGGCATTGCCACTCGCTCTGCTCCTACCCTGGGTTAAGGGCAAAACCCAAAAATCCGGCCTTATTGCCCCGCACCTGACAACATTGCTCTCCGGAAGCGCTTCTTCCGCAAGCAAAGACAAGCATTGGCCGTTGTCTGTACTGGCAACCGGCTGGATGCTGGCTGTGCTGGCACTGGCCGGACCAAGCTGGCAAAAAAACGAAATGCCTGCGGTCAACCTGTCCGGCGCCCGGGTATTGGTCATGGATATGTCTCGCTCGATGTATGCCACTGACATCGCACCGAACCGGCTTACACAGGCGCGTTTCAAGGCACTTGATATGCTGCCCGGCTGGAAAGAAGGCAGCACAGGCTGGTTACCTATGCCGGTGACGGCTACATCGTCAGTCCACTCACAGAAGATGCCGGAACGCTCAAGAACCTGATTCCGAACTTGTCTCCGGCAATTATGCCTATCCCCGGCAGCAATGCGGCAGCAGGCATTAAGCAGGCGATTGATCTGTTAAAGCAAGCCGGGTATGCCGATGGTGACATTATCCTGCTCACTGATGGCATGAGCGCCAGCGAATCCAAAGCAACACAGGATGAACTCGAGAGCAGCCAATACCGGGTTTCTATTCTTGCCGTAGGTACTCAACAGGGTGCACCGATTCAGTTACCCGACGGCAGCTTGCTTGAGCACAACGGTAAACCTGTTATCGCAAGAGTTGACCTCGATACGCTGTCACCGATTACCCGCGAAACCGGCGGTATCTTGCAGATGTGGCAACCAACCAACCGGGACGTCGACAACATTGTTGCCTTCACTGCCAAGCCGTTGGACGGCGCAGCAAAAGGCAAGAGCAAAGCCATTGAAGAGCGGATCAATGATGGATTCTGGCTGCTTATTCCTGTGATACTTCTGGCAATGCTCGGTTTCCGCCGGGGCGTTGTACTGGCAGCGATGTTTGTGCTGATGCCTATCCACCCAGCGTCTGCAGCAGCATTTAAAACAGATGATCAACAGGCCTACCAGCACTATCAGGCCGGTGAATTTGAAAAAGCAGCCGATGCATTTGAATCACCTTCTTGGAAAGGTATTGCGCAGTACAAGGCCGGTAACTACAAAGGGGCTATTGATACACTTTCTAAGCTTTCTGACCCGGTTTCCCGATATAACCTTGGAAACGCCTATGTCCGGGCGGGTAACCTGGAAGCCGCCGCACGCACCTACGAGGAACTGCTCGCGCAGCACCCTGACAACGCAGATGCAAAAAAGAACCTGGATGTGGTGAAAAAGGCGATGGAGCAACAGCAGCAGCAACAGCAACAGCAACAGCAACAGCAACAGCAGGATAAAAAGACCAGAACCAGCAACGTGATAACAAGCAAAACAACAGTCAACACAAATAACCAGAACGGACAAAAGCAGCCTCAGGACAAAAATTCAGACGGCAAGCAATCCGGCGACAAACAATCCGGTGAGAAGCAATCCGGACAGCAATCCCCGTCCAGTCAGTCCGGCCAAAATGACGAAGGCAAGCAAGGGAAGAACAGCCAGTCTGATAACCAACAAGGCAAGCAGGAAAAAACAAAGAGCAAACACAGCCAACCCAGGGCGAGGGTAAGCAGGAACAACCGGAACCTGGCAGTAACAAAGACAAAGCTCAGGCCGTAAAGCCGGGAGATAAGACAAACGACAAAAACGGTAAGCAAGCCGAGCAAACCGGCGCTATGGCCTCAGCCAAAATGGCGAAGACAAAGATGCTCTGACGGCCAGCAATCCGGTATTGAAAAAACTCGAACAGGTCCCGGACGACACTGCCGGTCTCATTCGTGCTCAATTACTTCTTCAGGCCCGGCAAAAAGACATGCCGGAACCCACTGAAAACTCATGGTAAATAGAACAATGAAACGTCAGAGAATTTCACTGATTTCACTTTCAAAACGAGCCCGGGCGGCATTGTTTGCAGCGGTCATTGCGGTTGCATTCCTACCCGGCGTGGCTTTCGCCACGGAGCAATTGCCACAGTTTCTAAGAACGTCGTTGGGGTGAGTGACCCCTTTCAACTGACGGTATCTGTAGATGACAGCGTCGACAATGATGCCCTGGATCTTTCCCCGCTGGCGAAGGATTTCAATTATGGCCGCCCAAGTGTCAGCAGCAGTACATCCATCATCAATGGCAGCATGACCCGCAGCACCGAATGGCGTGTTGCCCTTGCGGCCAAAGAAATCGGAACATTTACCATTCCGAGTTTTGATATCGACGGCATGAAAACCGCGCCTATCACTATCAAGGTGCTGAAATCCAGCCAAAGTGGCACTCAGGCCGACAATCAGGCTGTTGAGGTGAAAGCCAAACTGGATCGCCATGCCGGTTATATCGGTGAATCCTTCAACTACCGGGTACAGCTTTTGATTGGCACCCGGGTGGAGTCCCCTGCCCTCCAAGCACCGTTTGGCGAAGGCTGGAAGTCACGCAAGTGGGTGATGATGTACAGGCAGAAACTGTACTTAACGGACGCCGTTACATTGTAGTAAGCCGTGAATACCAGGTTACCCCAACCAAATCCGGTGAGCTGACGCTGAATGGTGCAGTCTTTACCGGTACTCAGGTAAAAGGAAACGGTTGGGGATCGTCATTGGGTGTTCCCGTCAGCCGTCAGGCAAAAGACGTAACGCTTTCTGTCAAAGGTAAGCCGGCCGGCTATACGGGGTTGTGGCTGCCAACACCAAACCTGCAACTGACCCAAAGCTGGGAACCGGGTTCACTGGTGCAAAAGCCAAGTGCAAAAGTTGGGGAGCCGGTCAACCGCATCATTACCCTGAAGATTAAAAACATTGCCCAGAGCGCAATGCCTAACCTTTCGCTGAATTATCCGGCCAGCGCACGAGTGTATTCAGATAAGCCAGAGTACCGTGAAGACGGTGACTACACCGTGATGACCGTTAAGCAGGTGATCATCCCCCGCGAAGAAGGCCGGGTTACTCTGCCAGCCATGTCGATCAACTGGTTTAACACCCAAACCGGAAAGCAGCAAACCACCAGTATCGACGGCCTGTCGTTAACAGTGAAAGCCGGCGATAGCACTGCAACAGTCCAACCGGTATTGCCGGCACAGCCTTCCACGCAGTTGACCACGGCGGAAGATTCAGCAGGGAATACCAACGTTGTTGTTAATGCCGGTTACTGGCCATGGGCAACCGGCGCATTTGCCTTCCTGTGGTTGGGTACACTGGTCATGTATATCCGCAGACCTCGGGTCTCGACCGTCTCAGCCACTCGGCAGCCACTGATTAATGACTGCCATGCAAGTGCTTTGCAGGTGCTCGAGGCCGCAGTTGTTGCCAACGATGCGGTACGTGTTGCTGCCCGTTACCGGGATTGGAAAACAGCGCACCTGCCAGAAGACCTCCAGCAGGCAATTGAAGCGGAGATTAATTCTATGATGCTTCGCGCTACAGTACGGACACATCAACGTGGAATAACAGCCAACTGCTGTCACTGCTAAAAAGAGCAGGAGAGGTCAAACAAGGCGTACACGCTACTGACGCACTGAGTCACCTCTGACACCATGTGACAACGTAACGCAAACCGGAGCATCTGTGCTCCCGGTTTTCTTTTCGGTTTTAAACATGCCACTGAATAATTTCAACCAGCCAATCTGTACTGGGAATGAGTGCGAGTGGAATCAATCCTCCCAGGAGTCCAACACTTCCTTTGCTGCCCGGAACGCTTCCTGCGCGGTCGGGGCGCCACAATAAGGGGCCGAGTGCAGAAACACAGCGGTAATTTCTTGCTTTGTTGCACCGTTTCTCAACGCACCCCGGGTATGGCCTTTTATCTCAGTTGTTGCTTTTTGCGCCGTAAGCATGGCAAGTGTTACAAGGCTGCGAGTCTTTCGATCCAAGTCATCACGTTGCCATGTCGATCCCCATGCATGGGCATTTATGTACTCCTGAAGTGGTGCCGTCAGTTCATCCACGTTATGCAAAGCACGATCGACAAACTCATCACCCATGACTTCCCTGCGAACCTTTTCACCAGCTTCTTTTGTCATAAAATCGCCCATTAATTCAAGGTAAAAAATCAAATTAACTGACGAGTATTCGGCTTGCAATCCCGACATTGGTATACATTAAATCCAAATCATGGATACATTTATCAAGCGATTGAGAATGGCTTGCAACATGAAGAGCCTGGTAGTTCAATGCCTGTCGTTACCAAGCAATGCATTGTGTTGAAGGTAATACGCTCTTGCACGTTGCAACCCATCAAGATCAATTGGCTTCACCCTTCGGCTTACAGGACACAGGTAACCGTGCTCTTTTAGACGTTTGCAAAAACGGATGACCGTTGAAGTTTCACTCCCGCTGTATTCACCGATTTCCCGGTAAGTCCAGTTGTACTGTGGGAATTGGGTAAACAAAAAGTGAATGGCATCCATTACCCTTACACCTACGCTATAGCTGTTAAGCTCTACCCACCGGTTTTCTGCTTCGCCGAGCTCCTCACAAACAGAGCACATAAGCAGGTCTGCCAGACCGACATCCAACTCACGCAACTGTTTTAAATCCCGAATTGAGAAATAGGCAATGCGACAATCTGTCATCGCGACCGGTGACGCGTAGTAATGTTGTCCGGTAAACAAGCTGCGATATCCAAAAAAATTACCGGTTTTATATATTCTTAACAGGCGCTCTTTACCTTGCTCGTCCAGACCGTACAAGCCAACGATACCGCTTAGGATATAAAAGAAACCTGAAGCCATATCTCCGCTACGGTATATCCTTGTCTGTTTATCGACATCAGAAAATGTAGCCAGGTGAGAAATATTCGAAATAATCAACTCGGGCATTAGTTTGAGGCCACCTCTTTCTAACTGATTGAAAATTTGACCTTCCACGATTATAGCCCGTAGACCTTACAGGGCCATTATGACCGCCGACATAATCTGGGTATCAGGCAGCCTTATATAATCATTCCGGATTTTCCCGGAGGAATTATGGAAGTTTTTGCCGTAGACGCGACGACCTTGTTTGTAGATGACATGCTGATATTTAAATTGTCATTTGGCTTTGTACTCGGAGCACTTCTTGTACTCACCGGCGTTGGTGGGGGTGTCCTTCTCATTCCGGTTCTCCAGGTAGGGTTTGGAATGTCTGCCATTCTTGCCGTTGGCACCGCTAGCCTCATTGTGACATTTGTAAAATTCCAGGCCGCGTACACCCATATCCGGCATAAGAATGTAGAGTGGCTTGCCGTTAAATGGCTTTTGTTAAGTGCAACTCCACTTGCTCTTATCACTTCTCAGGTGATTGTCTCACTGAACGCGTCTGAAGCTTTAACCGGGTATATCAATTCAGCTGTTGAGTGGCTTGTCGTCTTCGTGATGATCACGGCGTTATATTCACTCATGATTGACATGAAAACTCGAACCAAAACTAAGTGCCACAAATCAGTCGAACAAAAACGTACGAATGCGCTTTATTCCGGTGCCATTGGAGGCACTTTGTTGGGCAGTACCGGAATTGGTGGCGGCGTCGTATTGCTCCCTCTGCTTTCCGGCCCGATTGGGGTCAATATGCGGAAAGCCATCGGTTCATCTGTCATCATTTCGCTCTGCCTTTCATTGGTTACTGCAATAAGTTACAGTTCTGGCTCTTTAAGTGATATCTCCACAGCAATATTAATTGTGATGGGGGCATTGGCCGGAATACCAGTAGCTGCACACATTATGAAACGACTGTCTGAAAAACAGCTCTATGTAATGACGCTCTCAATTATAATAGCAAGTCTTGTAACGCAATTATCGACCCTCTTCTAATAGCAGAAATAGTGAATACTTCACAATTATATCGGTGAAATTTTCCCACAAAACACCCGAAATTTGATCTAAGAAAAAAACCACAAGATATTAAAAGATATGATAGGCCAAATTATATTTATAGATAGTTGTTAACCTGAATGAATGATAATTACACTCGTTAGCAATTTAAGTCCCATCTTTTATTGACGTATTTAAACACAACAGTGTTTCATAAAGTTCTTCATATTCTTCAGTGTGAATGATTTCGAGCCAATTCCTTTCATCACGGGATAGTGGGTTGTCAATTGGACTACAATTCAATCCGTCACTACTGCTCAATATAACGATGCGATCTGACAGAAATATCGCTTCGTCCAAATTGGAAGTAACAAATACTACCGGAACGGGATTGTGCTGCCAAATCCGGAGAAACTCCTCTAACATGACCTGCCAGTCGATACCACTCAATCCGCTAAGCGGATTGTCAGCCAATATAATGCTCGGGTTTTCCAAATAAACTTTTGCTAGTGCTATCCGTAATTTTTGAACCGGGCTAATTTGAGTGGGCAACCTCAGGGCACAGCCCAGCAACCCCACTTTCTCCAACCAATCAAGAGCAGCTTCGTACTTTTCTTTTTTGTTTAATTCACTTTCACTCAGGCCAAATACCATGTTATCAGCTACGGTTTTCCAGGGAAGTAATGACATTGCCCAAGACGGCTGCAAGCTGGCCACTTGGGTATGTTTACCCTTGGAATTCTCCTTCGCAAACCAAAATTTTTCCCCTTTATGAGAAGACGGAGATCCGTTGGCAGGCAAACTACTTTTTATGTTGCCCGGTTTGGCTCCATCAATAACTAAACATAGGATTTCCCCGGTATTTAGCCTGAAATCGAGAGAATCAAAAATACACTGATCCCTTGGTTCAGTTTCGCATGAAAAACATGTACATAAATTATCTAGATGTATTTTTATCTGGTTCATAGTCCGTGATACACAGCAAAAAAATGCAGACAGCAATCAAAGAAAAATGTTCATGTTTGATACAGGAAGAAAAGAACCCAATAAAAACCCGAATCAAAAATGAAAAACATCTGTTCCTATCGATTCAACCATTTTGCTATTCAGCCAATATCCTTTAGCTGACAGATAATAGCAAGTCACCAGAATTTATAGCAAAGTAGATATTTACACTTGGAAATCAAACGCTACAATCGCGTCTACTAAAGTCACTCGCAGTAAGTACATGTATTATTGATTGATATTACATATATTACATTTACATTACATAAAAACAAGGGAAATGCGGTAGGAAAAACCCAAAATGAAATAAAACACTAAATTATGTAAGCAAATATAAACTGAAAATAATCGTAGTTTAAATTTATGATTTATCAAGATCTATTTTTAAAAATGAAACACTATTTCTTCCGTTTTCCTTTGCCGTATACAGTGCTTTATCAGCCCATTTGTATAACTTGATAGGTTCATACCCTTTTTTAGGAAACACTTCGGCCACACCAAAACTCGCTGTCAGATAGGGGGCAGTAGGCGCACATTCGTTCGGTAGTGCAAGTTTACAGATTTTATCTGAAATGACCTTCGCCATGTGGACGGCATCTTCCAACGAGGTATTGCCCAAAATCACTGCAAATTCTTCACCGCCGGTTCGAGCGCAAAGATCACTGGGACGCTTGGCAACGGTTCTCAGTATTTTACCAATATACTTTAAGCACTCATCACCATGTTGATGACCATGGGTATCATTCAGCACCTTAAAGTGATCAAGATCGAAAGTGATCAGCGACAGTGGGAACGACAGCCGTGCGCATCTGTTCCACTCATTAAACAGAAACTCATCAAAACTGCGCCTGTTTGCAATATCGGTAAGACCATCCAATTTGGCCATGTCTAACAATGCCATTTCGGCGAGTTTACGGGTAGTAATGTCTTTGTGGCTGACAATAAAGAAGAAGTCTCCCTCCAGTGCGAGGGAAGTTACGGTCATAATAAACCAACGTTCTTCATCCGGGCTATTGCATGGGTATTCGAGATAAAACGTTGTGTTTTCAGGGCAACTCATCACATCCCGAATTCCTTTGGACACTTTTTTGCCAAACTCATCCCCTCCTTAGCGGCATTGTCACATGCAGACAGATAATTTTGGCCGAGCCATGTTGTCTCCGAATGTAAACCATTCTCCATTCCAAAGGTACACCAGGAGCGATTTACATAAAGTATGGTGCCCAGTTTATCAATAACAACGATATTGTCTTGAATGGTATCCAGGATGCTTTGAAGAACTTGTGTTCCAAAGCCAGCTTGTCGACAACGGGATCGGCCAATGTCTGAAATTCCTTTTCATCGAGAATATTTTTAGGTAGGCATTATCAGAGTAGCTGCACATGCAACTATCTTGATTAGAAATCCCCTGTTATCTAACAGGCCTCACAACTTCCATGCTCAGAATTTGACCCGGCTCGCAGCTAACCAGTTCACCATTTCAACGCCCATCAAAATAACCATAGAGATTAAGATCGTAAGCGCCCCCAGCTGTCAAATGCAGCCTTTCCTGCAACACTTAGAGTGATGGTCACTGACAATGTCACCGAAACAAATATCGCAGTCATGATGACCAACTGGTATTTCACGGCCAGCATTGGCTCGGTCCCACCCAGAATCTGGCCGGTCATCATACCCGGCAGGCTGACGATACCGAGCGCAGTCATAGATGCAAGCTGCGGCCCCACGGCCGCTTTTACCGCCTCGCTGACAAAGGGTTGAGCGGGACTGGAAGCTCCCATAGAAAGATAAAACTGGTATTCGTCACGTCGTTTATTCAGGCTGGAATACCAACGCTCCAGTGCAAGCACATTGGCAGAAAGACAATTTCCCAGCAGCATCCCGGCAACGGGAATCAAATATTGCGCCTGCCACCAGGGGTTTGCCTGTATCACTCCCAACAACATAATTGGAAGTACCAACGCCAGGGCCGAAAACTGCCCTGCCAATAACGCCGGACCAAATTGACGTACACTGACTCCGGCTTGTTTGCAAATACTGCTGCACGCTACCAGTACCATGACCAGCAACCATACCCCGTTCAGCCAGATGTTTTGGAAGGTAAACAAGGTAGTAAGATACAACCCCACCACGGACAGCTGCACTGTCATTCTCGCGACAGCCGAAACCAAACGTTTGCTCAAGCCCAGTTGCCAACGGTGAAATAATACCAGCGGGATAAGGAATAGCAGGTAAAAACCGGCCAGTGACAAATTGGTGATGTTCAATGCTTCACCCATGATTGGCTCCATGCTGTAAACCTGGTCTGCGGACTGAACCCAGGCCGGATCGTGTGAAATGGAAACCCGCGTAGCGCCATATTCGCTTAACAATTCCATCAGGTTGTTTCTTCCGGTTTCATCAAGGGCAGATGTAGGTTCATCCAACAGCCACAACGGGCGCTCAAGTAACAAAGCTCGGGCAATGGCCAGACGCTGCTTTTCCCCACCGGAGAGGCTGTCTGTTTCTGTATCAAGAGAGAGATGCAAACCCAACTGGCCGAGTGAAGCTATACACTTTTCATCACTGGGAACCGGCAGTGTTGAAGCTGAAATTTGCCAGGGTAACCTGAGGCTTCTTTGATTGTCGCCCCTCCCATCACCGGCTGCTGGGGTAAATAACAAAACTGTTGTCGCCACCACCTCAGGTTCATTTCCGAAATAACCTTTTCTCCCCAGGCAAAATCCCCGGTTTGTGCCGGTTGTAACCCACAAATCACTTTAAGCAAACTGGATTTGCCGCATCCGGATGGCCCGCTTAAAACCAGGTGTTTGCCGGCTGGGAGAACAGCAGTAAGCGGTGTGATTTGTGAAACGCCAAATCCTGATGACAAGGCGTTGAAATGAAGTACTGGCGCATCTGCGGAAGCCATGTGTGACGGAACCTGTTTGTTATCGTTGTTAACTGTCCAAATTACCTCAGGAAAAGTCTTCCCGCCAAAGACAAAAAACCGGCAGGTTAACTGCCGGTTTACTTAGTCACTACTTTTTGGATGCCACTACACGGCGACATCATCGTATAGCTTTATGCCGGTCAGACTCGCAACCTCATCAATATACTGGCGAATAATACCCGGGAATTTAATGCCCTTGATAACGGTGAAATTCCTCAGAGTCGGGAAGAAATTCACATCATCATAGTTGAGGACGTTGTTTCGCTCGGAGGGCAATACCAGCCAATCTATTTCCGGTAGTAACGCGTTCAGTTTCGGGAGAAACTCATCTGTCCGGCGATAGGCTTCATCGAAGCTCATTCCAATTGAGGCGGACTTATTCTTGGTAAACCATGCGTTTGCTTCCTCACATTGGAATTCGGGCAATTCAATCTTCATCCAACGGGGATAGAGCAACGCTGAAGCCAATGGGTAAGCCTTCTCGCTCCACCCAGCAATACTCTGGGACTGCGCATCCGGCTCCAATAGCGGAGTAGCGTCATAACCATCAAGAAACGCTGCAATTTCCAGGCTCTCTGCCATAAAGCTTCCGTCCGGCTTTTCCAGGATAGGCACCAAATTGGCGCCAACTTTTTCAATCCGGGCTTCTACATCGTGGTTTTGCAGGTAGACGAGCTCCACGTCCATCTTTTTGAGTCCTGCCACCATCATAGCCTTGATGCAATACGGGCAATGTTCAAACACAAAAAGTTTCATCGCACTTTCCTTTGCTTTTCTATCTGGGACTGCGCTTATAGTGACTCTTAACAATAGCGTTCACAAGCACTTCTGAAGAGACCAAATCGTAGTTTTGCAGCGCTGGGATTGACCCGAAAAGCGGCACGCCATCACCTAGTACAACCGGGATGGTACTGATGATCAGCTCATCGATCATCGCTTCCGCCATAAACCCCTGGATACAACGCCCACCATCAATGTAAAGGTTGTTCAGTCCTTTCCCCTGTAACGCTTCGACAATCTCTTTCGGCGTTCCCTTTATCAGAAACGCTTTCCCCGCATGGCTTTCCGGAATGCTTTCCATCGTCTGGCTGACCACATAGACAGGCTTTTCATATGGCCATTGGCCAAAACCCACAACGGTTTCAAATGTATTACGCCCCATTACCAGCGCATCAATCCCTTCCATAAACGCGGCAAAACCAAAGTCACTGTTGTCCGGATTAGGGATAGACATTAACCAGTCAAGGCCGCCGTCTTTGTCTGCAATATACCCGTCCAGACTGGTCGCGATGTAAACGATGTTCGCCATATTATGATTCCTCTTTTTGCAGGGCCGGATCAGCGTTTTTTCTTACCGAAAGCGCGCTTTTTCGCACGCTGCTTGGCGGCAGAACGGCTGTTTTTACGAGATGGCTCTTCGAACTTTGTCAAATCCGGCTCAAAGCCCGGATACCACTGTTGTGCCAACCTCGTATCCAGCAAGGTTTCAACCTCCTCAAGCCGGAGTGCATCATCATTACTGAACAACGTAACAGCTGTGCCATCTTTCCCTGCACGGCCAGTTCGTCCAATACGGTGAACATAGTCCTCCGCAATATGGGGCAGTTCCATATTAATGACATAATTCAGGTCTTCAATGTCCAGGCCGCGGGCCGCGACATCGGTGGCAACCAATACACGCACGTCCCCTTCGCTGAATTCCTTAAGTACCGTTTCGCGCACTTTTTGGGAAAGATCGCCGTGGAATGCCTTGGTCGCAATCCCGGCTTTGTTCATGGTTTCTGCCAGTTTGTCTGCACCTTGTTTGGTCCGGCTGAAAATCAGCACCTGATGCCAGTCACTGGCGTTGATCAGGTGGCACACCATCGATGCTTTACTATCACTGTCTACCGCATATATACGTTGCTCGATTTTGGCTGCGGCCGTATTGGGTTTGGCAACTTCGATACGCTTCGGTGACGCCAACAGGTTTTTGGCAAAGCGGTAGATGGCGTCCGACAGAGTTGCGGAGAACAACAACGTCTGACATTTATTCGGGATTTGCCTTAGCACATCACGAATTTCGTCTTTGAATCCCATATCCAGCATGCGGTCCGCTTCGTCAAATACCAGATACTGGAGCGCAGAGAAATTGAGCACCTTCTTCCGAAGATGATCAAGAAGACGCCCCGGCGTGGCAATCACCACATCGGCCTGTTTGATTGCCTTTACTTGCGTCGCGATACAAGCACCGCCGTAGGCCATGGCGCATTGCAAACCGGTATCTTTCCCGTAGAGCACAAAACTGTCGTGAACCTGTTTGGCCAGTTCCCGGGTGGGAACCAGAACGAGTGCGCGGACCAACCTGCGACCACCTTCGGTTTCCACCGGTTCAGATCCCATCAATTTGTGAATCAATGGCAGAGAAAATGCGGCCGTTTTACCGGTGCCGGTCTGCGCTCCGGCCAGTACATCATGCCCTTCCAGCACTGCCGGGATGGCCTGAGCCTGAATCGGGGTTGGTTCCCGGTACCCAAGTTCATTAAGGGTGCCAAGCAGTTGGGGGGCGAGGTTAAGAACGTCAAAGGCCATGGGTACTATCCGGTAAAGTGTGATTGTCGCGAATTTGCAGAAGGCCGGATTCTACCGTCTGACTTCCCTTTCAACAACGTTGCTGCTGAGTGTAGTATTGGCTGAAGTGCCAGGAAAAATGGAGTGGAATCATGTCTGGTGAATTTGAAATACAGGAATACACGGAATCCGGTTTCTGGGAAAAATGCCGAAAGTACGCCAAGTCTATCGGCAGGGAGACCCTCGAAAAGGTACTGACGCTGTATTACGCCCTTCAATCCGACAAATTATCCACCAAACAAAAAGGCATTATTTACGGTGCGCTCGCTTACCTCATCTCGCCAATCGATGCCATTCCGGACCTGACACCTCTCCTTGGCTATACCGACGACCTCGGGATCATCTCAGCCGCCATTGCGGCCGTGGTAATGGCAATTGATGACACGGTGAAATCTAAGGCAAAAGCCAAAACCGACGAGTTGCTTGGCAGCACGGATGCAGGCCAACCACCGGAGCCCGGTGAAGACTCAGAGCAACGTCGGTGATAACTGCACTTGCCCCTGTACGGCCGAACGGGTCAATTTGGGGCAGTAGAGTTCAATGAAGTCATACATGTAGTTTTTCAGGTATTTGTGCTTTCTGAAACAAACGTGGATGGTGCTGTGTTCAAAAAGGTGAGAAGCATCCAGACAAACCAGGTCTTCTTCATCCTTTTCATCAAATGCCATAGACGCAATCACACCAACACCCAGTCCCTGCCGAACATAGTGCTTAATAACGTCGGTATCCGTCGCTGTAATAAGGCTTCTTGGTGAAAAACCGCTTTGCATAAACGCTTTTTCAATTTTTGAATTCCCCGTAAATCCAAACACATACGTAATCAGGGATAATGAGACAATGCCTCAAAACTGATGGATTCTTCTGTCAGCGGGTGGCCTTTCGGGACAACAATACCCCGGTTCCAGCTATAACAAGGCAGGGTTACCAGATCTTCGAAAAGGTGCATGGATTCCGCTGCGATAGCAAAATCTACATCTCCTTGCTGAACCAGTTGGGCAATCTGCGCCGGAGCTCCCTGATGAAGGTTGATATTGATGTTGGGATAGCGGGCATTAAATTGGCTGATCACCTCTGGCAGTTTATACCGGGCCTGAGTGTGCGTGGTAGCAATGCTGAGTGTTCCCGACTGACTGCCATAGTCTGATGCCGCGATTTCCTTTATCTGGTCAATTTGCGCAATGACTCCTTGCGCCACAAGTGCAATTTCTTCGCCTATAGGGGTCATCCCCTTAATCTTTTTGCCTGCGCGCTCAAACAACGATACGGAAAGTTCATCTTCCAGCATTTTGATTTGTTTACTGACGGCAGGTTGGGAGGTATACAGTTTTTCGGCGGTGGCGGAGACGTTGAAGTCATTGTTGACGAGCTCAACAATGCTGCGTAACTGGTGGATATTCATTGAATAAAGCTCAAACAGGAAATCGCGCGCAGTTTACCGGAAGTCGCCTGTATGAAACCGTGATCCAGCCTTGCTTCGGCTACCTTTCTGTCAAAATAATCAAAGACATTTCACTGAAAAAGCAGCGCGAGACAACATCCCGCGCTGCTTTTTACCTGTCTTAGCAAATTACTTCAAATCGAACCTGTCATTGGTCATTACTTTGCTCCAGGCTGCCACGAAATCACTGGCAAACTGTTGCTGGGCATTGTCAGATGCATAGACCTCTGAAACGGCTCTGAGCTCGGCATTGGAACCGAAAATCAGATCCACCGGTGTTGTTGTCCATTTCAGCTCTCCATTTGCGCGGTCATAGCCTTCATAAATGCCATCTGCGTTTTCAGACTTCTGCCAACGGGTAGACATATCCAGCAGGTTGACGAAAAAGTCATTGCTCAGTACACCCGGATTATCCGTCAACACCCCGTGCGACACCCCACCGGTATTGGCATTGAGGGAACGAAGCCCACCCAGCAAAACCGTCATTTCCGGTACAGTAAGGGTAAGCAGGTCTGCTCGCTCTACCAGCATTTCAGCAGGCGAGCCATAGTTACCATCTCCGTAGTAATTGCGAAACGCATCGGCTTTCGGCTCCAGCAACGCAAATGATTCAACATCCGTCATATCCTGCGATGCATCCATCCGACCCGGCTTAAACGGTACCTCCAGCTCGATCCCTGCGTCTTTGGCGGCTTTCTCAATCGCAGCAGCGCCGCCAAGGACAACGGTATCTGCCAGGGAAATCTTGGCTCCAGATGACGATTTATTGAATTCCTGCTGAATGTCCACAAGCTTATCCAGCACTTTTGAGAGCTCATCCGGATTGTTCACTGGCCAGTCTTTTTGTGGAACCAGTGCCAAACGAGCACCATTTGCACCACCTCGCATATCAGTCCCGCGGTAGCTCGCTGCCGATGCCCAGGCCACACGGACGAGCTCCGGCACTGTCAAACCAGAATCAAGAATTGCAGCCTTCAGGGATTTCACATCGTCTGCCGACACCAGAGGATGGTTCACTTCTGGAATCGGATCCTGCCAAACCAGAATTTCTTCCGGCACTTCACTGCCTAAATAGCGTGCTCGCGGGCCAAGATCCCGGTGATTGAGCTTGAACCAGGCTTTGGCAAAGGCGAGTTCAAACTGGCTCGGGTCCTGACGAAATTGCTCAGCGATCGCCCGAAATTCGGGGTCTTCCTTAATCGCAATATCTGTAGTGAACATTATCGGTGCGTGGCGCTTGGTAGGGTCGTGGGCATCCGGGACCAGCTGTGCGGCAGCTTCAGAATCCGGCACCCATTGCGTTGCGCCAGCCGGGCTCTTGGTTTTCACCCAGTTGAAGTTAAACAGGTTATCAAGGTAGTTGGTGGTCCATTGTGTTGGGGTCACCGTCCATGCCCCCTCCAGTCCACTGGTTACGGTATCCGCGCCATAACCGGTGCCGCAGCGGTTTTTCCAGCCCAATCCCTGTTCCTCAATACCGGCAGCGGCAGGTTCACCATCAAGCAATCGCCGGGTTTATGGGCGCCGTGGGCTTTACCAAAAGTATGCCCGCCAGCGATTAAAGCTACGATTTCCTCATCATTCATCGCCATCCGGCCAAAGGACATACGAATATCTTCAGCAGCAAGGAGAGGATCCGGCTTACCACCCGGCCCTTCAGGGTTAACGTAAATCAGGCCCATTTCCACGGCCGCCAGCGGACCTTTAAGTTTCCCCTTTTTGTCCCTCCGCTCATCGGTCAGGAATTTGGTTTCCGGGCCCCAGTAAACAAAATCCGGCTCCCAGTCATCCTCACGGCCCCCGGCATAACCGAAGGTCTTGAATCCCATAGATTCCAGGGCGACATTACCCGTCAGCGCCATTAAGTCCGCCCATGACAGGCTTTGTCCGTATTTTTGTTTAACCGGCCAAAGCAGACGGCGGGCTTTATCCAGGTTTCCGTTATCCGGCCAGCTGTTCAGCGGGTCAAAACGTTGCTGACCCCCCCTGCTCCTCCCCGGCCATCATGTGTCCGGTACGTACCGGCCGCATGCCAGGCCATTCGGATAAAGAAAGGACCGTAATGACCGTAATCCGCCGGCCACCAATCCTGAGACGTAGTCATCACTTTTTCGATGTCTTTTTTAACCTGTTGCAGATCCAAAGAATTAAATGCTTCTGCATAGTCAAAGTCCGTGCCCATAGGATTAGATTCGGCACCATGATCGCGAAGCGCATTTAAATTGAGTTGATCCGGCCACCAAAATTGATTTGATTTGGGCTCTCCCTGCGCAGATACTGCAGTTGTTACCATAATACTGGATAGAGTTACCGCTAAAATCGTTTTATTAAACATGACATTGGTCCTCTTTTTCGTTAAGAACATCACTTCCAGTTAACGCTCATGTAACTAATTCGAGTATTCCAAACAATTTGATATTTTAATAACGACAAAAAAAACGATTGGGTTAATTGATTATTTCTATAAACTTATTTAAATAGAGACAAAATAACCATAAAAAGTCACACCAAATTTCAGATTTCAGAAATAAGGTATAAAGTTTCATCATTCCGATTTCTCATACATCGCAGAATTAATTATGTCTATTTTATACCCAACATTGTGATGAATTGGTATAAATAAAAATATTTAGTTTTTTTCAACTCCTCCGAAGTGTTGTATCGGTTAATTACTTTATTCACCGACAGATGAATGCATAAAGGAATTTGATTACTTATCCTGAAAAGACATTTTCTTTGTATTATTCAATGCACGTAAAAACGCGCTTATTTCGTCAACCTCCTTTTCGCTGAGTCTTATCCCTAATTGATGCCACCCGGTATCCCGTACCGCTTCTTCAAGCGTTTCTCCGGCACCATCATGGAAATACGGATAGGTTTGCGCGACATGGCGCAGCGGGGGAACTTTAAACAAAAAATTTTGTGCCGGGTTTCCCGTCACCTCTGCTCGGCCTTTGTCTTCTGTGTTTGGATAGGGCTTTACCAAACCCATTTTTATCAGTAACTTGCCTCCCATCAAAGGGCCGTTATGACAGGCATTGCAGCCTTTCACAACAAAGGTTTGAAATCCGTCCTTTTCAAGCTGAGTTAGTGCATCATCATCTCCGTTTTGGAAATCATCAAATCGGTCATGCGTGATCAACGTTCGTTGGAAGGCTGACAGCGCTAGAGTGATATTATCAAAATTAAGGGGGGAATCCTGTTCCGGAAAGGCTTGTTGAAACAGGTTTAAATAACCCATTTCCTCCAGTCTTTTCACAGCAATGTCTTCAGAGGGAAGTGCCATTTCATTCGGGTTAAGTAATGGAAATTTTGCCTGTTCTTCTAAATCTTTCGCCCGAGCATCCCAAAATTGCGCAAACTGAAAGCCCGCATTCCAGGTTGTCAAACTGTTCCGTCGCCCCATTATACCAAGCGCGCCGACAGACGTTTTTAAATTGTCAGATCCCGACCCGCCATTGAGAATGTTATGGCAAGTATTGCAGGACTGAGATTTATTCACAGACAGCGCTTTTTCAAAATACAGTTTTTCACCAAGTTCAATTTTTTCAGGCGTATCTTTCTCACTTCCCGGCATCGTTTCAGGAATAGTTCCAAATAATTTATTTGCAAGATTTCGAAGGTTTTCGTCCGCACTCACCACCCCCGTTAAAAAAACGGAAAATATAACGATGATGGGTAACGTGCGTGATGCCATATTTCATATCCAAAATATTTTACACGCAGAAAGTATAAACAGGTTAAAGAAAAAGCACAGACGATATAAACGATTGGGTCAATAGAAAAAACAAAACAGGCGGGAAATACATTTGATTGTTATTTTCAACTCACTGATATATTTTAACTTTCAATTATATATATTTAATTAATTGCATATCAGGCAGAGAATCAAAAAACAGGTTTTTGTTTGGCATCATACATGACAATAGAGCAGAAATGTACTCAAAAGTATGAGCGGTGTGCCGTCAATTGCGCGTTGTTTTTGCGTTCATTGGTGAGAGTGATCTGCCAGTCTGGCGGGGTATAAAAAACTCACAGGCAACTTTGTCTGCCTTCGTTGGCTGTCCCCATGCTCCACATAAATCCGTCACGCTGTCCTTTGAGCGGGTAAACTGACGACAACGGCCACAACGTTCCATGCTTTCTCCCAGCGGATAATGTTTCAACAATCACAATTTACCTGATTGTCAGTTGTTTCATCATCCAAAGTCTAGCGGCGATGAGATCCAGTTCGCTAATATTGGAGGGCCTTAGAAGCAGAGGCTTCACCGGGCTCGCACAAAACCAACTACACAACGAATCAAGCTGTAAAAGATCACTCCTAGAATAAAAACGGGGATAGCAACGGCCAGAGAAATAAACAAAACGCCAACCAAAGTTAATGCTGAACTCGCCATCAAAATGACCAGAGTGATGATAGCCAGTACTGTGCCAGCAACGCCCACTCCCACAAGCACTTTGAGTATCGGGTTTTCGACGGTTGAACCATTAACAGAGATTTGTGCGCTCATCATTCCCTCCGGATATGAAATCTCATAGAAACCACCTTCATATTCGCAACAATATCAATCACCTACAAGTATATTAAGGCTTGTTTGACTCCCATGTCTTTCTGTTAAGACAATGAGGCGGTTAGTGGCTTTTTCAAGATCAGCGGCATATTAGATGCGAATGTATACCCAACGGCCTGTTTCCAGAGAACGCAAGTTGCCGTTGAAAACGGTCTACCAATACCAAGCTTTTCGGCAAACGGGTCTAAACAGACATCAACCATGCCTCATTCGCACCGAAAGACGTTTTTCAGTGGTGGCTAACACAATTAAACTGTTTTGATTCCCAAAGTATGAAGTGTACTTCGCTAACAAAAGCTTGTCCGACTCAGAAAGCATTTGAGTTTGATAGTGTTTATCCAAATACACAAATGCTTCGCCGAATACTGCTTCCAGCGCCAACGACTCATATTCCATGTCAATAATTTTTGACACATATGTTGATGAGATTACGGGATCGCAATTCAGATGTGGCAACTTATTGTCATCCAAAGAGAAATAGACAGTTGATGCAACCAGGACTGTCATCAACAATGCGGACAAAAATCTGTACCGAAAGTTTGAGAAGCCAGTGAGAGCCAGGCCAAACAGAGCACTGGGCACGGCAGAAGTAGTAAGGTATTCAATTGGCGTATCTGTGTTCGCCAGCCCTTTATCAGGATTATATAGTACAAACAACCAAATTATTGTTGTCACTACAAGAAATAATACCGTCTCATTGATTCGAATCCTAAGATCCTTCGGCCACGCGGATTTTTTTGAAATGTATTCTGGAAACCCTTCGTGAAAAATAAAGAACAGCACACCGAGATAAAGTAACAACAGAATCGGGCTATTCAATAGAGGTTCAAACTCATCAATAGAAAATCCACCATCCATTTAATAATCCTTGGTCAAAATATTGCGTCCCACATAGTAGCGTTCAAAAACCTATCGGGCATTAAAACAAACATCGTCTGCTGAGATGATAAACATAACGCCAGACAAATTAGATGTTCAAGTGGAATGAGTTCATTTTTTGATAGTGCTATCAGGAAGTATGATATCCATATTTAGAGGGAGCGCCATAGTAGGCTGTTGATGACTAAAATTTCATTCAGAGAATAGCCAAGCCACCTTAAAATTTCACTTTAACCTCAAATTAATAATTGATAGAATCGCTTTAAATTGCTTTAGTTAATCATCTCTACATTTATTACAACGAAATTCAATTGAAAACAAATAAAGCATCAGTTTATTACATAAAGTCAGTTCAAGATAAGTTTTCATTTGCAACCATCAAGTCACCCTGTTTCTAAACTTTCGTTAATCCACTAAAAACAAAGAGGCAGAATTCGACACATTATGCATTATTAATGCATACAACGCTTGGTGAAATCTCGTCAATTTGAAGCCAGACACTGCCAGGCCTGGCGTGACCAGGAGAACAAAACGTAATTAATTTATTGTAATTTATATATTTACAAGTCTTTGAATGTAGTATAACCACTGCCAAACATGAACTCACGCGATCCGGCAAGCACGTTAACCTCATACTCAATATGTGAATGGAATTTCATTAATAAATTTTTAATCTGTATTTATAAAAAATATTAACCAACAAAAAAACAAGCATTCAACACTTATTCAATAGCCTTATCCCCTCTATTTTATAAATAAAAACACAGAAAATACCATGCATTACTACTAATAAATACGTCGCAAGAAATACCATAAAATAAAAATTATATTCATGACCTTATTAAAGCCAAAATATAACGATCCCCTAGTTCTAATAAATGAGATATCCCTCAGGATTTAAGTGTGCATTTTTCCACATAAACATTTGACCTTGCTACAATGAAACATGATTGGCATGAAAACTTTGACTTGATCACCCAAATGTCGTCACAGAGAGAAACATGTTGTGAATATATTTCTCCAACACTTTAAGATGAAATAATTGATTCAAAAATGACCGTAATCAAATACATATACGCTTCAAAGTCAACGAACCCACTTTTATTAAGCAACATCTAATATAAATAAGTGAAACGACAGTGTGCGTATTATTTTGAACTTCGCTCTAAATCGAAATACGGAACATCGGTTGTTTTTCCGTTGAAGAGAAAAAACGAACACCAGTACTTAACTAAGGACGGCCAATGCGTATTAATCAGCCCATTACTCAAAAAGAAAATCACTATCCGAAACATTACTGTTTGCTGTCTACCACGGATACGAAAGGTTTCATTAAGCATGCCAGTGATGAGTTTTGCCAGGTCTCCGGCTATACCTTGGACGAACTCAAAGGCGAGCCACACAACATGATTCGTCACCCGGACATGCCCCCATCCGCTTTCGCGGATATGTGGGATCACCTAAAAAATGGAAAATGTTGGATGGGGATGGTGAAAAACCGTTGTAAAAACGGTGATCACTATTGGGTAGATGCATTCGCGACACCGATCTTAAACAACGGGAAGACAGAGGAATACCAGTCGGTTCGCTCGTACTGACCGGGAAACGGTGCTCCGGGCAGAAAAACTCTACCCCAAACTCAGCACCGGAAAACGTCCGTGGCAACTCAAATTTTTGCGCACACGTTTATGGCAACGGTGCAGTGTCGCATTCATATTGGCCACTGCATTATCGTTTTTCGCTGGAATGTTTGCGGGAATGCCAGCGGCGATGGCGATACAACTACTCGCATCCATGATAATTGTCTTTATGGCTACTCGTCGTTTGGAAAAGCTGACTGAAGAAGCGAGAACGTGCTTCGACAGCCCCTTAATGGAACTGGTTTATACAGGTAGTGTCAGCGATATCTCTGAACTGGAACTGGCGCTGAAGATGCGCGCAGCGGAACTCAACGCGGTGGTGGGTCGTATCATGGTTTCCAGCGAGGAGGTGCTCGGTGCGGCTTCCCGGGCGAACGAAAATGGCTGCAAGACAGCCAGCAATATTGAAGCGCAAAATGCGGAAACAGATCAGGTGGCAGCAGCCATCTGCCAGATGTCTGCGACAAGCAACGATATGGCCAATAATACTCAGTCAGCCTCCGATGCCGCAGCTCAGGCATTAGAGGCAAGTCAGGAAGGTAAGGATACGGTATCCCAAACCGTTAAAGCGATTAGCAAACTCGCCCGCCAGCTGAACAACGCCTCCGGGGTCATCACAGAATTGGAGGAGCATGGCCAACAGATTGGCACAGTGTCCGACGTGATAAGTGGCATTGCCGAACAAACAAACTTACTTGCACTGAACGCTGCCATCGAGCTGCCCGAGCCGGAGAACAAGGCCGTGGTTTTGCCGTAGTGGCAGATGAGGTTCGGGCGCTGGCCCAACGTACACAGGAATCCACAGCTCAAATCCAAACGGTAATTTCGGAGATTCAAAACAGCACCATCCAAGCGGTCAAAGCGATGGAAACGGGTACGGACCTCTCTTCTGAATGTGTTGAAACAGCCAGCCGTGCCGGGGAAGCCATTCAGCGCACCCAGTCTCTGGTAAACGATATCACTGATCGCAACCACCAAATTGCTGCAGCAGTCGAAGAGCAAGCGGCTGTATCGCAAGAAATGAGCGCGAATGTTCAGTCAATCTCCGACGTGTCAAAATCTAACGTAGGACTTGCAGGGGAAAGCGTTGCGGAAACATCTCGTTTGGTCGACTTGCTTGAAGAGCAGCGCAGTCTCGTCTCGCAGTTCAAGAACAGAAAAAATGCTCAGGTAAAGTAAGATACCCAGCTCATAAAATGAGAGATCGCAGCTTAAGCTAACACTTTTTTTGAGCAGGCATCTTGTCAACAAGAGGTTTCAATGGGCGTCATCCCGCTTGACACAGCAATGGGGTAAAGCTGTCATAGGGATGACGTGCAGGAAAACGGAATTTTCATCGAGACTAATGTAAATGTTTTTTCCGTAAGGACGCAGGAATGTAATAAATCTGGATGGTGCAAAACTGACAAATCGAACGATGATGAAGCCTCTCGTCCAACTGCGATCCACCATAATTTGAAAAATGATTTTTCCTCCATGTAACGGATAGTTACGGAAGTGTAATTATTCATGTCGTATGAATTTTCGATATATTTTTCAGTTGACGATCGTCACATTCCCTGCGGGTTCCCTCCCCTACAATCGCCCCCAGTTATCAAACCGATTCCGTTAATACACTTTTTCAGGAAACCCTATGGAACAGACGACTACCCTGCCACGGGAGCGCAGTGAAGGCGTGGTAATAACCATCAGCCTTGTTGTTGCCACCATTGTTATCTTTATCGCCCAGTACCTGATAGGGAAGCAGGAAATTCACCTCGGTTCAGCCGTTATCCCTATTTTGCCGATGCTGTTTGCCGTGATTATCGGCATGACCATTTCCACCCATGCAGTACGAAACAAAATCAAAGCCTGGGGCAAGCTCTTCACCGAAAAAGAGGAAGGGTTCTGCTCAAAGATGGTGGGTTTCAGCCTGCTTATCCTCGGCACTCAGTACGCAGGCATGATTGTTCCAAACCTGGAGATGATCCTGAATGCCGGTATCCCCCTTTTCCTGCAGGAATCGGTAACCTGCTCCCAGTCTTCGTCGCGATTCCACTGGCAGTAAAATTCGGCCTTGGCCGTCGAGCAATCGGCGCCTGTTCATCTATCAGCCGCGAACCGTCAGTTGCGGTTATCCAGGGTAAATTCGGTACCGGTTCTCAGGAATATATCGGTGTTTTGGCCATTTACCTGTGCGGTTCAGTTATCGGTACGCTGTGGTTTAGCCTGCTGGGTTCACTGGCACCACTTACCGGCCTTCACCCACTGGCACTTGCAGCCGGTTCAGGTGTCGGCAGTGGTTCGATGTTGAGCGCAGCATCCGGTGCGCTGATTAACGGCCTGGATGAAACGCTGGCACAACAGGTGCTGAGTATCGCTGCTGCATCAAACCTGCTGTCATCCGTGCTGGGTGCGTTGTCTCTGACCTTCCTGGGTCTGCCTCTTTCAGAAAAAATCTACAAGCTTTGCAATAAGGAAAAATAATCATGAAAGCCATTTTCCTTGATATGAAGTTCGTCTTTATTGCCATTGCGCTGGCGATCTTCACCCAGACACTGACTACTGGCACACCGATTTTTGCCATGGGTGACAGCTTTGTGGCGATGACAATGGTGGTATTCCTGTCATTGGTAGCCAAGCACTTCATTCCTTCATCCCTGCCGGCTTTCGCGTACGCAACCATCATTGGTATCGTGCTGTGCCTGCCGGAAACGCCTTTCCGCGAGTGGTTTATTGGCTCAGTTGGCAAGGTGTCATTCCTGTCTTGCTGTGTACCGCTCCTGGCTTTTGCCGGCCTGTCAGTAGGCGGCAAGATGGACGAACTCAAGCAAATGTCCTGGAAAGTTATCGTGATTTTCCTGGTTGTTTCCACCGCCTGTTTCTTCGGTGCATCACTGGTTGCCCAGGTAGGCTTTAGCATGCAAGGACTTATCTAATGACCACTTACACCCTGATGCCAGAACTGGCTTCCCTGAAAGCATACGCGGAAGCAACACGACATGACCTGCACCGTATTCCGGAGCCGTCAGGTAAGGAATTTAAAACGTCAGCTTACTGTCGCGAACAAATGGAAGGTTTCGGGTATAGCCTCCGTACTTTTGAAGGCTACACCGGCTTTACAGCAGACCTGATTGTTGACCCGGCGTTCAAATTGCTGGCAATACGTGCAGATATGGATGGCTTGGAAATGCCGGACATGACTGAAAACGCATGTACATCCATTCACGATGGCATGGCGCACAACTGCGGCCATGACAGCCACATGGCAATTGCCCTGACTACGGCTAACTTCCTGTCACAACACAAGGAAACCATGAAGTACAACGTGCGCTTCATTTTCCAGATGGCAGAGGAAGACATGCGTGTACCGGGTGCAAACAAAATGGTCGAAATGGGCTGCATGGAAGGGGTAGATGAAGTTTATGCCCTGCATAACGACGCCTCCATGGACACCGGCACAATCAAGCTAAACGGCGGCATTATGTCATCCTGGGGTTCAGCATGGACACTCGATGTACACGGTGTATCCGCTCATGGCTCTACCCCGCACAAAGGCCTGGACGCAATCCGGGAAACTGCCCGTATCATCGAAGACATGGACTACATTGTTGCCAAGCAAACCAGCCCATTCAGCCCGGCGGTCTTTGGCTGCGGCATGATTAACGGTGGCACCATTCCAAATGCTGTTGCTGACTACGTGCAGGCCCGTGGCACCATCCGAGCCATGGATGCTGAAACAGATCAGATTCTAAAAAACAGTTTTGCAGGTATTGTTGCCCAGAGCGAAATCCGTGGTTTCAAAACCACCATGGAGTGCGTGGGTTATCCAGCCGTGGAAAACCACCCGCCGCAACGGCTCGTGTTGCTGACGCAGCCAAAGCTTTCCTCGCAGAAGAAAACGTCAACACTCAAGGTGCGCCTATGACCGGCAGTGAAGACTTCAGTTACATGGTTCACGCATCAAAAGACAAGATGGGCGCCATGTTTTTCCTCGGCAGCGGCAGTGACGAAAAGGTATTCGTAACTACCTGCACGCCAACCCTTACTACCTGGACGACGACTGCGTACTGGTAGGTGCCCAGATCTTTATCAACCTGGTCACCCGCTAAGATACGCCCCAATTGGCACGTATGTAATCAGGATCGTGTCCCCCTAAAACGCCCCCAGAACAAATAAATAAACCGGGGGCGTTTTCTTGCGTGTTCCTCAATGATCCCTACCAATGAACGATATCCCCGGCATCAAATACCCGGCCGGACTGTGCCATCCGGCAGTTGATAAAGATGTTTTCCCGGGAAATACCGGATGACCCGGCAATAGCGCTGGCGATGGTTTCCATCATATGGTGGATGTCTTTATCGGTATTGGAATCCGGGATAAGCAGGTCAACAATCACCGGTACACCTTCGGTGGGTTGAAGCGTGGGGGTTTCATCACCCCTTGCATAAAGGCCGGATTGAATAAACTCCCAGGTGACATGGATGTGTTTCAATTCAATGTGGGTTTCTTCAGAGAAACGCCGGGCAATGGAGGTAACGACGGCATCCATTTCAACCGGATAGGCCAGAGGCAGTGATTTGATATGTATAAAAGGCATGGCGCATCCCCCGAAACAAACCTGTTGGGGTAAAGCTAGACCAGAAACCCGGGGAGCACTGGTTTATTGCAGGGAATACCTCACCGTAAAGAAAGGCCGCCATCAACCACCAGCGTATGGCCTACAATATACTCCGCGTCCTCAGAGCACAGCCACATAACCGCTTTGGTGATCTCTTCCGGCCTGGCAAAGCGACCGGCTGGCACAATCTTTTCTACCTCTTCACAGATGTTGGCATTTTGCACTTTCTTTTTCTCCCAACGGGGTGTCCAGGTTACCCCGGGAGCGACAGCATTGACACGAATTCCCCGCTCGATGGCTTCCAACGCCACTGAGCGGGTAAGCCCTTCCATCGCATGTTTTGCCGCGCTGTACATGGCGGCATTAGGCGTCGGACGAAGGCCGTTCACTGAGCTGATATTCACGATTGCACCGCCCGTTTTCATCAACGCCAGACCAGCCTGAAGGCAATGGGCATGACCAAGGAAATCATTATTAAGCGTGGCTTTGAGCGCTTCATAATTGACATCGGTGAAGATTCCTCCCGAAGCAAGGAGAGGCGACGCATTGTTAATAAGAATATCCAGGCTCCCGTACTGGGTTTTGATTTCAGAAAAGAGCTTGTTTACTTGCTCCGGCTCAGAAATATCTGTGCAGTAGTAGTCAACATCAGCCAACGCCGGATTTTCATCGGTTACTTTGTCCCACAATGCCTTGGTCCGCGAGCAGGTAACAACCTGATACCCACCAGCAACCAGCGCTTCCACCAGGGAAAGACCTATACCTTTAGAGCCTCCGGTTACCAACGCTGTTTTCATCCGCCCCTCTCAATGGTTACCTGTTTTACTGTTACGGTATTTTTAGCGGTTCATTCCCAGCGGCACACACCCATTATTTTCACCTTTGCACCTAACCGCTCATAAAACCGGATACCGCGATCGTTGTCTTTCTGGACTTCCCAACGCATAAATTTGCCATCGGCAGATAAACAGCGCTTTCTGGCTTCCAGCATCAACGCCTCACCGACACCCTTACTCCGAAATTGTGCATTTACAAAGAGGTCGTCCACATGGAGATATTCAGTGCCGCTCCAGGTAGAAAAGCGCCACATGTAACTCAGGAAACCCGCAGTCTCACCGTCTGATTCAGCCAGCAGCACACCGAATTTCGGGTTATCGCCAAACAATGCATCCTCAATTTGTGACACGGTAACTTTCACAACGTCAATTTCACCGTGATCGTCCGCCAGCGCTCGAATAAGTTGGTGAACGGTTTTTACATCTCGGGGCTCTGCGTCTCTTACAATCAGTTTACTCAACCGGGCATCCTTTTATGTCTCATCTGTCCTTCCAATCACATTATCCGGTTCCAAAGACGAAAAAAACCCCGTTACAAAAACCGCTGAGGAGACCGCGTGATAAGCCTCATCATTCCCCATTCCCAGAGTTGGGCAACATCCTCCGGGTTTTCCGTAGAGTAACCCTGAATTTTAACGCCCGCACCATGTACAGAATCGAAGATGTTTTTAGTCAGATACCGGTAATCACAATTAAAAAAAGCAGGCTCCAAATACAGGTAATCTCGCCACTTATCCGGCACCCTTTCAAATAACACAGCACGAGGTACCAATGGGAGGAGCTCTTTACACGCCGCCAACGCGTCCATATTGAAAGACGAGAAAATCAGCTGAGAAAGCGAAATGTCGCTGCGAACAATGGTTTCCGACACAGCAACGCAAAGCCGTTGCACATCCGTGTCCGGATAGGTCTTGATTTCAATGTTTAACTTAAGCCCGGATTCTTTTGCGTAAGCGAGAAGCGCTTTCAGTTCAGGGACGCGCTCTCCACAAAAAGCCTCTGAGAAATAACGCCCGGCATCTAAATCCTTCAGCACATCGAAAGAGGTTTCGGCCAGCAGGCCTTCGCCATTGGTACAGCGTTCCAGCATATCATCGTGAAAAATCACCGGGATCCCATCGCTGGTCAGTTGCACATCCACTTCAGTCCAGTTGCAGCCCGTTTGTTTCACACGCTTTATCGCTGCCATCGTGTTTTCCGGCGCTTGTGAAGCAACTCCGCGATGGGCACAAATCCGATCTTTCCAATCTATTTCGTTCATACATCACGCACTTTTCAGAGGAAAACAGCCGCACTGGCTTACTTCAGACCAGCATTCATAAAGGATTCCATAAACTGGCGCTGGAAAATCAGGAACACGGCCAGCAGCGGAGCAATGGCTATCAGGTTCCTGCACTCAGGACACCCCAGTCCACCCCGGTTTCCGGGGATGCAAACAACGCAATTCCGACGGTGATGGGACGGCTGGCTTCGGTGTTGGTAACAACGACCGGCCACAGGAAGTTATTCCAGTGGTGCGAAATGGACACCAGCGCATAAGCGATATACGTCGGCTTCGCCAACGGTACATAGACCTTGAGAACAGTGGCAACCCGCCCCAGCCCTTCAATGCGCGCAGCATCTTCAAGTTCTTGCGGTACCTGCATAAACGTCTGTCGCAGCAGGAATATACCAAATGCACTGGCGATATAAGGAAAAGCAACACCGATGTAAGTATCAATAGAATTGAGTTGAGCGACCTGTTGGTAGTTTTCGCTGATCAGCGCTTCCGGCATGATCATCAACTGAAGCAAAATTGCCCCGAACACCCACACTTTCCCTTTAAAATCGACCCGCGCAAGAGCATAGGCCGCCAATGTACAGACAATCAATTGGAACACCAAAAGGATGGAGACAATCATAAAGGTGTTCCAGACATACCGGATAAACGGAGTGGTATGCCAGGCTTCAGCGAAGTTACTCAGTGTGATGTCTGAATCCAGGGAAAAATAAATGGCATCTGACCCACTGTGAAACGCCGCCCAGACCATATAAATCAGCGGCATCACCCATAGAAAGCCAAGAAACCAGGCGCAGCACCGGCTGAAAAATGCCGTGAAACTGAACGCAAAATCAGATGTCAGCCCGGCCGGAGAAGCAAGCGTTGTTTTCATCGGTAATGCACCTTATTCCGTGAAAGATAGAACTGCAGGCCCGAGCAAGCGGCAAGGATAACCAGCAACACCATAGTAAGCAGTGACGCATATTCGTAATCGAGGAACGAGAATGCGGTTTCGTAGATGTAGTAAAGCAGCAGAGTGCTTGAGTTATTCGGCCCGCCTTTGGTCAGAATAAACAGGTGGTCCACCAGCTTGAACGCATTGATCAAGGCATTCACGAACACAAACAGTGTGGTAGGCCCCAGCAGCGGCAGGATCACCCGGCGAAGGCGGTAGAAATAACCGGGCGCTTCCACTTTAGCGGCATCTTCAAGTTCAGAAGGAATCGCCTGCAACGCCGCCAGGTAGAAGATCATAAAGAAGCCGGATTCCTTCCAGATAGTCAGCGCCATCATCGCCCCGAGTGCCATATCCGGGTTCCCCAGCCAGTTTGTCCCTTCCACCCCGAAAACCGCCAGAAACCGGTTCAACAGCCCGAGGTTCGGCGAGTAGAAAAACAGCCAGATATTGGCAGCCGCCACCATAGGCAACATGTCGGTACAAAGAAGCTCAGACGCAGTGCACTTCTGCCAAGGAATTTCTCGTTGACCCAAAGCGCCATGGTGAGCGCCAGGAACATGGAAACCGGCACGGTAATCAGCGCATACCAGGCATTATTGGTCAACGCCATGATAAAGACGTCGTCGTACAGCAAATCAGAGAAGTTCTCAGCAGCCACGAATTTGGCAGATCCATCTTCGCTGAAAAAGAAAAGGCTGTTGATGAAACTACGGATCGCCGGGATGTAAGTAAAGTTGGTGAGCAATACAACGGCGGGTAACAGCAACATCCAGGCAAACAGCCAGTCCGGGGAACGGGTTAAACGAAACATCCTGACTCCACAATCCGGTAAGAGCAAATAACCGGGGCAGCAGACGACCCTGCCCCGGAGTGTCACTTATTTGCGTGTTGCACGGCGCAGCAAACGCTCAGCTGCTTTTGTGCTTTGTTGAGGGCTTCCTCAGCAGATTGCTGGCCAACCAGAGTCGACTGGATAGCATCATCCAACGTGCGGCGAACACGTCCAGCTTCATACGTTGCAAGCTCAGCAGTTGCATGAACCAGCTGATCACGGGCTACCAATGCGGCTGGAACCTCTGCGACAAAGCTGCGCAGTTCCTGTGTCTCATAGGCCGCAGAGGACACACCAACATAGCCGGTTGCAATGCTCCACTTGGCACTGTTTTCTGGCTTGGTCATGTGTTTCACCAGTTTGTAAGCAGCTTGCTGCTCTTCATCCGTACCGGATTTCAGCAGGTAGAAGTTACCGCCACCGGTAGGAGAACCCGGCTCCGCGTTCGCTGGCAGTACAGCGACGCCAAAATCGAATTTTGCGTTCTTGCGAACGGCAGTGAGGTTACCGGTTGAGTGCCACATCATGGCAGTGTTGCCCTCAAGAAACTCCTGACGCAGCGTGCCCCACTCAACGGTGCCTTTCGGCATCACTTCATACTTGCTGCCAAGGTCTTTCCAGAACTGGAGCGCTTCAACCACTTTCGGGTTATTGAAGTTCACCTTGGTGCCGTCTTCGCTCATCAGGGTTTGACCCTGCTGCTTAGCCAGCGCACCAAACATCCAGTAAGGGTAACCAGTGGAAGGAATCATAACGCCCCACTGGGTAACATCGCCGTTGGCATCACGCTTAACCAGCTTGGCCGCTGTTTCACGCAGTTCTTCCCAGGTTGCAGGTGGCGCTTCCGGATCCAGCCCCGCCGCTCGGAAAGCATCCTTGTTGTAATACATCACGATGGTCGAACGCTGGAATGGCACACCGTAGGTCTTGCCGTCAAACTGGCCGTTCATCATCAGGGCCGGGTAGAAGCTTTCCAGCCATGCTTTGTCTTCAGCGCTTTTCGCAAAGTCATCGAACGGACGGATGATGTCCATGCTTTTCAGTTCAAGCAGGTCGATAGAGAAAAGCACCGAAGTTTGCACCGGCTCACCCGCTTTCAGGGCAGCCAGGGCTTTTACGCGGGTATCGTCATAGTTGCCGGCATAAATGGCCTTCACAGAGATATCCGGGTTCTGTTGTTCAAAATCGTCAACGAGTTCGTCAACCACTTTGGTCAGGGGACCCCCTACCGCAATCGGGTAGTACATGGTCAGTTCGGTCTTGGCAAATGCAGCTGTAGAAAACAGCGCTGCACACAGTCCAGCTTTCAGTAAGCAGTTTACCGGCTTCATATAACCTTTCCTTTGGTTAGTTAGTCGCGATATTTAAGGGTTTGGGTTGGTTGCGGCGCTTGAAAGAAACAGGGTCGAACTCAAAACTGTCTTCCACACGCCATTGAATAAACACAGGTTCGTCCTTGGCAAAGGACTTAAAATCATCAATCTTCAGACACACAGTCTGGTTGTTTTCGATTTCCACAAACACCAAGGTGCTGTCACCGTGGTAATCGGTTTTCTTTACCCGGCCCGGCAGGCCGCTGTCTTTTAACATCACATGTTCCGGGCGGACTCCGGTCAGCACGTCATCACCTTGCAACTGAAAAATGTTCATCGCCGGGCTGCCTATAAACTGGGCGGCAAACGTTGTCTGCGGCTGCTGGTAGAGAGTTGCAGGTTCGCCCACCTGCTCAATCTGGCCTTTGTTGAGCAAAACAATGCGATCAGCCATAGACATGGCTTCCACTTGATCATGTGTTACATAAATCACGGTCAGGCCGAGCTGCTGTTGCAAAGCACGGATTTCCGAGCGCATTTCAGCGCGTAGTTTGGCATCGAGGTTTGAAAGCGGTTCATCCATCAGGCAAATCGGATGGTGAGAGACAATGGCCCGGGCCAGTGCCACACGCTGACGCTGGCCACCGGAAAGCTGCCCCGGAAGCTTGTCTTTATAAGGTTCGAGTGAAACTTTTTTCAACGCATCTCTTAGCCGGGCCTGCTGTTCTTGTTTGGGCAACTTGCGGGCTTTGAGACCGAAAAGGATGTTTTCAGTGACTGACAAATGCGGGAAAAGCGCGTAGGACTGAAACACCATGCTGATATTCCGCCCGCTTGGTTCGGCGCGCGTCATTACCTTGTTATCAATGATCACGTCACCTTCAGTTGGCGTCTCCAGCCCGGCAAGAATGCGTAGCAAGGTTGTTTTGCCGCAGCCTGACGGGCCGAGCAGTGCAATAAATTCGCCCTTATTAACGTCCAGACTGATATCGTTCAGGGTGACCTGGTTTCCGAACATCTTGGTAATGTTCTTGAGTTTCAGGTAGGCCATCATTACTTCCCTGTCATTCGGACTGGCAACTGGTTTTCTTCACACAGTGCGAGCAGCGCCGGGTCATCACAATCCGTGAACAGCATGTCTACGTCCCGCATGGTCGCGAATGTGACACTTGCAGATCGAAGAAACTTGCTGCTGTCTGCCAGTAAAAAACGTTGTTTGCTTCTGCTAAGCAACAATTCGGTGATTTCCGCTTCTTCATACTGGAACTCAAGTAACTCACCGGTATCTGAGATGCCTGCACAGCTGCAAATCGCATAATCGGCACGGAAGCTCTGCAGCAACTTCATGGTTAAAGATCCCATGATGTCTTTGTGCTGGTTTCTCATCCGCCCGCCTGCAATCCAAATTTCAATATCCGGCAGCTCGCTGACGATGAGCGCCGCATTGATGTTGTTGGTTACAATCGTCAGGGGTTTACCCGGTTTAATCGACTTGGCAAATTCCATCACCGTCGTACCATAGCCAAGAAACACCGTTGAACCGGGCTCGATATGTTCCTCGGCAATCGCGCCGATTTCCTGCTTGATCACAGAATTGTGCATTGAGCGCGCACTGTAGGCATGGTTGGAAATAGAAGGTGGCACCGTAACGCCACCATGTTTCTTTTTCGCCAACCCCATTTCACAAAGCGCATTAATATCCCGGCGGATAGTCTGAGACGTCACACCGAAATGCTCTGAGAGTTGCTCAGTGCTGACAAATCCCCGTTCTCCAATCAGGCGGAGAATATCTTGCTGTCTTGATTCCAGATGCATGAACTATTCATTCGAAGTATTTATTGTTCGTTTGAATGTAATCAGGCTACATGACACAGATATGTCGCAAATATGACTCAACGATTACCCTCGATATATTTGTTTTTATCAAGGTCATAAAAAATTCGAATATTTTCAGATGAATCTCAGAAGTGACTTTTTGAAAGCGATATGTTGAAAGCGATGGCAGCTGTTTTTTAATGCACGGACAACAGCAATATCCCGTCGAAATTAATTCTCGACTTTGCCGTAACGGAGGCGGGCTGATTACATCATGGCCTTGTATTTCAGTTGGTCCCGGTACATTTCGTGGAATACCCGGTACTTGGCATCAAAGAAATCTGTCGTTGAGGGTTGCGGCGTTACCGTCCGGCCGGGTTTGCTCATGGAAGACATCGCAGACGGAATATCAGCATATTTTCCACCTGCAACTGCGCCCAGCATGGCCGCTCCCAAAAGCACCGCTTCCGGCTCTTTAGGAAGGTGGACAACACAGCCCGTCGCATTGGCATGCTGTTGAAGGAAGAGAGGATTTTTCGTTCCGCCTCCGCAGGCAAGAATGGTATCTATCCGGTAACCGGCAAAGTTCATCGCATCGATAATATGGCGAGTTCCCAGCGCAATGGCTTGAACAGTTGCGAGGTATTGCAGTGCCAAGCTGTCAAAAGATTGATCAAGTTTCAGCCCTGCGATCATGCCGGTCAGGGAGGGATTGGCTCGTGGGGAACGATTCCCGTGGAAATAGGGCAAAATGTGGAATGATTCGGTCAGTTCAGAGATCTCCCCACCGCCGGCAAGTGTTACCAGGTGATCATTGAGCAGCGCATAAACAGATGTATTTTCCTTTTGTGCTTTTGCCTTCAGATCCGGGTAAGCCGCATGGCTGGCAATCATATGGTCCACCAGCGAACCGGTTGCCGATTGCCCGCCTTCATTGAGCCAGAAACCCGGTACCATCGCGTGATAGTACGGCCCCCAAACACCGTCGATTTTCCGCGCTTCCGGTGATACCACCATGTGGCAGGACGACGTCCCGCCGATAAGTGCCAAACGGCGGTCAAAGTCGATGTCTTCCCCGGTTGAAATCCCAAGCACACCCAACCCTCCGGCGTGGGCATCGATGATCGATGTCGCCACCGGCGTGCCCGGAGCCAAACCCAATTCGGCCGCAGCGCGCTCTGTCAGGCCACTTCCTACAGGTTGACCCATTGGAACAATCCTGCTTCCGATTTTTTCAGCTCCGTCATCAAGCAGGTCAACCAGGCCAATGGTTTCGAAATAGTCCCTGTCCCAGCTGGATTCGTGTCCCATATATGTCCACTTACAGACAGTGGAACAGAGAGAACGGCTGTCATCCCCGGTCGCCTTCCAGGTCAGGAAATCAGGGAGGTCGAAGAAATACCCGGCGCTCTGCCACGTATGAGGCATTTCTCGTTTCAGCCAACGGAGTTTCGGTGTTTGCATTTCGGGGGAAATGACGTTCCCTACATATTCCAGCACCTTGAGTTGGGTTGCGTTTATCGCTTCCGCATCATGCAATGCCCGGTGATCCATCCACATAATGATATTTTGAGATGAAAGGCCGGTCGGGCTGACCGTAAGCGGTTGGCCTTTGGTATCCAGAACCACAAGGGAGCAGGTTGCATCAACCCCAATGCCGTTCACGTCATCCGGATTGATACCTGCCTGTGACACTGCCTTTTTTACTGACTGGCAGACCGCCTGCCAGATATTGTCAGATGACTGTTCGACAAAATCAGTGCGTGGACGATAGATATCGATCGGGTAGGACGCTTCCCCGACTTTCACTCCGTTCGCATCAAATACGCCGGCACGCGCACTGCCACTGCCCACATCAATCCCGATGTAATATCCAGCCATTGATCAATCCAATTAACCTAGGTAAACCACACTGGTTCCAACCTTCGCGGGAATGACAGCACTGACTGTCACCAATCTATGTCATCACTGCCGCGGATGAGGCCCAGTTCCTTTGTGCTATTACATTAAAGCAGACGATACTGCTTGGCTTTATTACGAAGGAACATCAGGCCGTCGGTCATTACCTCTTCCGGCTCTCCGCTACCGGTCGCCAGACAGAAAGTGCAGACGCAATTTGCGGCGGCAAGTTGATAAAGCTTTCCATCGTCATCCCGCCTTTAAAGCCCACCGCTGCGAGACCGGCAAAAATCTCGTCCCAGTCGCAGGTTCCGGTGCCCGGCACGCCCCGGTCACTCTCAGAAAGGTGGATGTATTTCAGGTGGTCTTTACAGTCAAGGATCCCGTTAACCACACCTTTCTCCTCGATATTCATATGGTAAGTATCAAGGTGGATAAAAATATTGTCAGAGCCGATTTTCTCAAGCAAATCCACCGCAGCCGCTGCGGTATTGAACAGGTGGTTTTCGTAGCGGTTAATGACTTCGATGCCCAGCTCAATTCCCTGGCTTTTGGCGTAATCCGCGACACGCTTCATGGTAATGGCAACGTTATCCAACTCCTTCTGTGTCGGTGGAACACCGGTGCGCTCACCAATTCCGCCATAGGTCACACCGGTCAGTGCCAGCCCGCCGAGGCCAACCGTTTTATCGACCGCCAATTTGAGGAAATCGAAGGCTTTATCCGGTACCTGGGAAGGCAGACAATGGAGTGGCACCCCCAGAGAACAGACTGCCTGAAGCTCGGCTTTTTCCAGCAACTCACGGGTATGGGGGGCATCGACCCCCGGCGGATCGAGCATGGTGATCTCCAGAAAATCGATACCGCTGTATTTGCTGGCTTCCGATACAGCGCGCTCGGCCCCTTCCCGGGTCCATTCCATCGCCCACATACTTGTGTGTACACCAAACCCTTTCATCTAAACTCTCCTTTTAAATCGTGTCCAACACCAACGGAAAATCATCACAGCGATCAGAAACAACCCCCACGCCGCGGTGGAAAAATGCTGGTTAACCCCAATCAGGTTCAAACCGGAGGAAAGCGCCTGAAGGATCACCAGCGACAACAACACCGACACCACTCGACCAAATCCGCCAAACGGGTCAACCCCGCCAAGGAAACAAGCCAGTACCGTAATCAGAAGGTAAGACTCGCCATGCCCTACCCGCACCGAGTTGAAACGGAGCATCATGACAATCCCGGCAACCGCACACAGCACACCGGACAAGGTATAAACCCATGTCAGCGACCGCCGGGTGTGAATACCGGAGTAACGCACCGCCTCAATGTTTGAGCCCATCAGGTAGGTGATCAGCCCAAGCCGGCTGTGAGCAAGGAAGATGTAGCAGCAAAGAAATGCCGCCAGCATGATAAGCAGCGGGACCGGGATACCGAGCAGGCTGCCATGTCCGAGTGGCTGGATATATTCCGGGAAGCCGGAAATATCCTTTCCCCGGGTCAGGAACTCACCCAACCCGCGTAGGAAAATCATCATCGCCAGCGAGACCAATATCGGGTGGGCATTGGTGTAGGAAATGACCGCGCCCATAATGTACCCGGCCATAGCCCCAACCAGAATAGCCGCCATGCACCCTGCAATAAACACCCATATAGGTGCATCCGGCCCGCCATAGGTGGTCAGCACCCACGCCACTGTCAGCCCGCAGAAATTGGCGGTAAAAGTAATGGCGAGATTCAGCCGCCGGTAAGGATTGGCAGCAGCATGGCTAGCGTCAGCAACCCAAGCTCCGGTAACTGGAACGCCATGGATTCAAAATTGGCAACCGACAAAAAGCGCGGGGACGCCATGCTGAACCCGGTGAACACTGCCACCAGCAACAGGCTGAGGCCAACGTTTTCAATGCCAACCGTCTTCACCAGCCCCTGCCAGATGCTTCCTTCACGTTTCACTTTTGCCCCTTGCCCGGTGCGCTCAGCGGTGTGGTTACTCATGACCGCCCCCCTGCACCGGCTGAACCCCGGCCCTGCCCTTCAACCATGGAGGGACAGGCACCGTAGACCAGTCGATATTGGAAACGGATATCGCCACCAGAATGACGATACCCACCACCATCTTGAATGCGTAAGGCGACACACCCAGCAGATTCAACCCGTTTTGTGTTACCGCCACCAGCATCACACCCAGAATGCAGCCCAATACGGTCCCACGGCCGCCACCGAGCCGTGCTCCGCCAAGTACCACAGCAGCCAGCACATCCAGCTCCCGCCCGTACATCGCATTCGGCACAACCTCCTGGGCATAATTCACCTGCATCAGCCCGGCAATACCGGCCATCATCCCCATCCAGCAGAAGGCAATGTACTGCATTGCGCCGATATTGATGCCGATTCGCCTTGCCCCCTCCGGGTTATTGCCGAAGGCATATAGCTGGCGGCCGATATTGGTATGGCGAACCAAAAACCACGTTGCAAAAACGCATATCGCCATCACCACCACCGGCAGGGTGAGTTCAGCCAGCTTCCGTTTGGCATTTCGTGTTCAAAGATAATCACCCGGTCTGTCCACCAGTCCGGCAGGTTGTAGATGGATACTCCTCGGGTAAAGAACATCAACAGCCCGAAAAAGGCATTGAAAGTGGCGATAGTCACCACTATCGAGATAATCCTAAAGTGGTGAATTAACGCCGCGTTTATCACCCCAAGGCCAATACCGACAATGGCGGAGAAAAGCACACCCAGCGCCCAGTTCCCACCGCCGATTTGCAACAGCGTGGTGGCAACAAGGTACTGCACAACCGATGCACCGACCGCAAACGAGATATCGATCCCCCCGGCAATCAGCACCACCAACAGGCCGACAGCAAAAATCAGGTTGATAGAACTGGCATTCAGCAGGTCAAACAGGTTGGTCAGGGTAAAGAACTGCTCCGTTACCAGGGACAGTCCGAAACAAGCCACCAGAAGCACACCAGCCAACCAAACCTCCGTGGTTTGGTGGCGGTAAAGTTCACTCCACCAGGTATGCCGGGATAAGGAGGATTCAGACATACACTGCCTCCTCCAGGACATCCAGCGAGCAGTTACGCGGGTCGTATTCCCCGACAATATGCCCGTCTGCCATGTGAAGCACCCGGTCTGCGTTGTAATAGACTTCCTGGATTTCGTCGGAAATCAGCAAAATTGCCAGACCTTTGCCAGCAAGTTCCCGCACGATATCAAAAATACCTGCACGCGCCCCTACATCCACCCCCACTGTCGGGGAGTCCAGAATAAGCAGAGTCGGCTCAGTTGCCAGCCATTTGGCAATCGCGATACGTTGCTGGTTCCCGCCGGACAGCGTAGAAACCGCATCTTCCGGCTGGCCGATTTTGACCATCAGTTCCCGGATCCAATGCCGTACCACGCTGTCTTTTTTCCGGTGGGAAATAAGCCCGGTTTTCGCCAGCAGGCGGTCAAGAACCGGCAATGCAATATTGTCAGCAATCGGCTGTTCCTGAATAAGACCAAGGGATAGCCGGTCTTCCGACAGGTACGCAACACCGGCGGCAATGGCATCCCGGTTTGAACTAAACCTCATCCGGTGGCCGTTCAGGTAAATCTCACCAAAATCCGGGTCAGTCATTCCGAACAGTGCCTTGCCAAGCTCGGTACGGCCTGCACCAATCAACCCGGTAAGGCCAACCACTTCCCCGGCACGGATTTGCAGGGTGACATCTTTGAAGTCATGGCCCTGACCCAGTTCACAGGTATGCAGGACAACAGGGAAGTCGGCAGTATCACGGGCAGCAACGCTGGAGGTAAATTCCCGCCCGGTCATCAGCTCGGTCAGCCGGGTCTGGGTCATGGTGGCAGTATCGTAAACCCCGACCATCTTGCCATCCCGCAGTACCGTCACCCGGTTGGAAATCGCCAGCACTTCCACCAGCCGATGACTCACAAACACCACCGCCACACCACTGGCAGACAGTTTTCTTACCACATCCAGCAGGTAGTCCGTTTCTGCCTGAGTCAGGGAAGCTGTTGGCTCATCCATAAACACCACCTGGGCATCTGAGACCAACGCACGGGCTATCGCCACAATCTGGCGCTTGGCGATAGGAAGGTCTTTCACCGCTTCATTGAGGTCGAGTTCTACACCCAGCTTTTGCAACGCTTGCGTGGCAACTGACGACATGGATTTGTGGTTAATCCAGCGCACTTTCATGCCAAGGCTGCCTTCGATGGCAATGTTCTCTGCCACCGTCAGCTCAGGGAAAAGTGCCAGATCCTGCCAGATAACGGCGACGCCAAGCTCCCTTGCCTGACGGGGTGAAATCCGGCCCAGCCTCTGCCCGGCCAGCGACATTTCTGCACCACGCTCAGGCTGGTAAACCCCGGTAATAACTTTTATCAGCGTACTTTTACCGCAGCCATTTTCCCCGGCAAGGCAATGCACTTCACCGGCTCCGACCTCAAAATCCACGTTGTCGAGCGCCAGCACACCGCCAAAGCACTTGGAAACATGCCGGAACCGGATTACCGGCTCCTGCTTGCTCTGCTGTCCCTGTTCCACCCGCTCACTCCCTGATGAAATGTTTTCTTACTGACCTTCCAAAGCAGCAAAAGCGGCTTACAGCCCCATGGCGGCCAGATCGTCAACGGTGTTTTTGTTGAGCTCAACCAGCTGGTCAACAATCAGGTTGGTGGAACCGGCTTTCGGGTTCACTTCACCAAGCCCAGGGACAGTGGTGCCCGGCTTGATTTCTTCACCCTTGAGCAGCATGTCGCCAATGGTTACAAACACCTTGCCAGCTTCCATCGGGTTCCACATAAAGCCGCCGGTCAATACGCCGGAATGAACCAGTTTGCGACCCTGGCCTGGGGAAAACGGCCCGAGCACCAGAATGTCACCCACTTTGCGGCGTTCCTGTACAGCTCGCGCCGCCCCGATAGCCTTGGCTTCCGAAAGCAAGGAAGCCCTTGAGATCCGGATTGGCCGACATTAAATCCAGCGCCGTCGTACGGCTGTCATCCACACTTTCGGCGACGCCGTAGCGGTCACCGATAAGTTCCATATCCGGGTGGTTGGCTTTGATATATTCGATGGCGGCATCGGCCCAGGCGTTATGGAGGGGAACGGTCAGTGAACCAACAAACACTGCGTACTTGCCCTGGCCACCGAGCTTGTCAGCCAGCATTTTGCCGTAGGCATCTCCAAAGCCTTTTACGGACGCCAGTTCAAAATTCCAGTCGACATTTTTCTGAGCAGGAGACTCATGGGTAATAACTTTGATCCCCTGAGAACGCGCCTTTGCCAGTACAGGCTCAAGCACTTCGGCGTCATTTGGCACCACGCCAATGACATCCACGCCCTGCGCAATCAAGTCTTCGATAGCACGCACCTGCAGCGCAGGGTCTGCACTGGTTGGCCCAATCATAAAAGCGTTCATGCCTAGCGCGCCGCCCTGTTGTTTAATGCCTGCTTCCATGGCATTGAACCAAGGGATACCACCAATTTTTACCACCACACCCATGGAGGGTTTGTCGGCCGCAAACGCTGCTGTGGCAGACATAACTGAAAATACGAGTGCGCTAAAGAGTGTCAGCAACTTTTTCATACCAGAATCCTTCTATTGAACAGACATCACGGCCTGTCTCTGATCTCGATGTTGCAGGTCCAAATTCAGCGGAACTGCCTCACTGCAATTCCGGAAACTTTCTCTGTCCAGAGAAAGCACAATCGATGTAGCAAAATGAGAAAAGCAAATCCCGTCGGCTTTCGCTGCCTCGGTTTTACATTCAATCCAAACCGAGGAAGATGTTTCCGGCGGTGTGCTTCAAAAGTTGCACAATCGATAGAGCAAATTCTGGTTTATAATGAATCTGTTTAGTTGTTCCAAAATTGATACAGTTATCAATTTGTGAATCCGGAAAATCTAACCCAATAAATTTAAAAGAATTATTTTTCACAAATTTGGATATGCGCCTTGCGGCACAAACAGGATTGGAATGAAGAAAGCGGATAAAAAAACCACGATTTATGATCTCGCCAAAGCGTTAGGCACCTCACCGTCGACGGTCAGTGCCGCACTTAATGGCACGTGGAAATCGCGTCGGATTTCCGAGAAAAAGGCGCTGCAAATCCAGGATGCCGCCCGCGAGCAAGGCTATTACATCAACATGCAGGCTAGAGGACTGCGAAGCGCCAAATCCGGGATGGTCGGTATGCTGGTACCCCAGCACAACAGCCGGTTCTTTGCTTCCATGGCACAGGAGTTCGACCACTGCGCCAAAGCCCGCAACCTCTGCCCTGTCGTTATCGCCACCGAGCGTGAAACAGCGGATGAGCTTAAAACCGTTGAAACGTTGATCTCGTTTTCCGTGGATGCCCTGTTTACTGCCGGTGCAACCAACCGGATGCCATCAGTCACCTTTGCCAGCAGGCTGCGATTCCCCATATCAATATCGACCTGCCCGGCACAAAAGCCCCTTCTGTCATTACCGACAACTACAGCGGAGCAACCCGGCTGGTCACGGCGTTGCACCAACGCGCGGCAAAAGCCGGCCTACACGGCGATGGCATTATTTTTATTGGCGGTAACCCCCAGGACTACGCAACAAGTGAACGGATCCGGGGTTTTCACGATGCCATCAAAGACCTGTTTACCGGCGATTGCCCGGTTTATGCCGAAGCTACCTGCCTGAACAAGCCAGGGAAACCGCCAACCGGGTGTTCAGCAGCTTAGCCAAGCCCCCTTCAGCCCTGTTTATCAACTCAGTTACCGCATTCGAGGGGATCATCCAATATATGCAGGAATACCGGGATCATCCGCTTCAACACACCGCCATAGGCTGCTTCGACTATCACCCATTCTTGCGTACATGCCGTTTGAAGTGGTAATGGTGAAGCAGAATGTTGAAGAAATGGTGCGCACCGCGTTTGAGATATGGGAAAGTGACCGCCCAGCCAACACCCTGGTTTGGATAGAGCCGGAGTTGGTGGGGGTTGGAGGGTGAGAGTGTTACCTAACAGCAAGTTATAAAATGAATTGGCAACGACTTCGATACGATTTTATTGAATTCGTTTTCTGGTTTGATCTAATTGAATAGTCTGTACCTTGTCATAGACAGGATCTTAAGAACTAACTTGTTATTTAGACGGGAATTTTAGATAGAAAAAAGGCTTCATTTATGATCAGATAATCGTCGCCAAACAAACCACCCACATCAACCATGAAGCCGATGACGATTATCTCCCTGACAGACCAGTTAACGCAATTTTTCAATGCCGATTTTCTGCTGAAAACCGCCAAGCGCTGTGGATTTATACAACGAGAGCGCTGTTCAACCCCTGTCACTGGTTCTCAGCCTGATTGCAGCATTGAGCAAAGGAAACTGTCATTCCATTGCTGACCTTCACCGTCAATTCAATGGTATGTGCTTGAGTGAGAAAGACAGTATTGCCTATAAACCTTTTCATAATCAGTTGAGTAAACCTGGCTTTGACAAATTTTTGACGGAGCTGGTGAAGTATGCGATGGTGCAATTCACCCGTGATAACGTAATCAGATTGCCGCAGAAGCTGGCCTGTTTTGATGATGTCCTTCTTCAGGACGGTAGCTCTTTCCGTGTCCACGATAGCCTTGCCGATATCTTCCCAAGCCGCTTCAAGAAAACCCCGGCAGCCATAGAGTGCCATGTGACCATGTCGCTCAAGAGCCTGTCACCGAAGGCCATGACAGTCACGGCGGATACGGCCTCAGAGCGCACTTACCTGCCGGAGGTTGGTCATATGACCAACAAGCTGCTGCTGGCAGATGCTGGCTATATCGACTTCCAGTATTTCAGCCAGCTCCATACTCAGGGGGGCCGTTTTATCGTCCGAGGTGGAAAGTCTCTTAATCCAACCCTTACCGAAGCCTAGAACGGTAAGGGAAGAAAACTCCCAAAACTCGTCGGTAAAAAGCTAAAAGAAGTGAGCAGGAGGGCCAACCGCTCGGAAGTCATTGACCTGGATGTGTGCAGCGGCAAGCATCGGTTCCGGGTTGTGCGCCGTTGGTTTGCACAGGAGAAGCGCTTTTGCTTATGGCTGACAAACTTGCCGCGGGAGGAGTACTCACAAGATGATGTGATGTCGATTTATCGGTGTCGCTGGCAAGTAGAATTGCTGTTCAAAGAGCTAAAATCTGACACCAACTGGCGGCGATTTACGACCGGAAAGCAAGCATAGTGGAAGGCTTGGTATGGGCTAGCCTGCTGGCGTTGATAATTCGCCGCAGCCTGACACGCCAGAGTTTACCTTCAGCCTCTTTCTACAAGGCAGCCAAGAATGTGGATGTATGGCTACTTCCGGTACTGGAAGCCTATCTGCATCGGGCTTGGTCTGAAATAGCTGGGAAACTGGATTGGGCGTATAGATATATATCGATGAACGCTCTGAAGTCGCCGCAAAGAAAATCCAAGAAAGACAGGACCTTGGATGGAATTTACAAGAAACTCAGTCCTTAAGGTCCAGTCTATGAAGATAGGCATAACTCAGTCCTTGTGTGGTTTTTTCTTTTTGGCGATTGATCTGATCGCACAAACAGGACTGAGTTCCTCTCACCCTTGAGATCTACAATTAGGAACAGCTATTTAGGTATGCCTGTCAGTTACCGAGTTGAGTAATACGGTGAATACACGTTGGATCAGCACGTTAGGTGACTGAATTGATCAACAACGCCAACTTCCTGTACGAATCCGAGCAATTTACTTAATAAAGGACGGGCTTGTTCAACACTTAAATAAAGTATCGGCTGCGCGACACTTATTCTTATTTGTTAAATCTCTTCATTCAATTCTGTACTTTGTAATCGAACTTTTTGTAACATTTGATCTCGTAGTCCCGTTATTGCACTCGAAATAGCAAATTCAAATTGTTTCGTAATCACAGATTTATCAACAAGGAGGATGTCTTCTCCCTCTGGATTCTCGGGTTGCGTGCTTATCATTGGGTGCCCAAATGCAACAATCCTATTTGACATCAAAGCATACAATGATTCAGAGAAGTCCTTTAAAACTTGGCCCGTTAGATATGCATCAATGTTTCCTGCCGCAATATCCTCGGCAGGCGCTGACAGATTAAAATATGTACCAATATTCCCTCCGATAGAGGGAAATCTTTCTGCGAATCTTTTATGCTTACGAACAATTGGCCTGATATACGTCTCAATATGCTGCTGAATTGTTGCGACGTTTCTCTCTATAGCCATGTCAGTTGGTTCTGATTCCAACACTATTTCGCCCATTAAATCCGGAATACCTACAAGCAGTTCATTTTCCAATGAGCTTGTAAGGTAAATAATAAAATCAGATGTCTTATCCAGTCCCATTGGCCTCTCATCTATTCGGGTAGCCAAGTCTTTTAATTCATTTTGAACTGCCCGAATATCATTAGACGTCACTACTAAAATGTAACTAGCAATTACTACTGGAAAGCCCAACATCCCGACAATATAAACAAAAGATCTGATTTTCCCCGGTATAATGTGCGCTCCTTCTTCATGAAGGTTATTTTGATCTGTCATATTTAACTCCTGTATTTACGATAGCTAAGATTTAACGCTACGTTAAGGGGTAAATACCGCAAAAAACAACCTAGTGTAAACAACGGAAAGTAACAGTGTATCGATAGTATGCAACACAATTTCAGGTGCCGAGTGTATCAACAATGAACAAGTAAGGATTGGATGGTAAAAGGTATGGTAAACGTGGGACTCTAACATACCGCTTTAAAACTGATGCCAACTAACTTTGGGGCAAAAACCACACAGACCCTCGCGACTAACACAACACTGAACAAACTACTAAACCGTCTCCTCCTCTAAAACAGCCCCCACTAAAATTCCACATTATCCAACCAATAAGACACCTCCCCTCTCGATCCTGTAACCCTGCAATATTATGGTGTTTTTTGATACGCGAACTTCAGGGATGTAGATGAAAACGCAGTACCGCGATCTAAGCAGGCAAGCGCGATACCATTTGAAACAGGATGAAAATAGGCGGTATTACCTGGTGGGTGCTAACCAGAGACATTTTACGATTTTCGGCCTGTTGTGCCTGATTCCGCTGGCTGGTGCTGTGATTATGTCAGTTATCTCCTGGTCTGACGGCAGCGGCGAACGCTATTTTTTCCTGGCTTCATCACTCTTCCTCTCGATGTTTGCGCTGCTTTTTCTTAGCCGGCGCGAGCGGTTCACGTTTATGGGTAGCAAAGTAAACCACCAAGGTGGCTGGCTCAGACTTTCCCAATTCAATAACTGGCAACTGGAGAATTGCAGCTTGTCGGTCTCTCCTATTATTGGACACCAACCAGGTTGCTGGCTTGAGCTCAAAGCTCATAGCAAAACCGTCTGGCGAAACGGTATAGGAACACCGGAGCAAACCGTGGCGCTGGCGCGCTTTTTGGCAGATGAATCAGGAATACCCGTATTCGACGATGTCTCTGCCTGGCCTGAATCTATTCCTTTGGATTCGCCACGGGGTAAATCCCAGACTTGTGAGCTAAATGAAGCATCCGGGCCCGCCTTTTATACCGAAGGGTCGATATGGCGTCTTGTATACGTATTCCCTGTCGCACTGTCGGTGAGTGCGCTTCTCTATCTCTCAAATACGTTGTTACAGGGGTGAACGCAGGATGGAGACAGATAACAAAGAACGAACTAAGGACGGAACTGTAAATCTTGGCGGCGGCTTGTTACGGAAAGTTTTCGGTCTGTTTTTTCTATTGATTGCCGGCTATACCGCGTGGATTGGAATGGTTGACAGTATCCAAGGAGCTTTGGTGTGGGCCACGATAACCGGTTTTGGCTGGCATATGACGTTTCTCCGCCACCATATTTCCGTCAGCCAACAGAAAGGCTCTGTGGTTCGTGAGATATCAAGTATTTACCCGGTTTTCCGGTTCGAAGCCAAGCTCTCTTCAATTTCAGGTTTTACTGTTGCCCGAGCGCTTTCAAAACGAAACCAGCACGGCGGAAAAGTCTTCGAACTAGTCGCCATATTTATTTCCGGAGAACAGGAGAAACTAATGTCAGGCAGCAAGGACACGCTAACCCAGTACGGCCAGAAGATTGCCAAGATGTGTGGCAAGCCATTTACAACATCGAATTGAAAGCGCTCACGGAAGGAGCTGTGTATGCAAAATGTTCTGAATCCAATTAGCCGCTTCTGGTCAAGGAGCGTCATCGTTTCGCTGTTTTTTGCCGTTTCTGTTTTGCAAGGCTCGGCCTTCGCCGGTGTAGACCAAACCATGCAAGCATTGGATCGCTTCCAAACCGATACACAATCGATTCTTGATAACGCGCAGCATAATGTCAGCCAGTATCAGGTGTTGACCGAGCGGATAGCTGCGCAGTTGGATTCCACAGGTAGCGGGCTGTCCGCACTTCGGGTCGCCAGTATTGATACCCGTTCATCGTTGGCACTGAGCAACGCCTCCCTTGCAGAAAGCTACATAGGAAAATTCCAAGACTTTTTGAGAAACGTGGACGAGCAATCTTCCTGCCACCAGCCCGATCTGGTTAAAGAATTTCAAACTCAAGTTGATAGCCTGAGAACGCTCACCTCCAAAATTCAGACCTTCAAAACCATCGTTGATGAAAATGAGGCCTTAGCCGCCGTCGCCGAATTGGGAATGCATGGCGTTTTGGTTGCCCAGGTACCCGGTACTTTTCAGATGGGTAATTTGTGTTTTGTTGAAGATGCAGCGCCAGTGCTGAACGATTACTTCCGGGGAATAGACGAAAACCAACTGGTCGAGCTTGCTGATGGCTTTGCGAATGATGCGTCTCAAATTGACGGCTCATCAGATGGTCTCTATCTCACTGAGCCGACAGACCCAACGTTTTTTGATGAAAGTGCAGTAGGCCCGGAGCCTGATGTCCTCTCTCCACTCATCTCTGATCTTGCCTTTACCGATCCCCACGTTCAGAAATGCGTAACATTAGCGGCTGAGGCCAGTCTGGCTGAACGGTCAAATGATCTGGCGGTGATAAGTTGCAACTTTCCCGGCAATCCCGCAGTCAGTCTTGATGACCTCTCCCACTTTCCTTACTTGGAAATCATCACGCTTAATGGTGCAAGCCTGATATCTCTCGCTCCCCTTGGGGGTATGGCAGACCTGTCTCAGGTTATGGTGAAAGACAGCACTATCCAGTCATTTGGCGATCTCTCCTCCCTCACCGCCCATATGCTGTTTTCCAATGTTGAATCAAAGGACTGGGAGGCATTGGCCAGCTCTGGTGTTGAGTCAATCCAGATAGAAAAGACCGACAACTGCCGCAGCCTCTCCCCACTGTTCAATTCCCCAAATATCAGGGTAATGGGGCCAGAAATGGATACCAGCTCGATGATGAATTTCGAGTTAACAGAGACAACTAAACTGGTGGTAACAGATTGCAGCAAAGATAAGATGCACTAACGCGAGGAAACGGAATGAGATTGAAACAAAGGGCAAAACACGCATTGAACCGCGCGTCAACCGTCTTGGTAGCAACGCTGCTTTTCGCAGGAGCATCGGGAGGAACAGCAGCCGCTTCAGAGCTGTTCAGTGTATTGCCAGACGGAAAAATAGTGGAAAAAAGCGAACGCCATTTTACCTATTTCCCCCTTATCACCGCCGTCAACAAAGGGAAAATCGACACAAACAGGGTTGGCGGAAGATTAACTCGCGTCGCCTGGGAACTTCCTCCAAGTTACGAGCCTTTTCATGCGGTGAACAACTACAAGGCCCAGGTGGAGAAACTGGGTGGGGAAGTTCTGTTCCACTGTCAGGGTGAGCAGGAATGCGGGAGAGCCAAATCCATTATCGCAACTCTCCAGCCAAAAGATACGATCTCTAATTCCGGCCCCACTGTCTTTACCGCCCGTATCACATCAGAAGCTAAGACTTTATACATTTCTTTGTATTCGGCGAAGTTCCAAAAACGCACGGGGTTGCAATTTGACATACTGGAAGTAATGCCTGAACCCTTGGATTTGGTTTCAGTCGACAAAGGGTACCTGGATAAACCGACTGCCCCCATGACGTTTAAAGACATGAGTGCCAAAGACCTCAAAGGCAGCAAAGACCACCCGATGATCCAACGCCTGCCCGGGGCAAGAATAAACAAATATATTCATCATGGATTTGGGCAGGGGTTAGTCATGACTGGTATCACCAAGGGAAAGCACCACGTTGTGCCGGTCGACGGGAAAGTGACAGATATCGGTTACGAGCTGCCCCGGCAATATTCCGAGTACGAGGTATTTGCCAACTATCAGGCTGCGCTTAACAAACTCGGGTTTACTCCACGTTTTCGCTGCCAGGGCAGCCAATGCGGTAACAAAGATCGCCTGGAAAAGGCACTCAACACGCTGGTTCACATAGGCTTTGAAGAAAATCAATACTACGGGCTTTATCACCTGGAACGCGCTGAAGGTAATATCCATGCAATGGTTTACGTTATCGGATTTCCGGGTAGTCTGTGGGCCGAGTTGCGCGTGATTGAAGAATCAGAACTGAACGATGAGCGGCTGGTGATTGACCTCGAAGGGCTGAACGACAATATTGCCCAAACCGGCCATGTGCACTGGATGGCTTGCTGTTTGAATATGACAGCGACCGGATGCTGCCCGAATCGGATGACGTTCTCGAAACACTTGCTACCTATCTCAAACAACACCAAGACTGGCAGTTTTATGTGGTCGGCCACACGGATGACAAAGGTACTCAGCCCTATAACGAAAAACTCGCCACGAAACGTGCAACGGCTGTTGTCAGTGCATTGACCAAGCAGTTCAAGATCCCGCGAAAACAGCTGGCCGCACAAGGCGTCGGAGAATATTCGCCCGTTGCCAACAACCAAAATGAGGATGGCCGTAAGCAGAACCGCCGGGTGGAACTGGTGCTAAGATCAGACAGCAAATAATTGCCTGCAAGTGCCGGATTCGCCTTGGGGGTCTGGCACTTTCCCTTATCTGAAACACTCGCCCCTTTAATATCTGTGCAAACTGGCACGTAACGTAGGAAAACCAGTGAAAAGGAACCCATCATGCCCGTTTTGAATTTTTCTTATGCCAGAATCAAGGACGCCGGTAAATTCCAAGAATACATCGCGAAAGCCGCTGTTCTGTTGAAAGAAGCTGGTGCTGAAGTCTTGGTTCGCGCCAATTTTGCTGAAACACTACGGGGAAATGAGCAGCAACCCCACATCGCAGCTGTGTTCCGCTTTGCTGATATGCAGGCAGCCAAAGGCTTTTATGAGTCTGAAGCGTATAAGGAAATTCTGGCGCTGCGGGATGAAGCCTGCGATATGTCTGTCCATCTCTACGAAGAGAAGTAGCGGAACTTTCAATGCAGTCTGACCCGGCGAAATAGATGCCAAAACCAAACGACGCTGAAATCAGAAGAAAGCTTGGCGTTTCGGACAACGTTCCGGTGCTTCGACACGCGCCAACCAAGAGGATATTTCCTCCAAGGGTTTTCTGGAGCGTATGTCCGAGTGTTTTGGCGTTAAGGGATGGATGTGGAAAGACTGGAAAGGCCGTTTACTCGCCATCATCTTTCTGCCTCCGGCAATGGCCGGCCCCTTCAATTACTGGTACCCAAAGGTCAAACTCGCCTATGAGTACTCAACGCCGTATATACAGGCTGCCGGGGAGGCAGTCGAAGAATTTTCGTCAGAATTTATCGTCTTCAGCGACAGCGCTTCACCCTTCGCAGGAACATGTGATGACGCAGACCAGTTAATACTTTGCCCCCAACCTGTTTATACCGGGCCGGCGTTTTCCAGTGGGCTCGTTTACCATGGCAGGCTGCGCCTGTACCGAATTGTCAAAAACCGTTACGCATCAGATCCGCTGGCTTCAGCCTCTCATCTGTTTGACGGTCGCTGGCACAGCGCAGGTTCACATGTACTTTATACCGCTACCGATATGGTGCAGGCGGTAGGCGAATTGATGAGTGCAATGCCTGACGAAATAAGAGACAACGGGCAATTCAGCCTGATAGAAATGGTCGCAAGCGGCTCAGCAGTGTCCATTCCGGCAGAAAACATTCCCGGATTTCTCACCAACACCACAAATACCGTTGCTACCCGAAATTTGGGTGATCACTGGGTATCGTCCCAACAGTCTTTAATGCTGTTTGTCCCTTCATTACTCCAACCTGACAAAGTCAATGTTGTACTCAACCGTTCTCACCCGGATTTTTCGAATATTGAAATTGTCCGGGTGCAGCAGTTGGGGGCGTGATTAACGCTTGGCTGTATTTGCAAGCTGGCTTTAGTGCTTCATTCAAATGTGAAAGAAAATGCGCCCGATAAATCACCGACACCCCGGCGAAGGCAGGGGCCAGTGACTTTGCATACTCTGATAAACCACTCTGGGTCCCCGCCTTCGCGGGCATGACAAAGGCAAGTATGGTTGGAGGCCCAATTCGTTTCGATATTAAAACGTGCGAACGCTCAAACCAATTTAGTGCCGTTAGTAAACGCAATTCAGGAGAAGTTTTTACCAGTCAATTGGGCTTTTGTCCCGGAAGAACTGTCCGGTAGGACCGTTATCATCAAGGGTTGCCAGCCAGATTGCGGTATCCGCCCCCTCTTTTGGGGAACGGGTAGCAGACGCGCCGCCCATATCGGTTCTTACCCACCCCGGACACATGGCATTGATTTTTATATTGCCCTGGTAAGCATCTGCTGACACCTTGGTGATCGCATTGAGCGTCGCCTTACTGATGGCGTAAGCTGCTGGCCCATCCAGCCCCTCTGAAAAAGCACCCCAGCCGGAAGAAAGGTTAACGACCCGGCCATATCCTTGAGTACACATGCGATCCGCAAAATGCCTGGTGAGTTCAAACGCTGCAAGAGCGTTTACCTCCATCGACGCCATTAACGAGTCATAACTCAGCGCGCCAAATACACTGTGATCGAGTACACCTGCATTGTTTACCAGTATATCGATGAGGGGAAACTGGCGACTGATCTCCTCCATCCCATGTTGTCGGCTTTCCGGGGTGGTCAAATCCAGCGCCACGGTGTGGATGTCTCCCGCAATATTTCCGGCAACCTGTGCCCCGGATTTTACATCCCGACAAGCCAGCAAAACTTTAATACCTTTTTCTGCCAACCCTTCCACAATGGAAAGGCCAATACCCCGATTTCCGCCTGTCACCAGCGCAATACGTTGCTTTTCCAAGGTCTCTCCCTCCATCTCTGTTCAGCAGGTATATTTTCTGAAATGTTCAGCTACAGCTTCAGACGCTGTTTTTACCACTTCAGATACGTCATAAAAATCAAATTGGGTAACGCTATCCAGCCAGACCACGCTGACATTATCACCCGCTCTTTGCAGGTATTCATGAGTACCGCCAGGCAATGCCATGGCTTCAGAACCCACCAGCAGAACGGGTTTGTCCTGTTCTGGCGCACCGGCGACTGCATCATAAGTCAGCCAACCTTCCCAGGAAGCGACATTAAACAGGTTGTCATACTCCGGCACCAAACCCCGGTTTGTCTCTGTGTAATAAGGTGCCTGATACATCAGAGCATTTTCGTTGGTGGTACTGGCCGCCTCAACATAGGTTCCCGCTTCATCGCGAGAGGCTTCTTTGCCAAGCTCAATCAGATTTTGAACGCTTTCTGCACCACCATAAATCGCATTAACCAATTCGGAGTTATGAAGCCAGGGAGCCACTGCGGCGACGGCCAATACTCTATTGTTGCCAGAGGCCGCATCAAGCATATAGCCCGAGGACGCGCACACGCCCAGACCGAAATTTTCGAACCATCGACATCATCTCTGTCAGCCAGCGCATCAATCACCGCCTTGATATCTTCCGTTTTCCGAACAGGGTCTTCCAGATACTTAACACTATCCGGCGACTTGCCCCACCCCCGGAAGTCAAACGTCAGGGTGGCAAAACCGAGATCGGCAAGTACCTTGGCATAAACGGCTGGCATCTGTTCTTTTACGGTTGTCCATGCTCCGGTCACAATAACAACCGGGGGGTTCTCTTTGTTTTCGGGAAGATAAAGATTGGCGGCAAGAGGTCCGACAGTGGTGTTCAATGTGAAGGATTTCATGTTATCTCCTTGCTCCGAAAAGCTGTTTTGATGACTTGAAATTTGCGGGAACAACCGCTTTTATCCCGACGATTGGAAACCGGTGTTTAGAACCCGAATTGGGAAAAAGTTTAGTGAGAGAATTTAACAAAGATTAGAAGATGTTTTCTTAAAGGATTGTTAGTTTCTAACTAATAATCAACGTTAGAGCATTTATGGACGGGTTGTGAGGCACGTTATCTCTGATTTTATAGAAAACGGGTACGGGTTTTGGTTGATTTCCTGCCGGGGAACTGCGCGAAGCGTTAGGCGTAATTAATCCCGTAGGTATTTTGAAAGCACCATGTTCCGGTCGTAATCTTCGCGCTTTTGCCACCCAAGTTTCAGGTACAGGCCGGGAATATCCGTGTAAACATATAGCACGTCCGCTCCGGCTTCTATGGCCTGTTGCTCTGCATTCCGAATAAGGTGAGAGGCAATGCCGTTACCTTGGTAGCCCGGAGCAACGGCAAGAGCATTTATCCAGAGCGCTTCTGTGTCCGCCTGAGGTAATGGCTCCGGAATGGGATAAAGCGTAAAGGCAAGCCCACCAATAACACAGCCATGATCCACCGCAGCAAGGGGACCAAGCGCCCCCTCCGGACAGAGTTCTACGTTTTCCCAGATATTATCTAACAGATTTTTAAGGTCCCGTGACTGATTGAGGGTCAGATCGGCAGTATAAGAGACAGCCATATTTTACGACAGCAGCTGAATGATTTGCGGAGCCAGTGCATTCGCCAGAATCCGGTGCTCGCCCTCCTGCCAGTGTACACCTTCGTCCGGGCAGGATTTCACTACACTGCCCGCATCGAAAAATGCGCAGCCAAGCGCCTCTGCCTCGGCGCGGTAATGTTGTTCAATCTGGAGAGATTTCTCCGCAGCTCCCCGGAATTTTCCGGTTACTTCACTCACTTCCACAACAGGTGGCGGACATACCAGCAATACCTGGGGCACCTTTCCGGTAAACCGGGTTTTGTAGCGCTGAATCTCTTCCACCAACCGGCCGGCACCCCGGGCAATTTCCCATGCACTCAGGTTGTAGTGTGCTTTCAGGTCATTCGTACCAAGCAACAAAACCACTAAATCCGGTAAGTGTGACTCAAGACAGGGCACTAAATAGTCAAGACCGTTACGTCCCTTTTCGAAGGGATCATCGTGAACAGTCGTGCGGCCCGGTTGCCCCTCTTCGATAATACAAAACCCTTCAGGAAGCCGGGTTTTCAACAGGCAAGGCCAGCGCTCATCAGGTCCGTAGCGCCGGTTACCATTTGGCACAAATCCCCAGGTGTTTGAATCGCCATAACACAGCACCGTTTTCACTGAAATATCCTCCTTGATACCGTTAAATTGCCACTTTCCCTGACAATATCAGACGCCGGTACTCTCCAAGCGCAGTTCGATCCGCCGCCAAATCCAGTGGCGCATCTTCAACCGGTGCCAAAACACCTCATCGGCTTCCAGCACTCTGAGATCCCCTGCCCAAGCGGACACCACGTAGTAATGTATTAGCTGAAGCTCATTAGTGGGATGGTACAGGGTGCAAAGATAACCGAAGGAAACGGGTTCTAAATCAAGCTCTTCACCCAGTTCGCGAACCAGTGTCTGCTCTTTCGTTTCACCGTCTTCCATATGGCCACCCGGAATAGCAACCAACCCGGGATCACTCGCCTTTGTCATGGAGCGTTTCTCAAGCAACACCCGCCCTTCCGAAACAAGCAAAAAGGATACGCACTCATGTACTTCCATGTCTACTCCGTCAATTTCGTGCCATACAAACTGGGCATCAATATAACAAAACTGCTCAGCTTGTATTAGTTACCTGATTTCATAGAAAAAAGCTCACTGCCAGATAACTTGCCATGCCATACAGGGAAAGCAGATTGACTGTCATAAAGAGCCCCCGAATGCCTTCCCGGCCTTTGAGGAAGCCATAGGTGTGGCCCAACCGGCCTATGCCGAATCCTACCAGCCAGAATGCAGCAGCAATTGCAGAGGGAGAGCACATGATAAACAAAGGCGCCAGCACGGCAAAAATCACGGTGTTTTCTGTGGCATTGCGGTGGGTGTTATGGTTTCGTGCAAGCTCCTGAATACCCAATCCAGATGCTTTATCCGGATCATCATCACTGGCTACCCATTCTTCAGGGGTCGCATGAAGTCCATACCGTGTTCTCACTAATTCCGTTGTGGTCATTAATATTGAGTGATTGGCTGCAAGCATCATTGCCGCGATAGCAGCAACCACAAATACCGGTTTAGTAGGGAGTGATGCAAAAAACGGCTCAATGCCAAATATAAAAAGGTTGAGCAAAAGAGAAATCAACAGCACAACAAACGGGTAACCCACGATAATCCTGAAGGCATTTCCTCGCTCAAGCGTCCTTTCATTGTTCATCCGGTCAGTCCTATTCCAAACGTCGATGTTATATACCCAAGCCACCTCAAGATGCAGTTTTCAGCGAGAGTTGATTGGCTGTCAGTCAAGGCGCTGTTTTGACGATCTGGTGGCTCTAAATCAAAAAGCGTTAATGATTAAGTATCAGATTAGGAGACTTTGCAACGGAAGGGTTTGAAGCATGGAAGAAGATGTTGAAACTGCACCTCCCCGCCCCGGAAGCAAAGCCGGGAGGTGTAAAACAAGGACACCGGTTCTACAGCCCCAGCGTATGCGCGCTGTAGATAGCAGAGAGCACCGCTGATGGCGTAACCGGGAAAGGCATATTGTGGATAGTTTCTCCCTCAGCGCAGGAGGCTTCAGCAACCAGCAGGAGTTTTTCATTATCCAGCTCTTTCATTCCCATCTGGTGGAGGTTTGTGGGAAGCCCGACTGCTTTGCAGAAATTAAGAACCGTCTGGATTTCCTCCATTGGCGCATTCTCCAGTACCAACAGAACAAGTGTCCCGAATGCCACCTTTTCGCCGTGGTATAGGTGGTGGAACTCCTCAACATGCGTCAACCCATTGTGAACTGCGTGGGCTGCAGCCAATCCGCCGCTTTCAAAGCCGATTCCGCTCAGGTAGGTATTTGCCTCAATAACATTATCAAGTGCTGTGGAACTCAGGTGGTTGGTCGCGGAGATCTTCGCTTTCAGGCCATCAGCAAGGAGTGTCTCGTAACAGAGTTTTGCCAATGTCAGTGCTGAGGCCGTTGGTATGCCGCCAGCCATAGTTTGCCCACCTGAGATACCATTGGCCCTGGCTTCAAAATAGGTCGACAGTGCATCCCCCATGCCGGCGACTAACAGGCGAACGGGTGCACCAGCAACAATATGGGTATCCATAATCACCATGTTGGGGTTGGAGGGCAGAAGCAGATATTCACTGAACTCCCCCTCCGGTGTGTAAATAACAGAGAGGGCGCTGGTCGGTGCATCCGTTGACGCCAGAGTCGGCACAATGACAACAGGAACGGCGTGATAAAAGGCCGTTGCTTTGGCGGTATCCAGTGTTTTGCCACCGCCGATACCAATAACAATATCGTGGTTACCATTTCGGCAGAGGTCGGTCAGACGCTCAATTTCCGGGCGGGAGCATTCGCCGCAAAAGGTTTCTATGCTGAAAGACATATCCAGAGAGGAAAAACTCTGAGACACGGGTTCAACAACAATCTTTTGGACGGTTTCATCAGCAAGAACAAGCGGGTTGCTGCCAAGCTTTTCAACATATTGGGCCAGATTTCCAATGATGTTTTGTCCTTGAATGTATTTTCCCGGACTGATAATTATCCTTTCCATCATAATCTCCTTAGTAGGGTTATACACGTTCCACACTTTACGGTTTAGGTAGATTTCACTCTATTTCTTGACAGGTAATTTCCGGCTATTTTCGGATAAATCCACGCACTGAAACATGCGCCGGAAATTGTCGCAAATATTGGAATAACAAAATACGGAATAGTTTTTCCACCACTCAAAGAAACATAATCCCAGCCCGCTAGAAATGTAAATAACTTCGGTCCGAAATCTCTTGCCGGATTCATAGCAAAACCGGTCAACGAACCCAATGAACCACCAATAACGGCAATAACAATACCTATAATAATTGGGCCAATCGCGCTGTTATTTAATCCGCTATTCTCATCAAACACTGCCAGGATTGTAAACATCAAAACAGAAGTAATTAAAAACTCGACAGAAAAAGCACCGGCAAGAGAAATAGAAGGATTTGGATAGGTCGAAAATATCGCCGCCGTTGCAAGGCTCTCTTCGGACCCTCGTACAATATTGTGTAGAACTTCATACTCAGTAAACAGGTTGAAATACAAAAGATACACTAAGCATGCAGCACAAAATGCACCAAGGCACTGAGACAGAATATAGGGAATGACTTTATATACCCAAGCCACCTCAAGATGCAGTTTTCAGCGAGAGTTGATTGGCTGTCAGTCAAGGCGCTGTTTTGAAGATCTAGTGGCTCTACATCGAAAAACTGCAACGCAGAATGAGAGCCAATCAAACTCGCCCTTCGGGAGTGTTTCAGTGCGTCCACTTCTGTGTCAAATACCTTTGAAAGGGAACAGCCATTCCTTCAGATATTTTCCTTGAATTGAACGCACTGAAATCACTCTGAATGACGCATCTTGAGGTGGTTTGGGTATATTTATCAAAGCCATGAAATGCCGCCAAGGCGATAGTAACCGCCGGGTTCAGATGTCCGCCCGAAACGCCTTTGCTGCAGTAAATGGCGACAGAAACCCCCAATCCCCATGTAATGCTGATTCCCCAAAAATCCAGATTCGCATTAGCTAATATAACGGCGGCAACGCACCCGACACCAAAGAAAACGAGTAACCCTGTTCCACAAAACTCCGCAATACATTGATAGTAAATATCATCTCTCTTTAAATTCAACATATGTCCATCCATTGTCTTGTAACAAATAGAAGAAGCGCCTGATGGAATGAGATTATGTAGGTAGTGAAATTATTGTGGTGGTACTATGGTGCTACATCATAAATTAAAAAACATTTTGACATTGATACGGGAGAAATATCCTTATTTAATAAAAAGATATTTGCAATAATCACAAAAACAAGCCGAAATATTTGGTAGCGGTAAGAATTTAAAATTCCATTTTCTGATTCTTAATGTTGAATCAAATGTTTAGATTAGATTTTTCTCGAGTGTCAGTTTTGTCCATCGCTGCCCATCAAAATACTGGCTTCCCGGCTGGCGTGATACTTCTGTAAAACCTTGGGACAAATAACATTTCAGTGCTGGATGGTTTGATTCAAATACATGCAGGGACACTTTTTTAGCCCCCAATTTAGCTGCCCGCTCCGTTACCATCTGAATCATCTTTTGAGCCAGGCCTCTACCCCGATAATCCGGAGAAATAAAGACCCGACAGATTCGATAGGAAATGGGATTTACCTGAAACAACTCAACAAAACCGGCAGGCACGTTATCATCCATAAGAAGAAATGGAATCACGCCATCCAATGCGATGTGATCATAAATTTGCTCGACCGTCAGCGGGAAGCGATATGAAGCACCACCCCAAATGAAATTCAACGTTTCAGAGTCTATCCACTTCACCAATAGTGGGTAGCGGGATTCAGTAAAAGGTTTGAGTCTCAGTGCTTCCATGCTTTCTCGCCTGACTAATTTGTTTAAGGCTCTAATACCATAACAGGCAACATACGACCTGGAGGAATGGACGGTTGCCAGCCGATTCGTTCAGCCCCCATCTTTCGGTAGAAGCCTTCTGCATTCGGTTCGGCAACAATCTTCAGGCGGGAAATACAGGCCTGACGCATATATCCGAGCACAAATGTCATCATCTGCCGGCCAATCCCCATCCCCATGTAGTCGGGCAATACCCAGAGATCTTCCAGCTCTGCTTCTGTTGTATCAGTTTCAGCGAGCGACAAAACACCGACAATGGATACTTCAGAGCGCACCACCCAGAACTGCCTGATTTGCAGCCGTTTCGTGTCTACAACCATATCCGGCAACCACAGCGAGATCAGTTCTTCGCTGTAACCCCAATGCCTTTTGGCTGCCAGGATAACAGTGTTGATGTCATCAATATCCGTTTCCGCTGCCGGGCCTAACTGTAATTCGTCCATCTCTCTCCGACTTTAATGCTGGAAGGGGTCAGATATCATTCTCGTCACACCAGTCCTTGAGGGTTTTAAGCACACAAAGCGCAGACCGCCCAAAGTCGGTGATTTCATAGGAAACCGCAATCGGTCGGGTACTGATCACCTCTCGCACTACCAATCCCTGGGCTTCCATTTCTTTCAATCGCTGGTCAACCATCTTCTTACTTGCCCCACCCAATTGACGGCAAAGCTCATTAAATCGAACCGGACCATCCTTGAGGTGCCACAAGATAGACCCCTTCCATTTGCCACCAATAATCCGCATACCGCGCTCGATCGCACACGGTTCCAGACAAGGCGCTACGGCTTTTTCCACACGTTGCTTATCCATATCACATTCTACAATGCTCATCGCTCTCTACACCTGTTGCGAGGTTCAGACTGGTTCAGAATTCTCGTGGTTACAAAAAGTATACTGGTTGACGTTTTATACCGCCACCCCCATAGTAACAACGCAACAAATAGGGACAAGAAATAATTCAGGCAAGCGAATTTTCCAAGTAAACGTCACCGGAGCCAAACAATGAACATCCTCATTCTAAATGGTCACCACTACTACCCTTTTTCAGAGGGAAAACTGAATGCCGCATTGGTCGATTTAGCTGCTGAGACACTTACAGGTTTAGGTCACGACGTTCGTCATACCTATATAGAAAAAGGGTATGACATTGCAGAAGAAATGGAAAAGCACCTTTGGGCGGATGTCATCATTCTCCAAACCCCCGTCAACTGGATGAGTGTTACCTGGTCCACCAAAAAATATATGGATGAAGTCTATTCAGCCGGTCTTGGCGGTGAGTTATGCCATGGAGACGGCCGCAGCCGTCACACTGATGCGCACTACGGCAGTGGAGGATCACTTGAAGGCAAGAAATATATGCTGTCGCTGACCTTCAATGCCCCAAAAGCGGCATTTGATGATCCGCAACAGTACCTCTTTCAGGGTAAGGGTGTGGACGACCTCTTTGTGCCAGTTCATATGAATTTCCGGTTCTTCGCCATGACCGGACTTGAAACATTTGTTTGCTACGATGTGATGAAAAACCCAGATACAGACAATGATTTAATACGATACAAAGCCCACCTGGAAACATTGTTTAAAGGAGAGTGAACATGACCTACACCAACAAACTGGCTGCCGGTTCGCCATTCCCTAACATCAGTGCCACTGACCTCGACGGGAACAACGTTGCCCTGAACGCACCGCGCGATGGCGCCACATGGCAGATGGTAGTGGTATATCGTGGAAAGCACTGCCCGCTTTGCACCAAATACCTGAACAACCTGGAAGGCTATATTGCCCGGTTGGCTGACATTGGGATTTCTGTCGTTGCAGTCTCCGGTGATTCAAAAGAGCAACTGGAAGCCCATAAAGAAAAGCTCAATGTGTCGTTCCCGCTGTTACACGGCCTGACTGAAGCACAGATGAAAGAACTCGGCTTGTACATTTCTATCCCCCGCTCAGAGCAGGAAACTGACCATAACTTCGCTGAACCCGGTCTTTTTGTGATTAATGAAGCCGGTACAGTACAGGTTGCGGATGTCTCCAACAACCCGTTTACCCGTCCCGAATTGGAAGCATTAGTCAACGGTCTTACCTGGATTCGCAACCCAGATAACAACTACCCGATTCGCGGAACGTTGGCGTATTGACAAAACTAACCCGGGTTTCAATTTTACCCGGGTCCCTCCCCCAGATAGACAATCCGGTGACATACCTTTTCCAGCGCTTTCGTTTCATGACTTATCAGAACCAATTCGCTATCAATCTAAATTAAATACCCAAACAATGGGCTAAATGTAAAATAATGTCGTTTAGTATAAATACTCCTTATTAACACTCTCTCACTTTAGAGACAAGAATAAAAATGTCAGTTAAGTTCCAGAGATCACCAATTCGAAACAATTAATTCGCGTTCCAACTATGATGCATATAGACTAATACCAATATAATTAGAAAATTGAGCCGAAATCAAGAATGACCACTTTTAATTTAACTTGGCAAGCGACGCTGATCTCATATAGAGATGCGATTTTGGCAATTCTACCCTTTATATTTCTTCGCTGTATTTGGATTGTCATATTTAATCTTAATTTTTATTTTCAGTTTATTAGCGAAACACAGGCAAATGCGATAACACAACTTTTTCAATTAAGTTTCCCGGTCTTAATGACAACATCTCTGGCATATCACCTAGCAATCAACTTTGCCTACGAACGGATTCACGCAACCTTTTTATCACTTATCCTGTTTTTTGTATTTTCCGGTTTTGTTTATCAGGATGCAGATGGTATCCACCTTTCAGATAACTTCGTTTTTCTTCATGCGGTATTAATTCCCGCTTTCGTCAGTGGGTTTTATCTACTTGTTAAAAAGTACTATAATTTTTCATTTGATTCTAAAGGTAGATTGCCCGCCAAGCTTACACAAAGTATTGATGCTACTCTCCCCTACTTGTTGATTTTCTTAGCTGCAATGTTCCTGAATCAACTGATTATTAATCTATCCATAGCTCCTCTCGCTGTTTGGATTTCTGAGTTTTCCGTAGTGGCTCAGAGTTATTTTTATGTATTTATATGCCACTTATTGTGGCTGATTGGCATTCATGGCTCATCTGCTTTTCAATCGTTATTTGATACCTCATTCGCTTTTGAAATCTACACTTCAGACATACCATACATCACGTTCTTGAGCTTATTCTCTTCATTTGGTGGCGCAGGGTGTACGTGGTCATTAATTATATCTATCCTTTTGTTCAGCAAAAATCCCCATGCCAAAACCATAGCAAAGATGTCCATCCCGTTTGCACTGGTAAACATCAATGAGATACTTCTCTTTGGCCTCCCCGTCATTTATAACCCTCGATTGGCCATACCTTTCATATTGGTTCCTTTAGCAAATCAATCTATCGCTTACATTTTGTTTTCAAACTTTCCCGTTGAGATCTCAGGTACTGCCCACTGGATGATGCCAGTTTTTATTAACGGTTGGTTAGCCTCAGATGGAAGTTTATACGTTCTATTTTTCCAGTTTTTCTTGATTTTATTAGGTGTGTTTATTTATAAACCATTTTTAAATCATTTCGATGTTGGAAGCACTGAATCTTTAAAAAACAACGTTGTTAAAGCACTGGAGCTTAATACAAAAATTGAGTTAGATAGTGATGCAAGATTAAACCAAATTCAAACCATGTTAAATAATCAACTCGTCTCCTTGAAATCACACATGAAAAAATAATTTCCGGAGAGTTGATGCTTTATTATCAACCTCAGTATTGTTCTGAGACAGGGAAACTTATTGGTTTAGAGGCCCTACTGAGGCTTAGATACAATGATAAAATTCACGGGCCCACTTTTCTCGAGGACTTTTCAGCCGCCGGTATGACGGCATCCATAGATCGTTGGGTGGTGGATCAGGCCATGAAAGACATGACGGAGTGGCAGAAGGACGACCTTACACTGTGCAAAGTCAGTATCAACTTAGCAGCAGAGTCACTGCTGAGTGATGAGGTAATTGCCTACATCATCCAAAAACTATCAGGCTACCCTGTTGTTATTGAGATCACTGAATCGTCTTATATACAAAACTTGTCCTCCGCGAAGCGTGCAATTTCAAAATTACGCACTGCCGGTTTTCAGATTGCTATTGATGATTTTGGTTCCGGTTATTCCAGCCTTTCCATGCTTTCTCAGTTAGACGCGGATATCGTAAAACTCGATCGTCAATTTCTTCAAAACATTTCTTCAGAACAGGGGCGGATACTTTACCTAGCTGTCAGCAGCGCACTGTGCGATCTGGGATTCAGTGTCGTAGCGGAAGGAGTGGAAACATATGAGGAACTGACTTTTGTCAGACAATGCAATATTGATTGCGTACAAGGGTATTATTATGAACCAGCAATGACTAAAGCGGATACGCAATCAATACTTCTACTCCATACCCAAAAACAAAGAACCTCTCAGCCAATACATCATTAAAATATTAACAATGGGAACCATTAAGAGCCTGACGACGTAGTTAGACTCAATACGTGTTCCGCCAGCCGTTCCAACATAGTCATATTTCCCGGATCCTGATAAACCGCATGGAAAAGTGACAATGCCTCCGGGTCATGCCGAGCGAGATAGCTGAAACTCTTTTTATGACCGAGAAACCACAGCCCCCGCGCTTTGAAATAGATTTCGAGTAATTCAAACTGCAGCCAGGTACGGCGGTAACTGCCGTCCATATCCCGGCTTTGCGCCCGGCGGAGCATCTTTCCTACCCACGCCGTCATTGCAGCAAATTCAGGTTCACTCAGTTTGTCCGGGCCCCGTTTGAGCTTCTCTTTCACTCTTTCAATATAGGTTGCACCCAACCCCCGGGTATCAAGCACAGCAAGCCCGTCGGCAAAACGAAGGGATGAATTAGGGATATCGTCCAATGATATTGACGGGTAAATCCAGGCGTCCACCTGGACATTTTCAACAAGGTATGTCTGTTGGCTGGCAATGGCATCATCAATAAAACAGGCGATATCAATATCGCTGCTTTCGGTTGCCTCGCGGCGGGCATAAGAGCCATAAAGGATCATTGTATGCGGGTTGTGTTTTTCACGGAGAAGGTCGATAGCCCGGTGTACAAGGTTGTACATGAATGCGCTTCCTTGTTAAAAGTTATTACATTGATGTTACAACAAAAAATGCCCCTAACGTTGAAAAACGTCAGGGGCAAAGTCATAAACCGATAAAACGGTTATGAACGGGAGATTCCCAATTGGCAGAACTGAGGAAAAACCGAGTGAAGGCCGATATTTAGGCGTCGTAGACTTGTAGCCTTTTTCTTTCAGGCAGACACGCAGCACTTTTGCCTGCATATCCGTTGCGTCATTCGCGCCTCCCAAAGCACCGGCTCCAGCGCCAATCGCGCCACCAGCAAGGGCTCCACCGACCGCACCACCGATTCCCTCTTCGATAGCGCCGGCAACCGCACCAACCACTGCGCCGGTTGCCGCCCCGTTGAGAGCCTGGGTTGACGCTGCTTCGCCCTTGTCAACCTGACGGGCATACTTCTCGCAATACGCCAGGTCTTGCTGGTACTGCGTTGAATCTATGCCAGTTGTATCCACAACCGGCGTATCGTTGTAGGCACAGGCGCAAAGCGTTGCCGTACAGAAAAGTGAGAGAAAAAGAGCTTTCATTGTCCTTCCTTAAAGTTAACGGGGAAGCCGTTGGGCAGCTTCCCTCCTCCACGTCGATGAGAAAAAGGTTACCGCGGAGGAGGAAGGAAAATCTGTCAGGGGTTTGTATTGAAACGTCAGGCGCCTGAATCGTTGCGAGCTGAAAGTGGCAGGATAAGGGTAAAGCAGGCACCACCCAAATCGCTGCGCCCAACCGTCACCTCGCCCTGGTGGCGGAGCATGATCTGCCGGACAATGGCCAAGCCCAGTCCGAAACCAGTCTGGCGTTTGTCCCTGGCCGGGTTGGCACTGTAAAAAGCATCGAAAATATAGGGCCAATGTTCTTCGCCAATGCCTTCCCCATCATCATGGACTTCAATGTGCAGGCTGCTGGTATTTACCTGCAACCGGATTTGGATTTTGCTGGCAGCAAATTTGGCGGCATTACCCATCAGGTTGTTCAAGGATCGCTTCATCAGGTAGGGGTCAAAAGAGATACTGACCGGCTCGGGTAACAATTCTGCAGAAACGGCCTGGTTGGAATCCTGCTGCCAGCGGGGAAGCTGGTATTGAATCCAGGCATTAATATCCTGAGTCTGAGGAGTGATTTTAAACCCCGAGTGATCAACCCGGGCGAAATAGAGCAGTTCATCGACCATCTGCTCCATCTCTTCGGTATCTTCAACAATGCTGGCAATTTTCGCTGACTGCAATGAGGTCAGTTGCGTTTCAGCCAACATTTCAGCTTGCCACTGAATTCGGAATACCGGGGTTCGCAATTCGTGGGCAACCGCATTTGTCAGCGCTTTACTGCTGGTTACCAGGCGGGCAATCTTGTCTGCCATCAGGTTGAACGTTTGGTTCAGGGTACCAAGCCTCTGGCTGCCGTCTAAAGATGCACGGGCATTGAGATCGCCGGCAGCAAAAGCCATCGCGGTTTTTTCCAGGTTTCTGACCCGGCGGCTTAAAAACCACACTACAAACAATGAATGGGCCGCAAAGCCCGCAAACAGGAACGCCAGGCCAATGCTGTCATCAAAATTGATTGCTTTATGCAGCGGCGAATCCGGATCCGGGCTGAGACGGTAGATAACTGTTGGATCGGAAAAGTGAAACCAAACAACCGGCTGCTCATCATCAATGTAGATGAGCGGTTTCCCTTGGGGCTGGGAAAAGTAGGCACCCGCATTCGCTGGCAAGGATTCAGGTGCAAAGGTGGCAAGCAACATTTCCGTTTTGCGGGCGTAGTTTTGCACCATCTCTAATGCTGCATCTTTGCCCTGGAATTTTTCAATGCTGCTGACCATATCATGTAAGGCTTCCGCTTCCCTCTCCTCAAACACCATGTCGTAATCGGTCGCCCACTCATAAACAACAAGCTCATAGGTCATCATGCTGACAAAGAAAATCACCACCAGCCCGAACAGGGATTCCATGTAAAAACGGCGCATAGGCTCTCCTTAGCGGAAATCAGTGTTACCAGGTATCCGGTACGAACAGGTAACCTTTTCCACGCACCGTAATAATGCGGCGGGGGCTGGCTGAATCGTCACCGAGCTTTTTGCGAAGTGCGACGATTTTGTTGTCGACGGTACGGTCAATTCCGTCATACTCGATACCACGCAGAGCCTGCGTCAGGGCATCGCGGGATTGAACTTCATCCGGTGCGGCGGCAAGTTGCCAAAGCAAATCGAACTCTCCGTCCGTCATCGAAACCGCTTTCCCGTCCAACTCACATTGCCTGCGCGCCTTGGCAGTCTCAGCACTCCATATTGCAGCCATTTTCCGGTTTCACCGATGGTGTCAACGCCTTCGCGACGCAAAAGCATCCGTATTCTTGCCAGCAAAACCCGGGGCTTAATCGGTTTGGTAACAAAGTCATCGGCACCGATTTCCAACGCTGCAACATGGTCAAAATCATCATCACTTGCAGTCAGCATCAGGATCTTACCTTTGAAACCGGCCCGGATCTGTCGGCAAATTGTCAGCCCGTCGTCCCCGGGCAACATGAGATCCAAAAGCACCAAATCCGGCTGGTTCGCCAGAATGACATCAGCCGCATTCGTCCCTTCAGAAAGACTGATGACCTCGTAGTCCTGGCTTTCGAAATACTCCGTCAGCAACCCACGCATCTTGGGGTCGTCCTCAACAACGATGAGGCGAAGTTTGTCTTCCATAACATCCGGTTCCGCTTGCTATTAACAACTATATAAATAACAAAGCTACCTTATCAGGCCTGGCAGTTCAAAGGCATGTCACCGTGCCATGACATTGGCTGACATCTCCATACATTTCACTGATATTTTCTTGCCTGCCAGCTTCGTAAAGTGTTCCCAACCTTATGGACAACACCTATGAAGGAAACAACAAGATGAAAAAGTGCGTTATCTTGATGGCAATGTTGGCGTCAGCCTCTGCGGCAGCCAGTGATACCTATATTCGCAACGGTCAGATTTATTCCCACGAAGGTCAGTGGGTTGCAGAAGCCGGTGTCGGCGTAACCAGTAAGCTTTACAAAGGCCAGGACGACACCGTATTCCCGGTTCTGAATGTCGGCTACCACGGTGAAGACTTCAACGCGGATGTCGCGGGCATCAACTACCGCTTCCTTGGCAATACCGGCGATGTATTTAACATGAACGCCTTTATCGACAGCGCCGGAACCGGTTACGACGATAAAGATGCCAAGGTATTGAAAGGGATGAAAGACCGGGACTTTAGCGTTGACCTTGGGCTGAATATTGATCTGTCTTTTGGTGGCGGGACCTTTTCCACCTATCTGCAACACGATGTTGCCGGTGCGTATAAAGGTATGGTCGGCGGGACACGCTATGCGCAGGTTATCTCTCTGGGGGCATTGGATTTTGTCCCCTACGCCGGTGTAGCGTGGCTGAGTAAAGACTATGTGGATTACTACTTTGGTGTACGTAAAAATGAAGCAACTGCAACCCGAAAAGCCTACAAGGGTGACAGCAGCCTTTCGTACGAGGTTGGATACAAACTGGTGCTGCCGCTTTCCCCCAACTGGGAACTGACACAGTCCACAAACTACGTGCGGCTTGGCAAGGACGTTTCAGATTCACCTCTGGTAAAAAGCGCGAATCAGTGGGTTGCCGGCGCAACCGTTGCCTATCACTTTTAGTAAAGTAAAAGCCGTATTTCTGAATGGAATACGGCTCTATACCCAAATCCCCTCAAGGTGGCTTGGTATAATTGTTTCAACAATCTTTCAATTTAGAGAACATTCCACATTCTCAATTGACAACTAAATCAGCAAGGATGTACAAATATTTAAACAACTTATTTGAATAAATTAGAGCCACTATGAAAAAGGAAGATATCTTTAATACTAAGCATTATTCCTTACCTGGAAGCGCCAATTGCAATGACAAGACGCTACCAGCATGGTGTTATACATCGAAACTGTGGTTTGAAAAAGAAAGAGAGACGATATTTAATAATGCATGGCATTTCATATGTCTTGCAAGTTCACTGGATAGAGGCAGCTTTATTACCCGAACAATTCTAGGCAATAATATCATTTTATGCGGGATAAAGACGACACCATAAAAGCATTCTACAATTCCTGTCGTCATAGAGGTGCCCCGCTTACAGATAAGACAAAAGGAAAAGTTGAGGCGCTGATATGCCCCTATCACAAATGGTCATACGATCTGAAGGGTAATCTCCTTTCTGCAAATGGTTTGTCACCAGAAAAAAGACAACATTGCAAAGGAAACACCAATCTTATTGAAATAACATCATCCATTTCTAATAATATGATTTTTATCAATTTATCAGAAAATCACGAACCATTAGAAAGCTACTTAGGTGAGTACATTGACGCCATTGCAAAGCCACATCAGATCCATAAGATGCGCTGCATTCATTCCCGGGAATACGTTTTGAATTCCAACTGGAAGCTCTACGTTGAAGTCGATATGGAAACGTTACATACGCCATGTATTCACCGAGACTCAATAGGTAAACAGCCGGTTGAAATTCTGGAAGGGGATGGCAACTGGGTAGGCGTTTTTCACCGAAATATATTCTCACCCGCGCTAAAACCAAACCTAAGAGGCTCAGGATTTCCTTTTACAGAAGGAATATACGGAGAAGCATTAAACGGTACCCATTTCTGCATTATTTTACCCGGCTTTTTTATTGTCACCGCGCAAGACTGTATGTGGTGGATTCAAAAAACACCCATTTCTGAAAATCAGGTACAGGTAAATGTAGGGTATTGTTTTCCAGAAGAGACGCTAAAGCATCCAGATTTTAATACGATATCTCAGTTATACATTGAACGATGGAATCAAGTTATCGAAGAAGATGATTGGATAACTGAATATCAACAGAAAGGACTAAATAACAACGTTTCTGGTGTTTATACCGAGAAAGAAAAAGTCGTACAGCATCTCGATAATATCATTGTTGCTAAAGTTCTGGGTTTGCCAGAATCTGACTGGTTATTAAGAAGTACAAATGAGTAAGTTGTCTCACTCAAGCCTGCCTGTTCTTATCCTTGTCGGCTTGATCTCGGCTGCGCTGTTCAGCCTGACATTTGTGGTCAACTACAACATCTCATTCAGCAATGGTCATTGGGTGTGGACTGCGGTGCTTCGCTACGTTTTCACCATCGCAATACTTGTAGTTATTTTGCTGGCACTCAAGGGCAACGCCTATATCAAGTCGCTTTTTTCAGTGTTCTACCATCACTGGGGATTTTGGGTGATTGCCGGAAGTCTCTCCTGCGGATTGTTTTACACCGGTTTGGCTTTCTCTGCTGAATATCTCCGGGGCTGGGTCGTCGCGGCTACATTTCAACTAACTATCGTGTTTTCACCGTTTATCTTGTTAATGATGGGATATCGGTTTAACCCTTGGCTCCTTCCCTTTTCATTGTTGGTGCTGTCTGGGGCGATGATGGTTAACTGGCAGAATGATACCGGTCTGGGAGAAGCCGGTATTGCAGGTTTACTGCCAGTTCTGGTTTCAGCCCTGGCCTATCCCATAGGGAATCAACTCGTCAATTCTGCCAAAACGGCGGCCTCGCTTTTGTCCCCGTGATCCAATCAAAGGTACTCGACAACGGTTTTTCAAACGTCCTGTTGCTCTGTCTTGGCTCGGTGCCTTTTTGGCTGGCACTCGTTGCCATTGTTCAACCCGATGCTCCGGTAAAAGAACAATATATCCAAACATTTGTTGTCGCACTCTTCGCCGGCGTTCTAGCCACGTCGCTGTTCATTTATGCCCGCAACGCCTCATCCGACTCTCTGAAAGTCGTGGCTGTTGACACGACACAGGCCACTGAGGTTCTGTTCGCATTGGGGTTAGAACTGATATTTATTAACCCCAGCCTCCCTTCGCTTTTCCAGCTTTCCGGCTTGGGGTTAATTATCGTCGGCCTGATGGGGTTTGCTGTTCGCTGGAAAAATATCATCGCAGTTTTTCGGCGAAAGCCAACCTGAGTTAACCATCACGAACTGGATTGATCGGCCTTTGAAGAGAACCAGATACTCGCCAGCGCCAACAGGCCGGATGCGACCATAAGTAACAGAGACACCGAGTTTATTACCGGTGTGGAGCCTTCCCGCAGCCTATCGAACATCGCGATGGTCAGGGGGGCATCTGACCCCACCAGCATCAGCGTGGTATTGAAGTTTTCGAACGACATCAGAAACGCGATGATACCAGCCCCAAACAGAGCCGGTTTTAGGAACGGGATGGTTATGGTGAATACGGCTTCTGCTTTTGTCGCCCCGAGGTTCAGCGCGGCTTCTTCCAGGCTAATATCAAATTTGCGCAATCGCGCCGCAATCACCAGGGTACACATGGTGGTGATAAAGGCGAATTGCCCCAATACCACCAAGACCAAACCCGGCCGCATCCACTCAATGTCCCATCCGATGGTATCCTCAATCCCGTTGGCAATGGTGCTGCTCATCAGCAAGATAGATACACCGAGTATCACGCCCGGAATCACCAACGGAAGCAGTAACAGCACATAGCAAAAACCTTTAAACGGAAAGTCAAAACGCTCGAACAAAAAAGCATTGGTGGTGGCAAGCGCCAGTGAACCAAGGGTGACTGCTACAGCAACCATCAGGCTGACCCAGATGCCGTCTGTCAGTTCTCTGTCATTGAATATCCCAATTTTCGGTTCGCTGGTCCCGGTAAACCACTCCAGCGTAAAACCGTTCCAGGGCAGCGACGGGAACAGGCTGTCGTTAAAGGCAAAAACAGCCACCACCGTCAGGGGCAACATCAGGAAGATGAAAAACAGCGCAACATAGCCTGATAGATACGGGATAAGTTTTTGTTAGTCGGAAGCGAAGGAATCATAACTCACCCCATCGTCTTGACGAATGATTGACGGGTCAGCTTGAAGCCACCCCAAACCATCAGAGAGGAAAGCGTCAGCAACAAAATACCGAACGCAGAACCTTGCTCCCAATTAAACCGGGTGATGAATTGGGTAAATATCTGTTCGGTAAACCAGAGGCTGTCTTTCCCGCCCAGCAGTGTCGGTGTCAGGTAATTTCCAAGCGTCAGCATAAAGACCACAATACATCCGGCTACAATGCCGCTCATTGCATGAGGAATCACCACTTCTCTCAAGACATCCCAACTGCTGCCACCGAGATCATAGGCGGCTTCGATCAGGCTATTGTCCAGGCTATCGAGCGTGGTAACCAACGGGACGACCATAAACAACATCGACGTATAAACCAGCCCGACCATGATTGTCACGTCGTTGTAGAGCATTTCCACCGGCTGATCTGCCAGCCCCACCGACTGCAACAGCCCGCTGATTAACCCGGACTCACGCAGCAGTATCATCCAGCCGTAGGAACGCACCAGTTCGCTCACCCAGAACGGGAGCAGGCAAGCAACAAACAGCATGCTTTTGGTTTTTCCCTGGCTGACTTTGGCTATGTAAAACGCCACCGGAAACGCCACCAACAGCGTCAACAATGTCGCAAGAAGTGACATTACTGCCGTTCGCATAAACGTGCGCCAGTAAAGGGGTTCAGTGAAAAACGTCGCGTAGTTGTCCAGGCTGAACGCCGTGGCACCGCCTATGGCCCTGTCTTGCACCGAGATATTGAGCATTTGGACATGGGGAAGAATGATAAGGAGCAACAACCAGAGCAAAAACGGCGTCATCAACAAATAAAGCGCGAGCCTGTTTCCTCTTTCTATCATTGTTGCCTCCTACCGCTTAGCGGGTTGCTGTGAAGCAGACAGCGCGAAACACCGGCTTGCCAATGGACAAACAACCGATCCCCGGGCCTGACATGGCGGAAGGTTTCCGTTTGCGGCAATTGAACCGAAAACACACTTTGCGCAGATGGATTACCCACCACCAGCTGGCTGCGCGAGCCGTCAAAGAGAATTTCCTTCACAGCCACATCAAACCCATTATCTACAGAGGCAGGAACCTTATCCGGAAAGGCAATAGAAATGGCTTCCGGCCGGACAAATACATCAGCCGCGTCCCCGATTCTCAGGTTTTTGCCCGTTGCACGGAAAGACTCCCCGCTATCGCTTTGCACCGTCACGGTGTCGCCGTTGATGTCTGTTATCCGACCTTCCCGGTGGTTATTTTCACCCACAAACCGGGCAACAAATGTCGTTGCCGGTGAGTAATACAACGCCTGCGGAGTGCCAAGCTGTTCAAACCGGCCATTGTTCATTACCGCGACTTGATCGGACATCACCAGCGCTTCCGACTGGTCGTGGGTGATGTATACAAAGGTGGTTCCGAATTCTTGCTGAAGATGCTTCAGTTCAACTTTCATCTGCTCCCGCAGCTTGAGATCCAACGCGCCCAGCGGCTCATCAAGCAACAGCACATCCGGGTTGAGCACCAAACAACGGGCAATGGCAATTCGTTGTTTCTGCCCGCCAGACAGCTGGGAGATTTGCTTCGGGCCACTGCCAGACAGCCCGACCCGCGCCAGCACTTCATCTACTTTGCGTTCGATCTCTGGCTTTGAGGTTTTGCGGCGCCGCAGGCCGTAGCCTATATTTTCAGCCACCGTCATCGTCGGGAAAAGCGCAAGGTGCTGGAATACCATGTTAACCGGCCGCCTGTTGGGGGCTATGTCATTTACCCGCTTTCCTTTAATGAAAATATCGCCGTGGGTTGCTTGTTCAAATCCCGCCAGCATACGGAGTAACGTGGTTTTACCACAGCCGGATGGCCCCAATATCGAGAAGAAACTGCCTTTAGGTACAGCGAAATCAATGTTATCGACAGCGGTGAAATCAGCGAAGGTTTTAGTCAGCGCCCGGCATTCAAGGTCCGGGGCGGTTTTCTCGGAATCAGCATGTTCAGACATGGTCGGTACCGCCTGGATTGGTTCGGAAAATCGCATTCCTTGCGAAAAATCCGGCCTGCTTCGTCAGGCCGGAAGGTTTACAGTTTCAATCAGTTAGCTGCTTTTACGCGGTCAAGTACCAAACCTTCCATTTCTTCCAGCCCGGCAGGTACAGTCGGGTACCACTTGATGTTGTCGATAGCCGCGGGAGGGAAACTGGTTTGGAACTGCTTTTTCGCAGTTTCGTTAACGAAGTTGTCTGCCCCCTTAGAAGCGGTAAAATTACCGGCAGATTCCGTGATTTTCGCTGCAATTTCTGGCTGCATCACAAAATTAATCCACTGGTAAGCCGCATCTACTGCTTTCGATTTACGGGGAATAGCGAAGGTATCAATCCAGCCAAGTGCGCCAGAGGCAGGTGCCACAAAATTGATGTCGGCATTGTCGCGGTTTACTTTCCAGCCGCCAGCATCCCAAGCCATTGCCGCAACCACCTCACCAGATCTCACCAGGTTAAGCAGCTCATCACCACCGGACCAGTAGGCTTTTACATTGGGCTTACACTCAACAAGCTTCTTCTCAACTTTATCCAGGATTGCCTTGTATTTTTCTGGGTCGCTGTACGCTGCAAACGGGTCTTCGCCCATAGAGAAGGCAAACCCAATCAGCGTCGGGCGCTTGAGCCGGTATGATACTTTGCCTTTGTACTGGGCATCACATAAGTCGGTGTAGTCCTTCACCCTTCTGCCACTTGGGTATTCACTACCAGCCGCTGGTTCCCCATACATGAGGCACACCATAAACTGCCCCATCTAGCATGGTGTTGTTCTTGGTTGCTTCCAGCATGGAAGGAATGATTTGGCTCGCGTCTACTTTAGAAAGGTCGATAGGCTGGTAGATCTTAAAATCACGTTGGGCACCGGTTATGCGATCCTGGCTTGGCTGTACCAGATCAAAGCCGGCACCCCGGGTTGCTCTCAGCTTGGAAATCATATCCTCGTTATTGGATTTGGTCACTTTGACCTCAATACCGGTTTCTTTCTCAAACTGGTCAATCACTTCTTGCGGGGCATAACCACCCCACGTCAATAAACGGAGTGTTTCTGCATTGGCGGCATGGGCTGTAAACAACGTCCCTGCAGCCAGTACCACTGTCACCTTTAAGCTATTCATCTTTCGTCCCTTTCTCGTTGGATGAATGCACAGATAATCGCCATTTTCACCCTATGGCAGGTACCTGAGCGTAGGTAGAAGTGCATAGATAGAAACGGGTTTGTAAACAATCGAACGACACTCTTTTCTCGTTACATATTATTTACAATAGATGTAGATATGACGTAGCAAGACAAAAATAACCAGCCAAAAAATAACCAAGTGTGAAGACAGTCACGCCAGTATTTTGCAATCGATTACAAAGAATTAAGACAAACGACAGTGTCTAATACAGGAAGCAGATGGGTATTATTTGAGAACCAATCTGGATGGTTTGGTCGTGCGCATGCGGCTTTATACCCAAGCCACCTCAAGATGCAGTTTCAGCGAGAGTTGATTGGCTGTCAGTCAAGGCGCTGTTTTGACGATCTAGTGGCTCTAAATCAAAAAACAGCAACGCAGAATGAGAGCCAATCAAACTCGCCCTTCGGGAGTGTTTCAGTGAGTCCACTTCTGTGTCAAATACCTTTGAAAGGGAACAGCCATTACAGAGGTCAGAAACCACCGGGAGTCTGTTAGGGGTCAGTTCAAATTTCGGGGCTTTATTACAGAAAAAGTCCCCCGCTGTGCGGGGGATGGCTTTTAGGCGGGAGACTCACCTTTTCTGATGTGCCGAAAAGGTGCCATTAGAACGCATAAGCCAGGCTGACACGGATATCACGGCCGGGGCTTGGGATACCTTCGCCGCGGAATCCGGTCGAGTAACTCGCATGATCGGTGTACTGCTTGTCCAGAACATTATTAACCGTCAGCGACAGCGTCAGATCTTCGCGTTGCAGCGGCATATACTGGGCATATAGGTTGTGCACGCCGTAACCGGCTTTAGCCGCATATGTTGTGCCGTCATTTACCTTTTTATCCAGACGCTGAACAAACTCACCGGTCCAGCCAAAATCCAGCTGCTCAGAATACGCATAGTTCACTTTAGCGAACCAGCTGTCTCCCACATCAACACCCAGACCAAGGCTGTCATCATTCAGAGGTTTGCCGTTAAGCTCGGGTTTGTTGTTGGAATAGTTCAGGCTGGTTGTCAGCTTGTCCATCTGGTAAGCGATACGCGCGCTGTAACCCCTGGTTTCAAGTTTCCCGATATTGCCAAAGCCGTTGTCCCCTTCCCCGACAACATCATCAATGGTGGTATCAAAACCTTTCAGGGCGAGGGTTAAATCACCCAACCGGTAGATAACGCCCAGTTCAATGTTCTCCGCAGTTTCCCCTTTGCGAGGTGTTGCCGACGGGGCGACATCCAGCTTAAATAGCTCACGCACCCGCGGTCCGCGGAAAGCCTGGGCCCAACCACCGTGCAACTCAATATTGTCGGTTGCCATCAAGCGGAACCCGATATTCGGGCTCCATCCGTTGTCTTTAAGTTTGACGACTGGCTTGGCGTTATTGCTGCGTTGATCTGTTTCGTAGCGGTCGTAACGTACCCCAGCGCTTAGCAAGAAGTTGTCGGTAACACGGATTCTGTCCTGGAAAAACACACCCATCACATGGCCTTTTTCTGTTGCATCTGGCCAGTTAGGGTTGTCCATTTGCAGGTCGGCTTTGTCATGGCGGAAATCAACGCCATATTCGAATTCCTGCCGGCCTGCGGTGGAGATGTTCCGAAGATCAATACCATAGGAAGTCATTGTCCCGCGGATCGGCATCCACTGGATGTACTTCCCTTTTTTGGGGTGAAGTACCTGATCGGGCGCATTGTGGTATAGGTCATTGTCCGTGTGGTAAGCGGTGAACTCGAGATCAATCCATTCGTTTTCAACCGGGTTGTAGCCGTATTTGGCAGTCAATGTCTTCCGGACATTTTCCTGATCGGCGCTGTAAAAACTGCCGGAACCCTGATTGATGTTGGGTTTGTGCGCACGGAACCCTTCTTCCTTCCGGTGCTCGTACGCCAGTGACACCCTGTGGTCATCAAATTCGCCAACAGCTTTTGCGTATCCGACGTTGTGTTCCGATTCGGTATCTTTCTGCTTGGTACCGTCTCCGTCTTTGTAATCGTCGTAATCTGCTTTCAGAACGGTTGCCAGCGCGCTGACATTGTTATTCAAGCGCCCATAGACAGTGCCAGACGTTTTGTACCCCTCGGTATTGCTGTAGTAGCCGCCTTTTACCAAGCCACCGATTTTCTGATCGCCGTAAAGCAGGTCATCCGGGTCTTTGGTTTCAAAACGGATTGAACCGCCGAGCGCTCCTGGGCCATTGGTTGCTTCACCCGCACCCGCCGCCACTTCAACCTGTTTGAGCAGTTCCGGCTCGATCATCAGGCGTCCCTGGTGGTGGAACATATAACCGGCCTGCGCCGCACCATCGATGGTGACATTGAGGAAAGTATCTTCGAGACCACGAACATAGGCTTTCTGGATAGGCCCGAAACCGCCGCCAACGGCAACTTCGGGATCACTGGCAAAGATGTCAGAAAGATCGACGGCTTGTTGGCGATCGAGATCCGTAGAGTCAATCACCACATCCGGCCCTTGCATCAGGGAGCCGGAAACAACCATGGTTTCTATGTCTTTATTGTCGCCTGTCTCAGCCATCACCATTCCGCTGGCAAGAGGCAGGGAAACTGACATGGCGATCACTGTTTGTTTACCACTGAACGGGCTTATGTGATTCATTTTTCAATACATCCATATAGTAACGATAATCATTCTCGACACCAATCCTAAAAGATGTATTCCTTGAGTAAATGATTTTTACAACTGTTACAAAACCGGACGCTCAGCTGAACCGGTAGCCTCGGCCATGGTCTGTTTGCAGGCGTTCTGAAGAGAACCCGGCTTCTGCCAGTTTGCGCCTTACCCGGCTGAGATGCATATCCAGACTACGGTCATCCGGGCTAAAGTGTTTTTTTAATACCAGTTGGTAAAGGTAAGATTTACTGAGTGTTTTGTCTTTGTGGGATACCAAGGTCCACAGGAGGCGGAATTGGGTTGGGGTAAGAGTTACCGGTTTATAACCGACTTTGACTTGATCGGTCGTCCGGTCAAGCCGCAGATCATCAATGCTGATACAGCTGGTTTCCTCGGCGGCGCGTGCGATAGAAAGGTCACGCTTCAGGATCGCAAACGCCCGCAACATGCACTCTTCCATATCAAACGGGGATGAAATAACGTCTTCAGCCCCTATCGCCAATGCTGAAACCCTCGCCTGACTGCAACCACCATCTACCAGCGCCAACACCGGGCATGTCCCCTGTGAACACAGCCAACGCAACGCGGATTCTCCTTTCTCACCAGCCCTGAAGTGCGTAATCAGCAGTGACGATGTAGGGCAGTCATGAGGGATAGAACTGCCGGGCGCGACAGTGCAAACCCGGCAACCAACCTCTTCGAGTTTGCCCTTTAATCTGTCAGTAAAACCGCTCTGTTCATTCTCTTTGAGCAACACATGCGGCTGGTTCTTGGCAAAGTATTCCCTGTACATAGGCCCGAATAGAACGCATCAAATTATAACGTAATGATAACCATTTTTATTATTATTTAAATTATTGCAACAAAAATCCGTTTTTTACACCTATCAAAATGACGCGTTTGTCTCGACATCACGCTGCTCATTGATGTCTGAATTTTAATTGATGCCCGGCATTCAGACCGCTTTCAGCATGTCCGGCTCACGGGATTGAGCAAGGAGTAAATGACTGATTTGGCGGCGGTCATTGCGCAATGTGTTGAAAGCATCATTCCCGAACCACTCCAACGATCCTTCTACATTTCCATCCCGGGACAAAACCGCAAAGAACGCGTTGTAATCGACCAGACCGTCAAACAGCGGCACCATGCCTTCACGGCTCCCGGCCGCGGCGTAAACGTTTGACGGAGTGAAGACCGAAAGCCGGTCACGATGGCTGACATTCTTGAGATGATAGTGGGAGACATACGGCCGGATGGTCTCCAACAGCGTTAGCGGGTCATCCCCGCCCTCCCATACATGCAGGGTGTCGAAGTTAATTTTAAACGCCGGATGATCAACCTCTTCAATCAGCCTTATTGTCGATGCTCCGCAGTCTGCCAATGTTCCGGGATGGGTTTCTACCAAAAGCTCAAGACCGTTATCCGCTGCGATTTCGCATTGCCGCCTCAACATGGTCGTAACTGTTTGCCGGTCTTGTTCTCCTGTTTCTGCACTGCCCGTACTGCTGGCAAAGGTTCGCAATTTCCTGGCCTGCCAGCGATGGGCGAGCAAACATAGATCCCGGGTTTTTTGTTCCATCTCCCCGACAGAACCGGATGTGGCAGATAATCACTGACCATCGGCACCTCAAGACCAAACGCTGCCAGCCAGTTCCCGTTCAGATGCGGCTGGGATGCCAGATTACGCCCATGTGCTGCCCAGAGTTCAATCCCCTGAAACTGGTTCGTTTGTGCCCAGATAGCGAGCTCTGCCAACGAAACCAGGTGGTGCCGGAACGAAATGGTACAAAGGGAAATTTTCATGATACGGCCTCTCTTTCTGGCTGCTGTTTCCCAACATCCTTTTGACTGTCACCGGTTTGATCGCATTTGGCCTTACACCACAAGGCAAAGACGTCCAGCAGTTTTTCCTTAATACCAAATTCCTGCCGGTTCATGCGTTCAAGCTTGCTTTCAACTTCCTCAAGTAACGACAGATCCATGCTTTCTGAAATCTTGACCGCCAAATAGTGAATGGCTTTGTATCCCTGAATCAGCCTTCAATTTCGTCACACCAGTGTTCAAATTCCCTGTCTGGCAATACCAGCTCACGCCAGAAAAAGGCAAAGCCATGTTCGTATGCATACTTCCTCACCGAGATAACAGGGAGCTCACGAAGGGCAAAGTTAAGGTGGGTCAACGGTTGGGATCCATCCACATGGGCACGGAAGATTTTCCGGCACGCATCTGCCAACGGATTTTCCCGGCTTTTGAACGCTATATTGAAATACTCCCGGATTAGTTCCGGTGGCGGAGGCGAAACTGTTGAGCGATCCAACAGCCAACCACCCGACACCGTCGGTTTGTTCACTGCCTGCAATATCCGGACTTTGGGAAGTGCCCCTTCCCAGCGGTAATCCGGGTCACGCATCCGCCAGACAGCCGGGTCATCCGTTTTTTCCACCAACACATAGTGGGGAAAAGGGTTTTGGTTGAATTTGTTTTCCCGCTCCGGCAGATGGTACATATCCAGCATCACCATGACCGCTTCATGCTCCCCGCACTGTTCAACCTGACGGCAGAGAATATTGAGGTTTTCTTCTTTGCTTCGCCCGGGCTCATACCAAGGCGTAATCCCAATTCCATACAAACGCTGGAACCACTGACGGAAGAAATCATGGTTCACTGACGGGGCATGGTAGGTCATCACCGCTTCGTCCGTGACCGCAAAATCAGCATCCCACACCGAAAAGAAAAAGGGCCGGTGATCGATGCCCGGGCACCGTTTCAACGAATCACAAACGCAACTGACAAAGCAGTGAACCTTGATATCTATGTATTCATCGCCGTGGACATCCATGTGCTCGTAAACAGGATCCGGTTCCGGCAGCTGCACGTTATTTTCACCATCTGAGCGGCCATTCAGCCCCTCAAGGAATGCCGCCAGCCCGGAAACAGTGGAAAAGTCTTCCTTGGTAAATCGGCTATCTGGAATGTCATAGCCTTCTTGCAATTCAAGCTGGACAATCAGTTGAAGCAGCAACACCGAGTCCAGATAGAGGTCTTCATTCAACCGGGACGCCGGAGAGAAACCCTCCAGATGGGGATGAGCCATTGTCTGGTGCAACACCCGGTAAATCGCATCAATTGGCTTGCTTAAATCTCTGGTCGTCATAATGCAGCCTCCGGCTCTGAACGCTGTAAACTGATTGCCCCGCTGTCGTAAAGCGCAGCGACTTCCCTTCGGTTGACCTTCCCGTTAGCCTGCCTTGGAATAAGACTGACCTGCTCAAATACGGACGGCATCTGGTAGGCAGCAAGCCTTGCCTGGCACCATGCACGCAGTTCATCAATTTCCAGAAACTCACCAGAGCTGAACAGCAGCGCAGCCCTTTCCCCGGCAAACCTGTCACTGCGCCGAATCACAACCGAATCTTCCACACCCGGCATCGCCATCACCACATCTTCGATATCCTGGGGGTAAACATTGAGCCCGGCGACATTAATGGTGTCATCCAACCGGGCTGCAAACACCAACATGCCATCCGGGTTGAGACACCCAAGATCACGGGTATGAATGACCCCTTCTTCACTCCGGATAACAACTTCGGCGGTTTCACCATTACCAACCGGTGTTTTCAGTGAAAAATGAGGCAGCAGGTAGCCAATGTCCGCAGCCTGCTCAACACAAGGGTTTATGGCAATGCAACCGGCCTCGGAGCAGCCGTATTGCTGAAAAAGATGGGTAACTCTGGATTTAATGGCATTAAACCAGGCCGCTGGGAGAACAGTACCGGATGTCATCACCGCGTGAATGCTTTCCGCAGGCGGCAGCATCATTGCAAGGGTATTGAGCATCGCCGGTGACGAATACAGCAGCGGCCTTTCAACCGATCTCAGTCTTCTGAGGATATATTTAGGATTGAGGTTATTGATAACAACCGGTGTTTTCCCGCGTTTCAATGCCACCAGGAAACCGGCTATCAGTCCGTACGAGTGGGTTACCGGGCAGGCAATAACCGGCGTCATCTCTTTCGGTTGAGTAAATGCCGAGACATAGCTTTCCAGTTCCTTGTCGATACTTTCCCAGCGCCGGGCGATACACTTGGGTTCTCCGGTTGTCCCTGAACTCATCTGGTATAGCTCACCGCCCGGAACTGTTGGTTTGCCGCCGTTCAGTTCAACAGGCTGCAGGCTGTGGAAAAAGAGGCGGTGACATCCGGCTTTTCTTGCCTGTTTTTCTGCTGCTTCCCGAGGCATATCCGGGTGAATGGGCAGCACGGAACTTCCTGCATTTTTGAGGAACAGGCACAGTGACAGCCACAAATACGCATCCGGAAGGCACACGGCATAGCGGTATTGTTCACACTGTTGGAAAGCAGGTATGGAAGAAAACCTGGCGGCAGCTTCTGCGAAATCCTGCTCGCTGAAGAAATCGTCATTCAGATACATCATAGGCATCACATTCTTGTTTAATCGAAGAAAACAGAGGGTTGGTCACCAAATGGTGGTATTCGACATGGCTGCCGAAAAACTTCCGGGTGAGCAGTGACTCGGTATAAATTTTCCGGTCATCAATGCAGAGCATCGCCTGCCGTTTTTCAAGCTCATGCTCTTTGGCATAGAGACGGAGACAATCCAACACCTTCTGCCAGAACTGGCACTCCTGAAAGGCGTAACACTGTTCGAGAAGGTGCGAGACTTCTGTCAGGTTGAAAACAAACAGGGTGTCCATCACCAGTTCGCGCAGAAGCTCCAACGTAGGTTGCTGATAATATTGCCCGGCGTTTTCACCGTGACACACCCACGGCATACCGGACAAATCAGGTACCCGCTCCGGCTCATTAAGAAACGCCGGAACGTATTCCAGGCTTTCGTGAAAATCGCGCAGAATAATGCGCTCTGGCCAACCCTCCCGGTGAACCAGAATCATATTCTGACCATGGGCTTCAACACCCAGCCCGTGGCAAACCAGCAGGTGCCATATCGGCAGGACAGCAACGTCAATCAGGCGGCTTACCCACGGCTCCAACCCATATTTTGCAACCCAATCATCAATAAAGGGCCGGCCATCTTCTTCAACCATCATCAGGCATTGAACGGCACAGCCGACTGCCCATCTTCTATGTACTGAACTGCACTTTCCCGAAACAGGTAAGCAAGCTCACCTTTGCTGTCTGCAATGCCACCCGCGTACTCGCCAAGCACCGTCACCGGATAGCGTGAAGAAAACAAAGGATCGGAGTCGACGACACTTTTAAGCCATTGGGAAATCAACGGCGCAGGACAGACAGAAACCGGCTCAATTACCCGCTTCGACGAAGTATTCACCATGCTCATCGACAGCTTAATATTGCTTTCGCCGGGTTATCCCTGTTAAACAGCGTCCGAACGGATTGGGTCGCCATATATCTGTCACCGGCACTTCCCAGGAAATAGGTATCCACCGGATCGTAGCGGCAGCCCAACTCTCCGTTACGGAACTTGACCCACTGCCACGGGTGGAGGGGTAACAGGCCATGGGTTTTAAGGCTTCCCCCCTGACCATGAAGCCGGTTTAACAGCATGTCCCATTCCCGCCTGCTGCCATCTTTACCGTACAGTTCGGCGCGCCAAAATTTTTCATCATCAACAGGCAGCGACTGGTGCATTCGATCCCGCGGGACAGCCACCCATACCAATTGGAAGGCATTGCCCGCTTCTGGCCCATATTGATGGTGGTCTTCTTCACTGAAGCCGGTTCGGGATTTGAACGATGGATGATAGGGGTGCCCTTCATCCATCGCTGAATCCAGCTCAGCGAACCCCATACTGCGCCGGTGGTCACGTCGCGCAATGTTTGCCAGATTCCAGTGACAAAGCCGGATAGTCTGGCTGAGCTCTTCCGACAGCTGACGACGAATTCCTGACATCGCCGGCAAATCGGCAATGAGTGTCAGCAAACTCGCAGGATGCCAGTTTCCCTCACCCGTCGAGAACTCAACACTTCCCGGCACAATGCGGATGCGATCAAAGGCTCCCACCTTCGCCCGGCAACGGTATTTGCGGTCCTGCATTGCCCATTCAAACCCGTGGAAACCGGCGCTATCAATGCGCTTTGCATCAATGCATCGCTCGAACAGCAAGGCTTCAACCAGTTGGCGAATAACCCGGGTTTGAGGGCCATGCTGCAAGTCATCAGGCAACGGCAAAATCTACCTCCTCAACCATGGAATCTGGCTTTCGCATTACTGTCAGCGGATTCACCAGTTGGGTATAAATTGCCTGTTCATTTTCAGCTTCAAGCTCATCCACGTCGTAAAGCCGGGTGAGCAGGTTGCCTTTTGCCGGGATGGTTTTTCTGGTCAGCAAGGCGTTGACCAGATCTTTTCCTGCACCGCTTAGCTGTGACCCCAATGCCTCCAGATAGTCCCGAAGCAGGTTGACCAGTTCAGGTTCCTCTATTAATCCGTCGCTTCCCATCCGGCTGATCACTGAACAAACCTGGTTCACCACAAGGTAATAAGAAAACCTGTCCCGGATTTCGGCATCATCATAATAGAGCGATACGATACCTTCCGCTTCCGGGGCCAACTGAGATAACGAATGTTTGTATCGCTCGGAGAGATAAAAGCCCTGGTTGTCCCGGTAGTAATATGCCGACGGATAACCCTCGCTGATATCAAGCACACTGTTTTGCTGATGCGCTTCAAGGGCAATTCCGTGCTGGTCATAAAGCGTAATCAAAGGCTTGAGCGAGCAGTCAAGATAGCGCCTGAACCAAGTTCGGCAGACTTCGTCAACCGGCAACAGGGTTTCGTCCTTGAGGTTCAGTATGACGTGGGCAAGACGCGACACCCGGTTGCCAAACGGCTCGGCTGTCAGAGAGGCAATGGTAACGATGCCCAGGTCTTTTCCTTCCATGAAAGGGTTGTCCCTGAAAATGACCTCAAATCCGCTCTCTTTACGTCCGGGGATGTTGACCGTGATATAAGCCGGATCATGAATCATCCGGAAATACGGATGCGCGTCAGAAAACCGGTTTTCGCCATCAACTTATCCATCATGACACCCGCTTCCAGTTCATGACGGCGGTTGCGACGCACTGAATTGGTAATGCGGACAGGGATAGAAAACTTCACCATCCACGGACATTCCTGGTTGTATAGCGTCCGGACAGAAGATGTCGGGGTAAAGACTCGGCCCATCGGGCAAGATAAGTCAGTTTGCCCTGATCAATCAGGTCTGATATCACCGGGTCCAGCATCAGTGCCTGGGCCTGGAGAGGATGCATAGGAATTAAAGTGGAATGCTCGGTAACAACCGATTCAGAGCTGTTTCCTAGCAACGAAGAGATAATCTCGCCAACGTGGGTTCGGGAGGCGTTCTGGCAAACAATCTCATGGTTTGCACTGAAATAGTGGAGCTGAAACGTCCCGGCCAATTCTGGCGCGTAACTCGCCTGTTGCCATTCGGCCATTCCCTGACGACTCTTGGGTGTTGGATGCAACCAGTGCCCGAATAAACAAGCCTGTTCCCCGTCAATAAAACGGTGCCCATCGCTGCTTTCGTCTTTGCGCACTCTCAGGTAGTCGGCCATCAGCTTGTAACTGTCAGTCAGCCTGTAAAGCAATTCCAGCTCTCTGGTGCGTAACAGTTCGGTCGGGCCCTCGCAGTAACTTCGGTAGATTTCCTGTACCAACATCAGCAGCACAGCAAAAGGCTCTTTCTCCTGCCAGGTTGTCTCATGTAATTGGCGAACCCAGCATCGGTTAAACCGGTGGCAGCCGGTCAGGGAGAAATAATCGACACCAACACGCAGTTTTGCCCTGACTGAAAGAAGTGAAAACTCAACACAGTCCGTGGATGCGCTCTTTCCCAGCCGGGTTCTGAACGCGTGCCTGCACTCCACACCGGGGTCAACTTCCCTCAGGTAACAGTTCATGAAGGCACGGAAAGAGGCTTGCTCCGCAATAAGCCTCGATGAATCAGTCATCTTGCACCTCGTTAATCAAACATGGCACTTTACTTTGTGCAAAATCCCATTAAGTTATTGCTCAACAATCTGCATGATATTAATTCTCATTACCATTGGAGTTACATTTGTTACAGGACGACACGGCAACCCGAACGGAAAACAACCCACTGGTATCACACCCGGTGATCCCGCAGTTTCTCCGGTTCGCCGCTCATGCGCTCACAAGCCTTTTGGCAATCACAACAGCCTCGCTCGTTGACGGTTTTTTCGTAGGAAATTTTGTCGGAGCTGATGCGCTGGCATCGGTGACGCTGCTGATTCCCGGCCTGACACTGATGTTTGCTGTCGCGTTAACGTTGGCTATTGGCGGGGCTGTAAAAACGGGGCACTGGCTCGGTGGCGGACAAAATGCGGACGCTGCCCGGCTGTTTTCTTTTTCCGTGGTATCCATTATAGCGTTTTCCTGTGCGGTGGGCGTCGCGGTTACAATCTGGGAGGAAGGGCTCTACAGTCTGCTCGGAGCGCCGGAATCATTGTGGCCGTTAATGCGTGAATACGTAGGCGTGATGAGGGTAGCGATGGTCATACAGCTCACAACCTTGGTGATCTACTACTTCATAAGAGCCGACAATCACCCTCAGATTGGCACTCAAGCCCTGCTTCTCGGAGCGGCATTCAATATCGCACTCAATGCCTTATTTGTCGGATGGCTGGGTTGGGGCATTGCCGGGGCAGCCTGGGCAACGCTGTTCGCCCAATGTATCCAGTTGGCAGTTATCAGCCGGTATTTCAGCAGACCTAACAGAAACTTGCACTGGCGGTTCGACCGCATTCCCTTCAACCACCTTGGTGCTGCTATGAAAATGGGTTGTCTGAGGGCATTAACGAATTATCTGTTGGAATTGTTATTGGCGTAGTGAACTGGCTGATGCTGAAAACCGCAGGAGCGGCGGGGGTTGCCGCATTTTCTGTGGTTAACTTCTTACTGTTTACTGCCTCCATGACGTTTTACGGCATCATCGATGCGGTGCACCCTTTGGTCAGCCATAATACCGGTGCAGGAAGGTTCGACCGGGTCAGAACGGTAGTTATCACCGCTTTGATTACTCTCGGGATTTTAGCGACCGTTATGACCTGTGCTACCTGGATATTCGCCGATCGCATCCCGGCCATTTTCCTTGGCCAAGCGACGAAAATGCAAAGAGGATTGCAGCAGGCTATCTCTCTTTTATCTGGCCGGTATTTTTACTCTCCGCGCTGAACATGCTTATTTCATCGGTACTGACCGCAACGGACTATCCCAAGCCTTCTGCGGCCATCGCATTTGCCCGGGGAATTGTCTTTCCAGTTTCACTGCTGCTGATTCTTGGGTTTTATGTACCGGGAATCCCAGTGCTCGCAGCACTCCCGATTGCAGAGTTTTTCACCTTTATACTGGCAGCCGGGTTGGCAATGAAGACGATATACCCAAACCACCTCAAGGTGCGTGATTCAGAGTGATTTCAGTACGTTCAATTCAAGGAAAATACCTGAAGGAATGTCTGTTCCCTTTCAAAGGTATTTTATACAGAAGTGGACTGTGACGCCTCCTGGAATACAAGAGGCGTCATCAGGTAATGATCAGATTTTCAGGAAGTAGTGATAAAACGCGTCATCCTTTTGGTATCCCAGGGACTCGTATACAGCCTGGCTCCGGCGTTCTCTTTCTGGGTGGAAAGTGCCAACCCCTTGGCAAAGGTTTGGCCGGCATGTTGTTTAGCTGCATTCATCAGCGCCTTGCCAATTCCCTGTCCCCGGGCATCTTCTGTTACAAAGAGATCGTTGAGAATCCATATTCTGCGTGCTGAGACAGATGAAAAAGACGGATAGAGTTGGGTGAATCCGACCGCTTTTCCCTCCGCATTCTTCGCCAGAAAAATAACAGATTCGTTGTTTGCAACCCTGACAGTTAAAAACTCCTTTGCCAGGGCAATGTCACTATCCTGACCATAAAACTGCCGGTATGCATCAAAAAGCGGAATAACTGCATCGAGCCCGACAGCCCAATTTTCTCCACTTTTACTTCCATTCACTCAACTCCTTCGAATCAGAAAAACACAGACTTTTCACCCTTCAAGCTAACTCAACTTTCGTATTTCAGCCAATGCAAAAGGTTATACCCAACTCAGACAATTTATACCGATATTGCACGAAGTATCATATGAATAGATCACACACTAAAACACCGCTTTTGTGTTTGTAGAACATAAATTCATACACTCATCTTTCTACTTCAAAAACAAGGATGTCAGTTGGATGAAAAACATCATTACCGTTGCGCTTACCGCTACGCTGCTTGCCGGATGCGGCCAAACAACACTGCTACGCCCCAAAGAGGTCACCCCAAACTTGGTAAACTCTGGCGATGTCTGCAGTGACAATGAAAAAGGAATTACCGCAACCATTGCTCCATTTCTGATAGAGCAAGCAGCAAAGCTGTTTGTGAAAGAAATATCTAAACAACTTAAAGAAGAAATCGAAAAGAAGGTTTCCGTCTATCAGGGATCGGAGACATTTACCTGCAATATTAAAGACGGTGCTTCAAATAGCCCTCTCTATTTCACGTTTAAAGCGAAAAACGATACCGAATCTGATCCGGTGACGATACCGGTGAACTTTAACACTACAGATGCTTATACCTACAAACTCACTTTTGACCCCAAAAAAGTCAAACATAATTGGGCCCATTTATCCGGTAACGATGAATTTGACGGCAGTGTCGTACTGACCATGAAATGGGTAACGTACGCCCGCAATGGAGAAACTACTCTTCAGCAGGTTGTGTTCAATGACACTGTCGCTGCGCTCAAAATTCGCGATGGCAAGTTAGAAGATGCCACCAAGGCAAAACCACGCACGCTCACCGGACTTCGCCCGGCAAAAAGCCAACCGGACAGCAATTCGTACAAGCAACGCCACGTTGTGACCTGGTCAATGACCCTGCTGGACGAATCACTCTCTTCCCAGGCCCTGCGCAAGCTACACGAAACACTCGACAGCAAAAAAGACAAGCTGACGTCTGAAGTTGAAGACGAGCTAAAAGACGTGTTTGACGTTGAATAACTTTACAGGGACAAAACAATGAAAAAGTTGATTGTGTTGTGTTGTTTAGCGCTGACAGCCTGCACCAGCCCCTATTCTCCGATCAAGGAAGCGTACCTTGGCGACAAGCCAATCGCAGGGGTTTACCAGCCGGGTTCGACGGCATCAGTATTTATGATTCACGGAATGTGTCCGCACAGCAAGAGTTGGGCAGATGGTTTTGTTACTGATCTGGCTGATAAGCTCGATTTGGAGCAAATAAAGGCCGAAGCGGCTCCTCTGGCGTTTACCGTTAAAAGCGACAAAAACGGCTCGCCTGAACGACACTTCTTCCTGAAAGAGTACTCCCTTACCCGCGACGGATACCTTTTGAACATATACAGCTTCAATTATGCGTACTTCAACAATGTGCGTTCACTGGGTAACCTTTACGACGATTTCCGCAAAGCGAAAATTAATGGTTCAGTAAAGGATGATCTGGTCAGTGGCTGTCTTTCAGATGTCACGACCTACGGCGGCCCCCGGGGACAAGATATACGCAATACTCTTCTCGATGCCCTTGCTTACGTGGAAAAGGAAGATGCGAAACAACCAGTAACACCGAATAAGTTCTTTATCTCGGAAAGCCTTGGCAGCAAAATCCTGCGTGATGCGCTGGTTTGCGACGAGGTTAAATCAGCCCGTAAAACAGTATCGAATGCGCTTGCGAATACGCAAACCATATTTATGGCGTCAAACCAGTTGCCGCTGCTTAATGCGGTCAACTCATGCGTCACAAACCCTACGGCAACCTTCGCTGATGCCGTTAAGACGTTGTCTGACAGAGGGCAGCTCCGTCCATCATTCCATGTGGTGTCATTCTCAGACCCTAATGACCTGTTGAGCTACCACATTGATACTGATGACTATGCGGATAAAGGCGTATCCAGCGTCAGTATTCCGGTCAGTAATGCCAATACCTGGTTTGGTATTTTCGCTGAACCCTACAAATCCCACACCGGGTATCTTAAGAACGAAGATGTGCTCGACATCATTGCCTGCGGGACTGAGGGTTGCCTGTAACCCTGTTACCACTCTACTCTGCCCCTATAGGGGCAGATTGGATCTGTAATTATGGCAACACTGGAAACTCAGCTAACGAATTGGGACGGAAAGAGCAAAGAGGATATTCAGCAGATTTACGACCAATTTGCTGGCAACCCAAACCTGTTCCCCGAGCTTGTGGGCTTGCTTGCCAATCCCTTTTGTGAGCGCGGTGCATCCTGGTTGCTGAAACGTCATTTAGAAGCAGATTTTCAATTATCTCCATGTGACACCGTAACATGCCTTCAGCAATTACCCCAACTACAACACTGGGAGTCCAGGTTACACCTTCTGCAAAGCCTTAATCGCCTGACCCTGCCAAAATCGGAAAAGCGTGCATTGGAGATATTCATACGCAAAGGGTTCTCTGACACCAACAAGTTTGTCCGCGCTTGGTCTTACGACGGTTTTTACCAACTTGCCAAACAGTTTCCGGAATACCAACAGGAAGTGTTGGCACTTTTGGATATGGCAATGAAAGACGAACCGGCTTCTGTGAAAGCCAGAATCAGGAACATTCTCAAGCTGGGTTTTGATTAATAGAGTCTGCGTACTCGACAAGTGAATAGATGTATTCCGTATGCCACAATAACAGAATTCAAGCAGAAATCTGACTGCCAAAATTCGCATATATATTACACCCAACCCAAAAGGAAAATATCAGTTACTGGCTATTTCGAAACACAATATATTGGATGCATATTTCACTTTTTTATTGTTAAACAGTTAGTCAATTTTAAAAAAAACCAATTCACCTCTCTTTATCACATTTATATTACAACAATTGTAATACTAATCATGGATATAGATGGTTGCTCTCTCGCCATGCGACATCACTGACAAGTTCGTTCAGTTAGTCTCATCTATACAGTAAGTTAAGAAAAACGTCTCGTTGTCACACATCATATCCATGCAATATTTTCCCAATTTAAATCAGTTTAACCCCTCAGTGAAAAATTAAATACAATTGCTTTCATATTTTTAAATGAACAATATAAAAAATATTAATACCGTGTAGTGAGAGCCCCTTTTAAAGCCAGCTATAAAACCAAAATATCTTTTTTTTGAAACACCGTTACTGAATCTTTGTATTAATACTTAGCCGGTGGGGTTACAGGCTGAAGGATTCTGACGGAGCAAGACTAAAAATTCTTTATCTCAGAAAATGCCCGCTCATGGAAATAATCGTTAACCCGCCGTCGCCTGTCCATGAGTTTCCGACTTTCTCGCATGAGGCGCAAAACATGAACACCAGATATTTATCTCAACCCCTTTCTGATGACGAAAGATCTGACCTGCTGTTCAAAGGTGATGTCGCCGTATTTACCCGTGTTCCGGCGATGAAAGCGCTTATTCGGTTTACTGACAGCATGTTGAGATACTACCTTGATGGCAACAACCCAGTTACAGCGCATCAGGATATGCTGCCCGGTACATTTTTGAACCGCATAGGCGCAGCTCAGAGAGACATTCACAACAGCGATGAAGCCAAAAGCCTGTTTTTTGGGGTATTACGCCAATGTGGAACCGATCTCGACGACACCTTTTACGATCACTTCGTGTTACGCGTAGTACCATGCCACCCTTCTTTTGAGGGAGCATGGAATTCCGCCATCGGACATCACAGGGATACGTGGGGCAGCAATATATACTGCCAGCAAAACTGGTGGGCACCAATCTATGGACTGGAGCCCGGGCGCAGTATCGCCTTGTACCCGGATTACTGGCGTAGGCCTTTGGCTAACACGTCCAGCAAATGGAGTTTCAAAGAGTTCCTGTCCCAGCGCTCAGCCGCGCCAAAAAATACGCGCTGTGCCTATCCATCGGTCCCTCAACCGACAGAGCCAGTGGATGAAACCAACCGGATCAGCATGGATGTTTCGCCAGGTGATGTGCTTTGTTTTTCCAGCGCGCACCTCCACGCCAGCCGAATAAACCGAACCAGGGAGATCCGGTACAGCATCGAAATGCGAACCGTCAACCGGCTGGATCTACTCGAAGGCCGCCGGCTCCGAATGTGGACAATTCCGGCACGGAGCCGATGTATGGCTGGTTTAAAGGCGTAACAGATCATGCGCCGCTAACGCTCGAAGTGGCCTGAGACTAATATCGGTCACTCCTTCGGAACATGAAAAAGCCGGTCATCCACCGGCTTCATTTTAATCCATAGACATAAAAGGTATGTCACTTTGTGACGATAGTGACAGTTTCACGAATCCGCTCGCCAATCTCATCCCAGCGACCGTCGTCCATCAGTGCGGTATCCGTCAGCCAGGTACCACCGCAACACAGCACTCTGTCAACAGCAAGATAATCCTGTAAGTTGTCCGGTTTGATTCCGCCTGTGGGCATCAGTTGAATATCCCGGTAAGGCGCAAGCAGGGATTTCACCATAGGAATACCACCGGATGCTTCTGCCGGGAAAAACTTCAGGAGGGAATAACCCAGTTCCATCGCCTGCTCAATTTGGCTGGGGTTATTGATGCCGGGGATAAACGGCAGCCCTTTTTCCTTGCAGTAATTTGCGGTTGTCGGATTCAGTCCCGGCGCGACACCGAATTCCGCGCCGGCTTCAATAGCGCTGTCTATCTGCTGTTTTGTCAGCAGCGTCCCTGCCCCGACACAAAGCTCCGGCACGGCGGCTTTCATTGCTTTAATCGCGTCTGCTGCCACATCGGTGCGAAATGTCACCTCTGCCACTGGCAGACCATTTTCCACCAATGTATTTGCTAATGGAACGGCGTGTTCCACATGGTTAATTTGAATCACCGGCACAACTTTGCAACGGGTTAATAGTTCCAGAATTGTCTGTTCCATGACTGTCTCCTGCTGAATACATCCCTGGGAATACAGGACGAAAATTTACTGGTTATTGGTGGTCCGAAAATGGGACAACCGCTCTTTCATATTCGATATACGGTCACGATGCGACTGGTCGCGCCGCAGGGAAACACTGGTCGCCAGGATATCGATCACCACCAGCGCTGCGATGCGTGAGATGGTCGGAGTATACCTGTCCGTGTTCTCCAGCGTTTCGACTTCAATACAGAGGTCACTGTGCTCGCTCAGTTTTCCATGCCGCCCGGTAATACTTACCACAGTTGCACCGTGCGCCCGAGCCTCCTTCACTGTTTCAACCAGTGCATTGGTTTCCGCGTTATTGGAAATTGCCACCACCACATTGCCCGGAGACATCATTGACGCCGCAATAAACTGCTGGTGCGAGTCGGTGTGGGCATTACAAGGCACCCCAAACAAGGGAAATTTTTGCTGTGCGTCCAGTGCGACAATCCCGGAAGCGCCGAACCCGAAGAAATCGAGCTGCCGGGCATTTACCAAAATCTCCACAGCTTTTTCCATGCTGTCGTCATCTATATGTTCCCGAGCCCAGTCAAGGCTGGTAAGGGTGAAGTCAAACAGCTTACGAGAAATAACCGAGGTGTTATCGCCTTCCTGCAACGCCGAGTGTGTCGGCGTCACGCCGAGTGCCACGCTCTGCGCAAGGCGGATTTTCAGGTCCTGAAATCCGCTGCAACCCACAGCGGTCGCAAAACGCATTACCGTCGGTTCGCTGACACCGGCTCCTCTGGCGGTTTCCACCAACGTACTGCTTATTGCTTGCTTTGGGTTGGCGAGCACCCAATCGGCCACCTTGCGGTCTGATTTGCGCAGGTTGTCCAGCGAGCGGGTAATCATCTCGATAACGTTAGGTTGTTTTTGCTGCAAAGCCCGATTCCTCTTGGCATTTTTAGTCACTTCAAGCCCAGCCGGTATTCCCTGTTCAGCTCGGCAGGCCAGACCGAAATCATATCAGCCTTTTCAGTCGCATAGGCAGCGATGCGCTCAGGATTTTCAGTATTGAAATTAAATAAACCAACATGGTGCGCAACCATGTGGGGTATACCGGCTTCAATGCAGACATCAACCGCTTCTTCCAACGTGAAGTTGCCGGGAACACCGTGATTTTTCCGGTATTCATCCCGCCCATTAACCGGCAACAGCGCGATATCCGGCTTAAACCGATTTAGCCAGTCCTGCAGCAATGGATAGGGAATACAATCGCCGGAGTGCCAGAGTCGAAAAGAGCCTCCCGCCAATTTGATGTCGAAAATGTACCCGAGGTACACACTGTTACCAGCCGAATCTCGCTCTATCTCCTCATGGGCGGCCGGAATGGCATACAAATCTACACCGCCAGGCAGAGAGAGGGATTCTCCGTCTGTCATACCGGTGATTCTCTTTTCCGGTAATCCGCTTCGTTTCCGTGCTTCTGTCAACTCGGCGTGTGGTACAACGAGGTTCGCTGTCTCTTGCGAGGCACAATTAAACAGCGGCAAAAGCGTTCCCGGATCCATATGATCTGTATGGCGGTGTGTACAGAACACGGTCTCTACAGGTGGCAGTTTTTCTGCGGTGATAGGCGCATCCATCATTCGGGTATGGGGGAATTGCGAGCCAAGTATTTCTCCGCCAGCGAATCGGAAAGGTATGGATCAATCAGCCAGAAACGCACGCCACAGGCAAAAATAAACCCGGCCTGCCCCAGCCAGTACAGGCTTACCGCTTCAGGGGAGTGCGGGCGAGCCAGTTGCGCAGAAAGATCGCCCTCAAACAAGGCTGCTCGTACATCGATGCGGCTTTCAGCCATCAGATAATCCTTCTAACACTTCAAGCAATTGATCAACGGCAGACACCGTTGCCTTGTCTACACTCTCCCGGGTAAACCCGCCGATATGGCTCGTGGCAATACATCGGGAATGCTGCCAGAGCGGATGCGGTTTCGGCGGCTCGGTCGGGAATACGTCCGCGCCATAAAGGGCGATTTTGTTATTCAGCAAACCATTGTATACAGCGTTGTGATCCACTAAAGCCGCGCGCGCAGTGTTGATGACCACCACGCCATCTTTAAGGGTTTCTATGCTCTTACTGTCCAATACCGCTTTGCCATTCTGGGGAGCCGGGCAATGAAAGGTAATGATATCGGATGTTGACAGAAGTTCAGGCTGGCTGACAAAGGTGAGGTGATCCCCAAGAATCATCCTGCCTTTTAGCAAAGGGTCATAAGCTTTTACCCGGGCACCAAGCCCCGTCACCATTTGTGCTACCTGGCTGCCAATTGCCCCCATTCCGATAACACCGACGGTTTTTCCCTGTATTTCCCTGCCTATCACCCGTGGCCAGTCGCCCTTTTTTACGCCGGCAGCTGTCTCTGGGATATGGCGCAACCCGGCCAGCATCATGGCAATCGCCAACTCGGCCACACCTCGTGCATTCGCGCCTTCCGCTTTTTTCAGTGCAATGCCTTTTTGCACCAGAGTTTCCATTGGCAGGTTGTCGATCCCCGTACCGTTACGGCTAATCACTTTGAGGCTGTCCGCAGCCTCCAGCACGCTGGCGCTGACCGGCTCAACACCGGCAAGCCAGCCCACACAACCGGGTACAAGCTCCGTCAGTGTGGCTTCATCCGGTATAATACCGGGCTCACAGTAGACGACTTCGTACCCCCGCTCTGTCAGGTTACTGAAATAGGGGTGTCCGTCCCGGGAAAGGGAGCGGGGTGTAATCAGAATTTTGCCTTTGCTCATGTATGTCCCTTCACCGTTTCTTGTTTTCTGGATTTGATTTTCCGGCGGTCGCCGCGATGTGGGAGATCTTTTCAAAACCCGGGCCGTTGACCGGAATATCCACATCAAACACCTCAGCAATTACCCGTGTCCAGCCATACAAGAAGTAGACCCAGCCATCATGAACAGCCAGGCGTTGCTGTGCTTGCTGCGTTTTAGCCTGATGCAGAAACGCCAACTCACCGCGATAGTTGAGCTCCCAGACCACGGCATTATCAGGAAATACAGCCGCATCAGTCAGCGGGGAACCGGGACCGTCCTTCCCGAGGCCGGTTGCATTGATAACCAGTGATCCCCCGGGCAACCCGGCCAACACGTTGTCATTGGTGTCTGGCGCTGTCACCAACACATATTCGCAGGGAATGTCTATTTCGTATTGGCGATGAATCGACCGGATTTCATCCAGCCGCTCCCGGGATGTATCAGACACAATCACCTTGACCGGGCGGTTTGCTGCCCTGCAACTCTGGGTGAGATGCCACGTCAGGGCGATGGTTGAACCACCTGCTCCCATGGAAAACACAGCCCCGCCGGTTTGGGCAAAATGTTGTGGTGCCAGCAAGTGCTCCAATGCAAAACCGGATGTAACCGGGTCTTTTGCACTACAACAAAATTTTCCGTCCCGCTTGGACAGGCAACTGGTCTCCCCCATCATTCCGGCGTGGAGGTCAATCTCATCAAAAAGATCATGGCAGGCATGGTAAAGGTCGATTTTGTGGGTGGTGACCAACGCTCCAACGGAAAGAGGGTCATGTTTGATAAAGGCGGTGACCTTGCGGTATTCAGACGCAGGGGCATGAATTGGCAGGTCGATTCCCTGAATTTCCACATCTCCCAATCCGAGAAACTCAGCCCAAGCCGGAAAAACATTCATGATTGAGCTTTGCCGCGTCGTCACCCCAATGAAGTAGAAGGTTTTCCTGGTTGCGGGTTGCAGTTCCATTACCCGGCCTCCCCTAGCAGTTTTTTAATGTCATCCCGGTTTCGGGTTTGGTAAGCAGGGTTTTCCTCCAACGCCCAGCACCCTTTCCCATCATCCATCACACGGTGCTTCATCCCATTGGAGCGCGCGATAATGCCGTAATCCTGCCCGCTATCTGCGGGATAGCAAAAAAGCATCACAAAATCTTCATTGCCAATATTTACCGAACGGTGGATCCAGAATGGCGGCACGTAGCAAATATCATCCGGCCCGATTTCAATAACCCGGGTTTCTCCTGCGGGGGATTCCATCAGCATCAAACCTCGCCCTTTCTTTCCGATATAGACTTCCGGCCTGTCTGCGATACCGTGGATGTGCCCACGGGTCATAAAAAATTCTCGACCGACTTTACCGGGTACCATCCGGGTAACACCAAAAATTAGGTCCTGGCATCGGTTACCCGGGTGGTAGTCCGTCACTTCATAAACCACGCAGGCACCGCTCTCAACAGCCATTTTCCTGAATGATTCGCTGTCGGCATAAAGCCTTCCAAATCAGCGAAGGTTTTCTTATACCGCCGTTCGGTTCCCGCAAGCTGGCCGGCTTTGACGTCAATAAAGCAATGAACCGGATCAATTAGCGCCATATTCCCTCCTGTGGATGGCGCAAGACTATGAAGACTGCCGCACCACCTTCCGTATTGTTTGTCGCTCTCGCGCACTTGTTCTGCACCTGGCACACTCTGCACTGCCAATATTCACGTAATCAGAGCACATCTCTATAAGTAGTAATACTACATTTTAATCAAAGATCAAATATCAGTTGTTAGTATCATCCGTATAAAAACACCCTAAAAACCCGTTTCATCGACAAGATAAGTAAATATTTTGTTAATTTGAGTATTGACAATAATATTAAATGTACTAAAACTACATTTATCAACTTGAAGACTTTGCTCATATTTGTTGGTAAGGAACGGGCTTATGGATGTCGTCAGCAATTTCAGTAGCGGACTTTTCAATGGGAAAACCGTGCTGATATCCGGTGGAACAAGCGGGATTGGGCTGGCTATTGCCAAGGGCTTCGCGCAATCCGGGGCAGATGTAATCGCGACAGGAAGCAGTGTGTCCCGTCTTGAATCGGCGAAAAACGCACTGTCCGGCACCTCAGCCAAAGTGGAAAAAATGGATGTCCGCAACCTTGAAGAAATCAGAGGCATCGTGGGCAACCTTTCTTCATTGGATGTGTTGGTCAATTGCCAGGGTGTAGCAAAGCCGAATGATGAATGGGACGAAGAAACCTTCCTTAATGTGATGGATATCAACCTCAGCAGCGTCATGCGAGTTACCCGCGAAGCGCATGGTTTGCTGGCGCAAAGCCGGGGTAATGTGGTCAATGTTGCCTCCATGCTCAGCTATCTGGCTGATGAGGCTGTCCCTGCCTACACCGCCAGTAAAACCGGTATTGTTGGGCTGACCCGTGCGTTGGCTCATAAGTACGGCAAGGAGGGAATCCGGGTAAATGCGATTGCACCCGGTTACCACAAAACGGATATGACCCGACCTCTTTGGTCGGTAGCAGAAAGTGAAGAAAAAATTGCACAGCGCGCTGCAATGAAACGTTGGGGTACCGTCGAAGATTTGGTTGGCCCGGTACTTTTTCTGGCGTCGGACGCTGCCGGGTTTGTCACCGGTATGGCCATGCCTGTAGACGGTGGTTACCACTCAGGTTAACCAACCAAGGCACTACCGGGAAAACACGACGAGACAGGGAGTTGTTGAGTATGTCGATTCAGGTCAAGGGAAACCCACAAACAGATTCGGTGAAATACCTGTTTGTGTGGCCAGCATTCTTTGTCGTCATGTTGGTTACCCTGTTTCCTCTTATCTATGCGCTGACGGTAAGTTTTCAGTCTGTCCGGCTGGTTCCACCGATGCCGGCGCGTTTTGTCGGGCTGGACAATTACCAGGATCTGATTGAATCCGCCCGATTCTGGCAATCCATCAGCACAACTGCCCTTATCGTTTTTGCCTCCGTTGCCATACAGTACGTAATCGGCTTTGCCCTTGCGGTAGCCATGCATGCCAAAGTCCCCGGAGAAAAACTGTTCCGGGTGGCATTCCTGCTTCCGATGTTTATGGCACCAATCGCCGTTGCTTTGGTCGCGCGTATGCTTTTCCACTCGGCTCTTGGGCCGATAAATGATTTTTTCAGCCTGTTTGGCTGGGAAAATCTGCCTTTCCTGACCCAAACCAGCTGGGCGCTGGGCGTGCTCGTCACCGTTGAAGTATGGCAGTGGACACCTTTTGTCACCCTGTTGATGCTGGCCGGGCTCCAGGGTTTGCCTGCCGACGTCTTTGAAGCCGCCGCACTGGAGGGGGCTTCCCACTGGCGGCGGTTTTGGGACATCACTTTCCCAATGTTGCTCCCGCTGTCTGTTGTTGTTGTTTTCATTCGTATTGTGGAAGGGTTCAAGATCATTGACCCGGTTTACGTACTGACCGGCGGCGGGCCGGGAACCTCTACGGAGACCCTGACGCTGTTTGCTTACAACCAGGGCTTCAAGAAGTTTGACCTTGGCGAGGCGTCTGCCTGAGTTTTCTGTTCCTTATCGTCATTATCCTGTTTGGTACCTTGTATCTGGCAGCAGCCAAACCTGTGGTGGAGAAACGGACATGACGCAGTTGTCAGTAGATACACCGGACATGGCACAAAAAACGGGTGGCAAAGCAAATACCGGGAAAATGCAAAAACCCTTGCCGCGCAACCATCACCGCCAAGCCAACCACCAGGGTGAAGCAAAGCGCCTGAAAGCGCTGGGGTTGTTGGGTTGCCTGATTTGGTTCGCTTTTCTGATGGCGCCCTTTTACTGGGTCTTTATTACTGCGTTTAAGCCGCCACAGGCCGTAAACAGCGGCGCTACTTACCTGCCGTTTATCGATTTTGTCCCTACCTTAGAAGCGTTCCGGGAGGCGTTTTCCGGAATTCGCGGCGATTTCCTTGGCCCATTCTGGCACTCGACCTCTATTGCTCTGGTGTCGACGTTTCTCTCTGTCCTGCTTGGCTCTATGGCCGCCTACGGTATCGCCCGGTTTACCTTCCGGATACGGTTACTTGCCGGTGTATTGTTTGCACTGATTGGCATCGGCGGGTTTGTGATTCTTCAGGAATACGCCGGGCTTGCGATTCCTCAGGCGCTCTTGATTTCTCTGGCCGTAGCCTGTGTGGTGACCTTTTTTGCCAACCGGCTTAACCTGCCCGGTCCGGTGCTGGGCAACGACGACATGACATTCTGGTTTGTCTCACAGCGGATGTTCCCGCCTATCGTGTCTGCATTTGCCCTCTACCTCTTTTATGCCGAACTCGGCAAACAGGGTATGCGAATGCTCGACAGCTTTCCGGGGATGGTGATTGCCTATACGCCTTCGGCCTGCCACTGGCCGTCTGGCTGATGCGCGATTTCTTCCGCTCAATCCCTATCGAAGTTGAGGAAGCGGCGATGGTGGAAAACGTGCCCCGCATCCGGATTTTTTTTGACATCGTGCTGCCCATGTCTAAACCGGGGTTGATTGCCACCTCAATGATCACCCTGGCCTTTATCTGGAACGAATTCTTGTTCGCGCTGCTGCTTACGTCATCACGCTGGCAAACGCTTCCCGTGGTACTGGCCGGACAGAATTCCAGCCGGGGGATGAATGGTGGGCGATTTCTGTCGCCACCCTGATTTCGGTGATTCCCATGATTGTGGTGGCGGCGCTGCTGGGGCGCTTGATGCGCTCCGGACTGCTGACCGGATCAATCAAATAGAGACAGTGTTTACTCAACGCAAATGGATACGCGCAGGAAGCAGACGCTCCGAAGCGCCCTACAAAGAAGGAAGTGGAAATGAGAAAGACAGTAAACTCACCGCTCGCCGCCGCCATTTTGCTGGCTTTGCCGGCCCTTGCGATGACAACCTATGCGAATGCCGCCTGTGAGCCGGATTTCTCCGGTGTTACAGTCACCGTCGGCTCCCAGAACGGTCCTTTTATCGCCTCGGCACTGCGCGCTGCCGGGGATGCGTGGGAAAAACAAACCTGCGGAAACGTCAAAATTGTGGAGTTTCCTTTCGGTGAACTTTACCCGAAATTTATGACCGGAATGCAAACCGGATCCAGCGAAATCGACGTGCTGTCGTATATTCCAGCCTGGTTGCCTGACTTCAACAGCTTCCTGTCTGAAATGCCGGTTTCCATGCAGTCCGGGGATTATTGGAATGATCTCCACCCGGTGTACCGTGAACGCCTGATGGTGTGGGACGGCAAAGTAAAATCTGCCACCATGGATGGCGACATGCACATGCTGAACTACCGGGCTGACCTGTTTGATGACCCGGAAGAAAAAGCCGCCTTCAAGAAGAAATACGGTTACCCTCTGGCTGCCCCCATCACCTGGGATCAGTACTACGATATCGCGGAATTCTTTCACCGCCCGGATGAAGGCTTGTACGGCACCGCAGAAGCTTACAAGCGTGGCGGCCAGCAGTTTTGGTACTTTTTCTCACACGCGGCAAGTTATACCAACGACCCGAAAAATCCCGGATCCATGTTCTTTAACCCGGAAACCATGGATGCACAGATCAACAATGCTGGCTGGCTGAAAGCCCTGCAGGATTACAAACGCGGCCTGCAATTCAATCCACCGGGTGCTTTGAACCACGGCTCCGGTGACGTCCGGCCGCTCTATGCGGGTGGTAAGGTAGCAATGAACATCGACTGGGCCGATTCCGGCGTGCTCGGTGCCAATCCTAAAGAATCCAGTATTGTCGGGAATGTGCGTACTGCCATGCTTCCGGGATCTGCCAAGATATGGAACGCCAGAACAAGCACCTGGGAAACCTATGACAAACCTGTCGCTTCCCCTTTTCTCGCCTTCGGGGGTTGGCAGCTTGCTGTACCGGAATCAGCAGCCAATAAAGCGGCAGCCTGGGATTTTGTAAAAACCGTGACCAGCAAAGAGCAGTCCTCCAAAGCGATTGTGACCGCGAACACCGGCGTGAACCCTTACCGTCTCAGCCACTATGAGAATATCGATAACTGGCTGGCTATTTTCTCCAAGCCGGAAGCTGAGTCTTACCTGGCCGCACAGCGCGCTTCCCTGGATGCACCGAACGTCGCACTGGATCTGCGCCTGCCGGGATTCTTCTCTTATACCGAAATCCTGGAGATTGAACTGTCCCGCGCTCTGGCCGGGGAAATCAGTGAACAGGAAGCCCTGGATAACATCGCCAAGCAATGGAACGAACTGACCGACGACTTCGGCCGGGAAAACCAGCTTAAGGCGTACCGGGCATCGATGGGGTTGAAATAGGGAAGAAACAGTGGCGAGAAGTGAGATTTGAGTCTTTTGAACTCACAACTCTTAACTCGCCACTTTTCAGTACGTTATTAAATAGCGAAATGGAGTCTACTGTCGTGCCCCATCTATCCCTGACAAATATTACCAAGTCATATGGCGCGGTGAACGTCATACCCAAGCTTGATCTGTCCATTGAGCAAGGGGAGTTTATTGTGCTGGTCGGGCCATCCGGGTGCGGGAAGACCACCACGCTCCGGATGATTGCCGGGCTGGAATCCGTGACCGGTGGGGAAATCACTTTGTCCGGGAGCGAAGTAACCCATGCCCAGCCGGGGCAGCGTAACTGCGCCATGGTGTTCCAGAATTACGCGCTTTACCCGCATATGACCGTCTATGACAACATTGCCTATGGGATGAAAGTACGCAAGGAAAAACCGGAGGTCATCAACAGCCGGGTAAGTGAAGCGGCAACCCTGTTGGGGATCGAAAAACTGCTCGACCGAAAACCCCGTCACCTGTCCGGAGGACAGCGCCAGCGCGTCGCGATCGGCCGGGCCATAGTCCGCCATCCCGATGTATTTTTGTTCGACGAGCCGCTTTCCAACCTGGATGCCAAGCTCCGGTAGAAATGCGCACAGAGATAAAGCAGCTTCAGCGGCGTCTCGGCACAACGGCGGTTTACGTGACCCATGACCAGGTAGAAGCCATGACAATGGCAGATCGGGTGGTAGTGATGCAAAACGGCCACATTGAACAGGTTGCACCGCCTATTGAACTGTACGAAAAACCGGCCAACCGGTTTGTCGCTGAGTTCATCGGCGCACCGAGTATGAATTTTCTCGCCGTCACCGTGGCAGAAAACGGCGCGGAAATCACGCTGGCATCGGGGCAGCGACTGCCGGTTCACCCCGACCACCAGCCGGCCCTTTTTCCTTATTTCGGCCAAAAAGTGGTGTTTGGAATCCGGCCTGAACATACTCGGGGCGCTACAGCACAGGAAACCGGTTCACAGATTGTATCGGTAGTACAAAGCCGTTGAACCTCTGGGCTCTCACACAGTGGTGATTGCAGATTTTGAGGGCTGCCCGTTCACTGCTCAGGTCGACAGCCACTATCCGGCCAAGCTCGACAGCCTCTGTCTGCTGGTCCCGGATATGGCAAAAGCCCACTACTTCGATATTCATACTGAACAAAGGATTTCCACCGGCAGCTAGGTGCTGCCGCTCAAGGAGGAACCATGACGCAACCCCTATTCCTGGTGATTGATGTCGGTACAGGATCAGTACGGGCAGCTGCGGTGGACAAAAAAGGCACCATTCTGGCCTTTGCCAACCGCGAGCACGACCAGCACGTGCCCCGTTACGGATGGTGTGAACAGCGCCCGGTCGACTGGTGGCAAGGGGCTGCGGAATCAGTCAGGAATGTGGTTGAGACCCTCGGAAGGGAAGCGGAGCGCATCGAATGTATTGCCTGCTGCGGCCAAATGCACGGTACGGTTTTTGTGGACGGCAGCGGAGAGATTACCCGGGAATACGCGCTGCTCTGGAACGACAAACGCACCATCCCGCAGGTTGAAGCTTACCAGCGCAAATTTGGAATTGATGGCAGCCTGAGAGAAACCGGCAATCCGCCAACCCCAGCCTGGCCCGGCTTCAAGCTCCAGTGGCTGGCAGAGTACGAACCGGAACTGTTGGAACGCAGTGCGAAAGTAATGATGCCGAAGGACTATATCAACTTCCGCCTGACCGGGAATATAGCCTTCGACGATACAGAAGCATCACTGAGTTTCATGATGGATGCAGACAGCAGTTGTTGGTCATCCGTCATGCTTCAACAACTTGAGATTGATCCTTCCCTGCTGCCGCCCCTTCGTAAACCCTTGGAGATCCTGGGAATGGTAACAGAGCGCGCCTCCCGTGAAACCGGGCTTAGCAGCGGGATCCCTGTTGCAGTGGGAGGCGGGGATTTTCCCCTGACCTTGCTTGGCTCCGGAGCTTGTTCACCGGGTATTGGCTCGGACGTAACAGGGACGTCTTCCATCATCACCCTTATCCAGAAACAGCCGGTCCGACACCCAGAACTTTCCAACGTCAAGACACCCGAAGGCAATTGGGGGGCGTTTACGCTGCTCGATGCCGGTGGTGATGCAGTTCGCTGGGCAAGGCGGGCGATGAATGAAAACAGCCTCTCTTATGCCGAGGCGACAGAAAAAGCAGCGCAGTCTCCGGCGGGCAGCCGGAACCTGTTTTTCCTGCCTTATCTTACCGGTGAGCGACTCGGTGAGACCCGAAATTCACGCGCCATGTTTTTTGGCCTCAACTCTGGTCACAGCCTTGAAGACATGCACCGCTCAGTTTTGGAAGGAGTCGCCTTTGCAGTCCGACGTCACATTGAGCAAATGTCTGACGCCGGGCAGCCGCCGGAGCAGATTATTGCAGCCAGTGGCGGTGCAAAGTCCCGGCTATGGCTGGAAATAAAGGCCAGCATGTATGGCTCGCCGATTGTCGTGCCCGAGGAACCGGAGTGCGGCGTCATCGGCTGTACCGCACTGGCTGCTACTGCCAGTGGACATTTCAATACACTGGAAGACGCAGCGGCATCATTGGTCGGTTTTGCTCAGGAGGTACAACCGAACCCGACCTGGCAGGAAACCTATGACCGCATGTTCCCGCTTTTTACACAAATCAAGGAAGCAAACAGCCACCTTTACAAGAAACTGGATGCGCTTGAATCTGACGAGGAAAACATGAACAGCGGAGAAAAATAATTAACCTCAAGTAACGCGCCCCGGCCTGTCTTCTTGCGTTGGCTACCGGGGCAAAAATTGCAATATATATGTATTAATACTACATAAATCACCCGAATTTTCGTCATTAAGACGACGCATTGGTGCAATTTATGTATTTTCACTAAAGAGGATGGAACAATGAAATTATTCACCTATTGCGCTGCTGCGGCAGCATTACTGCTCGCCAGCCAGGCGGCGCTGGCCGCTGACTGCAAAATCGGTATTTCAATGAAAACCCTGAGCGCCCCCTATTTCGCTGCCCAGGAAGTCTCTGCCAAGAAACACGCCCAGGAACTGGGGTGTGAAGTGCTATCCACCGATGGCCAGAACGATCTGGTTAAACAAATTGCCGATGTAGAAGACATGGTCGCTCAGGGTATCGACGCGCTCATTATCAATCCACGCGACAGCGAGGCGCTGGTTCCTGCGGTTAATGCAGCAACCGCCGCCGGGGTTAAAGTTTTCGTCATCGACTCCACGCTCAACCCCAATGCGGACTTTATTTCACTGGTTCAGTCGTCAAACAGCCAAAACGGGCGTCTTGTCGGTGGCTGGATTGCAAAAGAAATGGAAGGCAAGAAGCTGAAAATCGCCTTGTTGTCCGGAGAAAAAGGGAATGAAGTGGGCATGGAGCGCCGACTTGGGGTGATCTCCGGCATCATCGAAGGCCAGTTGCGCAATGAAGGCGAAGCCAATCTGGAAATCGTGGCGCAGGGCTGGGGAGGCTGGAACAGTGAGGGGGGCCTGAAAGCATGGAAGATATTCTGGTCGCCAACCCGGATGTCAACGTGGTGCTCGGCGAGAACGATTCGATGGTACTCGGTGCCAAAAAAGCCGTTGAAGCTGAAAAACTCGGTGACAAGGTATTGCTGGTTGCAGCGGCGGATGGTCAGAAAGAAGCACTCAGGCTGATTAAGGAAGGGGGTTACGGGGCAACCGGCCTCAACGACCCGGCGCTGGTGGCATCAACTGCCGTTGATATGGCAAAGCAAGCCATTGATGGGAAGTTGTCAGCAGACACACCGAAACTTACCTACACCAAACCGGATGTTATCACCCAGGATAACGTCGACAAGTACCTGCGAGACGATGCGGTATTCTGATTTGTCGGAGAACGTTATGGGCAAGGCGCTTATCACCGTAACCGGACTCCACCGCTATTTTGGTGGGGTGAAAGCCCTGCAAGGTGTGGATTTCTCGCTCAAGGAAGGGGAAGTTCACGCCCTTATCGGGGAGAACGGGGCGGGAAAATCTACTGATGCGAGTGCTCGGGGGCGAGTACCCTCCAACCAAAGGATCACTTTCTTTTTCCGGCAAGCCGGTGAAGCTCAATTCTCCGCAGGATGCCCTCGACAGCGGTATCGCAGTGATCCACCAGGAGATGGTGTTGGCACCGGATTTGTCGATTGCCGAAAACATCTACCTGGGAGAGCTCCCGCTGTGGGTAAGCCGGCGCGCAATGCAGACAAATGCTGCCAGTATTATTCGCAGACTGGGGTTTGACCTGAACCCCGCGGCTGAAGTTGGTACCTTGCCCGTCGCCCACCAGCAAATTGTGGAAATTGCCAAAGCGCTGTCGAAAAACGCCCGGGTGATCGTGTTTGACGAACCGACTGCGGTGCTTTCTGAGCAAGATGCACAACGCATGCTTTCGATAATCGATGACCTTCGTAAAACCGGCGTATCGGTAATTTATATCTCCCACCGTCTGGACGAAGTGTTGCAGATCGCAGACCGCATTACCGTACTCAAAGACGGGCAATCCGTCGCAACGCTGGATAACCGGGAAGCTGAGAAAGCGACGCTCTCCGTGGATGATTTGATTCCTTTAATGGTTGGCAGACCGCTCTCTGATCTGTTCGGTGCACCAGACAACAGGAAACCGGGAAAAGAAGTCCTGCGTGTTGAAGGGCTGTCGGACAACCGGCGGGTCAAAGGTTTCAACCTCACCGTAAAAGCCGGGGAAATTGTTGGTCTCGGCGGTTTGGTGGGAGCAGGAAGGACGGAAGCTGTCCGGCTGCTGTTCGGGGCAGGTCCCAAGTCGGCAGGAAACGTGTTTTTGCACGGTAAACCGCTGAAAATCCGATCGCCGGTAGATGCCGTGCATGCCGGTATCGGGCTGATACCAGAAGATCGCAAAAACCACGGCACCGTGCTCGATTTTGCCATAAGCCACAATACGACGATGGCCAGGCTGGATGCGGTTGTGGTCGCTGGAGACATCATCAACCACAGCCGGGAAATCGGGCTTGTTCAGCAACTCGCGAACAAATTGAAACTGAAATGCGGTGCGATATCTGACCCGGTTTCCAGTTTATCAGGTGGTAACCAGCAAAAAGTGGTATTGGCAAAGTGGTTCCATGCTGACTGCGAAGTGCTCATCTTTGACGAGCCGACACGGGGTGTAGATGTCGGGGCAAAAGCTGAAATTTATACCCTCATCAAGTATTTCGCCGGGCTTGGCCGGGCGGTGGTGGTGATTTCCTCTGAACACCAGGAACTGTTTGGGCTTTGTGACCGCATCACTGTGATGCGGGAAGGGGAAATTACCGGCGAGTTGCTTCCCCCTGATTACAAGGAAGAGAGCCTGCTCAAACTGGCAATGGTTCAGGGAAGCGCTGCCTGACGGCCACAAAAAAGGAAGCCTGAAGACATGGAAACAACAAACCCTAAAACCCATCCGGTTGCAAAGCAAACCAATAATCACGCCGGTAAGGGAGGCGGAAACATGGACGCTATTTCGACCGGCCAGAAAATCCAGTCACTGCTCCAGAAATGGGGCACGGTCCTTATTCTGGTGGTATTGCTGGTGGCTGCGGCTTCCCAGTCAGACGTGTTCCTGACCGAACGCAATATCATGAATGTACTTAGGCAGATAGCCGGTATCGGCCTGCTTTCTATCGGTATGCTGTTTGTGATACTGACTCGAGGTATCGACCTGTCCGTGGGTTCTATTGCAGCGTTGGGAAGCGTGCTTTCGGCCCTTTTTGTGGCAGAAATGAACCCAGCAATGGCGATAAGCGCGGCCATTGCTATCGGTGCCGGGTGTGGCTTGGTTTCTGGCATTTTGGTGGCCTATCTCAAACTCCCTCCCTTTGTCACAACCCTGGCAATGATGACCATCGCCAGGGGGCTCTCATTAATCGCCTCCGAAGGCCAGCCCATCGTCATGGGTGAACCGGGACGTTTCCTGACCGCCTTTGGTTCCGGCTATTTTCTTGGCGTCCCGCTGCCAGTCATCCTGATGTTGTCACTCTTTCTGGTTGCCGGGCTGGTTTTACGTTTTACCCGGTTTGGCCGGCTGGTGACCGCCATTGGCTCCAACAGTGAAGCGGTTCGGCTATCCGGTATCCGAGTATCCGGTTATGTCGTCTCTGTCTATGTCATATCCGGCGCGCTCGCGGCAGCAGCCGGCATTATCTCTACCAGCCGCACCGGCGTGGGGTCAGCAACTATCGGAGTTGCCGCAGAACTGGATGCCATTGCCGCGGTGGTTATCGGGGGAGCCAGCCTTATGGGAGGGAAAGGCACTGCATTGAATACCCTTATTGGCTGCCTCATTCTGGGCATCATTGCCAACCTGATGAATCTGGCAAAAGTGCCGGGTTACCACCAGCAGGTGTTTATGGGACTTATCATCGTAGGCGCAATGCTTTTGCAATACGGTTCAACGTTCCTGCGCAGACACTGAAATCCGAACTGCGATGATGCCTTCATCATTATTTTGCAATTACAGGGGACTAGCTTATGTATATGGAAAGATTCCGGCTGGATGGTAAAACAGCCCTGGTAACAGGTGCCGCCCGTGGGATTGGGCTTGCCATCAGTCATGCACTTTCTGAAGCCGGTGCCAGGGTGGTAATGGCGGATCTTGATCCGGCTACATTGGAAGACGCTAAACAACAGCTTAATGATGCAGGGTATCACCCGGAAACCATCGAGCTTGATGTGACCCGTTCTTCCGAGGTCAATGAAGCCGCCAACGAGCTTACCGAACGTGGCATAACTATTGACATTCTGGTGAATAACGCAGGTATTTCCATCAGCAACAGCCCCGCTGAAACCATGACGGATGACGTCTGGCAAAAAGTCATGAATGTGAATATCAACGGCCTTTTCTATTGCTGCCGGACATTTGGCGCAGCCATGCTAGAGCGCCGAAACGGTGTCATTGTGAATCTCGGTTCCATGTCCGGGATCATCGTCAACCGTCCGCAGGAACAATGCCAGTACAATGCTTCCAAGGCCGCCGTTCATCAACTGACAAAATCATTGGCGGCAGAGTGGGCAACACGCGGTGTGCGTGTGAACGCTGTCGCGCCGACCTATGTTGAAACCGCGCTGACATCCTTCGTTTACGATGACGATGAGATGTACGGTCACTGGGTGGGCAACACACCTATGAACCGCATGGGACAGCCGGATGAAATTGCGTCCGTTGTTCTGTTTCTCGCCAGCGATGCTGCCAGCCTGATGACAGGTTCAATCGTCCTGGCAGATGGTGGATATACCTGCTGGTAAAAAATAATGCTTACATTATACCCAAACCACCTCAAGGTGCAGTTTGGGGATATAAGGAAAGAGATGGACAGAAAAACTGCAGTAGACACGTTAAATTTATCATCGCTTCGCCGGGAGGATATCCGTTTTGATGCCGTATTGTGGGACATGGACGGCACCCTTGCTGACAGTGAACCCCTGCACGAGAAAGCCATGCGTAGTGTATTGGCGGGACTGGGCATTACGCCATCTGATGATGACTTTAACAATGTTATCGGTACTGAAGGACCGGTCACTTTCAGGTATTTTGCTGAAAAGTACCATCTCACTATCAGCTACGAAGACTACCGCAACCAGAACTACCGGTATTATTGCCAGCACAGTAGCACAATCCTTCCCCTGTTCGGTTGTGAGATCTATCTCGCCCTGAGAAAACTGGGGGTCCCTCAGGCCATTGTCTCCAACTCCGACCGTATGTTGGTACAGGCCACCATGCGTGCCATTGGTATCGAAGTTCCCGCACTGACAGTCGTGACCCGCAATGATGTGCTGTTGGGTAAACCGCACCCGGAAGGATATTTGCGTGCGGCACACTTGCTGGATATTCAGCCGGGGCGAATTGCCGTTATCGAAGACAGTCATGTCGGGGCTCAGGCCGGTATTGATGCAGGAATGACAGTCATTGGCGTTCCCACAGAAGAAAACCGAAACCGTTTCAGCCCAGACATTTCGCTTGCTGACAATACTGGCCTGCTTTTGGCCTACCTGACCGGAAACAAATAGCCCGGTCTTTCGCATTCACGCAGACCTGAAGGCAGCTTAAAGGACAAGGACAGTATCATGCCGCATTCAACACCATTCTTTACTAGCCAGTTTCCGGGGCGTTATGTGCAGGGGCCGGGCGCACTCTCTGCACTTCCAAAGGAGCTTAAGCGCTTGGCTCGAAAGCGATTGCTCTGGTGGATGAAAATGCGCTCCCAGCGGTGAAATACGCATTGCCGGATGCAGAAAAAGACGGGATCGTGCTTGTCCCGACCCAACCTGTCTGCACCCTGGCGGAAATCGATAAGACCGTCGGACTGGTTAAAGCGCTTGAAGCCAATGTAATTGTTGGTCTTGGAGGTGGCAAGGTGATCGACCTGGGCAGGGCCACCGCAGACAGGTATTCGGATGAAGCCGGAAAGATTGTCCCCTTCGTCAGCGCCCCAACCGTTGCCGCCAGCGATGCCCCCTGCTCTTCCCTTGCCGTGATCTATGACGATCACGGGCGGGTTGTTAAAGATCTGTTTGTTAAACGTCCGCCATCATTGGTGATTGTCGATAGCGAAATTATTCTCCGGGCACCTATACGGACGTTTGTCGCAGGCATCGGTGACGCATTGGCTACCTGGTACGAAGCGGAGTCGTGCCTCACATCAGGTTGTGGCAATTTTTGCGGGGGTCAGGCAACCAAACTTGCACGGCTTGCGGCGGAAAACAGTAAAAATGTTCTGTTTACCCATGCCCGTCAGGCTGTAAAAGACGGGAAAATGAAAAACCTCTCTCCGTCTTTTGAGCGAGTCTTGGAAGCCAATATCCTGCTTTCCGGTATCGGGTTTGAATCTGTTGGTGTTGCCTCTGCCCACGCTCTACACCACGGTATTGCTGACCTTCCGGAAAGTTATCATGATGCACACAATAAAATGCACGGAGAGAAAGTCGCCTTTGGTGTGCTGGTTTCGATGGTATTGAACCAAAAAAACGAGAATGAAATTCGTGATGTACTCGAGTTGTGCCTTGATGTGGGGTTACCAACTAAGCTGGCTGACTTCGGCGTTGCGGCTGACGATAGGCAGGCTTTGGAAGTTATTGCCAGTCGCGCTACTGCACCAGGGGAAATCATCTTCAATGAGCCGCTTAAAATCACCAAAGAAATTGTAATCACTGCTATCCGGAAAGCTGACCAGCTCAAGTAAACCTCGCGATACACGCAACCAAATGTCTCCCTCCGTAAAGCGCCAGTTTTAGCCTCTATCAACACAAACCAGTTGTCGGCGCCTAATACTCACTTTCTTCACATTTTTAAACTTACGTCTACATGTCTGTGCAAAACTTGCGCTAACGTACTATTGGACAATATGAAATTAAAATCATAAAAATCTGCGTCGAAAGGTTGGTGGAACATGGTCAGTGTATTTCGCAAAATTAAGTTAGGCAGCCTGGTATCCCTGCTGGCAGGTATCCCGATCGTCCTGCTGTTGATATTGGGCGTTTATGAGCTCAATCGCCTTGAGCAGGACAAGTTGGTTGCCAATCAAGTCAATGAGGCGGTCGAACTCTTTCTTGTCATGGAAAGCGTTGCGCACGAACATGCCGTTGAACGTGGTCTGACAGCAGGTGTTGTCGGTTCCGGTGGCGACCCCGAGATTGTAAAAAAACTCAAATCCCAGCGAACCAAAGCTGATGCTGCAGAGGCTGCTCTCAGGCGTTTCAAACCCACTTATATCGATATAAACGTGGAAAAAAACCTTATTGGCGGCGTACTTTCCTCTCTTGCCAACAAAGCCTCAATCAGAAAGCAAGTTGATTCCCTGCAAATTAAAGATTCCCCGTTTGCGTTTTATACAAACGTGAACAGCACCGCCATTGAAAACGCCCAGAAAGTAAAATCCTATGCCACTGACTCCCGAGTCTCCCCGCTACTTGAGGGCGCGCTTTCCCTGATGTGGGCAAAAGAAGAAGCAGGTAAGGCCAGAGGAGCATTGAACGGTGCATTCGCCCGAAAAAGTGTAAGCGACAAGCAATTCTTTGATATTTCTGACTACATACAAGGGTTCGACCGTGCGGTTGAAGCGGCTTCTTACACATTGCCTGCCAAATTCAAAACAACACTCAGCGACATCACTCGTTCGGGTACTTTCGCTGCGATTCACAATATTGAACTTCAGTTCCTTTCATTGGGTGGCGAATCGAAAGCCGTCAATTTCGCAACGCCGAGCGATTGGTTCCCGATGGCCACCAAGCGTATTGTGGAAATCAACAAACTTAAAAATGCAGTAACTGAAGAAGCGCTTCAATCCGCTCACCAGGCTCTCAATGCGGCGCGTGCCACCGAATATGTACTTTTCGCTGTCTTTGGCTTTCTGGTGATTCCTCTGGTTATTCTGGTTGTGATTGTACGCTCCGACCTCAAAAAAAGGGTGAGCAGTCTTTCTACATCTCTTCATGCCATCAGCATCAACAAGGATCTCACCCAACGTTTATCCATAGACGGCAAAGATGAAATCGCACAGATTAGCAATATGACCAATGAGTTCATCAGCGCCCTTTCCGGAACAATGAGCCACGTGAAAAGCGCCGCCGATGAGTCATCAAAACTTCTGGATCGCCTGGTCGCGGACATTGGCAGAACTCTGGAATCCGGTCAGCTCGCCTATACACGGTGCGATAACATAGCTGCTGCGATGAGCGAAATGTCCAACAGCAGTCAGGAAGTAGCCGCAACGGCCAGTAGTGTGAGAGAGCGTGCTGACCAATCGGAGGCCGTCAGTGATGAGTGTGACCAAAGCGGTCAGAACGCCCACAAAGTGACAACAGACCTTCTTACCCACATTGAGAACTCCTACAACGTTGTTGAAGATCTGGAGCAGCAGACTGCCAGTGTGAAGAGTATTCTCGATACCATTAGCAGTATTTCCGAACAAACTAACCTGTTGGCGCTCAACGCGGCTATTGAAGCTGCCCGAGCCGGTGAGCAGGGACGAGGATTTGCGGTAGTCGCTGATGAGGTTCGTAACCTTGCCCAGCGCAGCAAGCAGTCGACAGAGGAAATTCAGACGCTGCTGGAAGAAATTGGTACTAAGTCAAAACTGGCTTACAAGCGAATGAAACAAAGCCGGGACGAAGGCTCTGTCTGTCAGGATACTGTCGGCTCCGTTCAGCAGGGTATCCACCGATTAAAAGAGAGTATTGAATCACTGGCTGAACTCAACGCCAGTATCGCAGCAGCAGCCTCGGAGCAGGCCCAAACAGCATCTTCGGTTAACGAAGATGTGGACGTGCTATTGAACATTTCCCGTGAGTCACTCAACCATTCGGAAAACATCCGTACCGACTTACAATACCAGAGCAAATCCATGCGGGAGCTGGTCAGCGCCTTAAGCGAATTCAAGCTCTAAACGCGCAATCAACTCATTTAGAGCCGCCGCAAATGGTGGCTCTTTACCCCAAGCCAACAAAAACCGCTTTGACTGGGCCCCAATCAAAACAGCACATAAACCAGATTTAGCACTGACAGCGCCACAATGGTTGCAAAGGTAGCTACCATTCCCCTCACCCGGTTTTTCAGAGAATCGTTCAACAAAGCCTTTCCGTGAACAATTCGCCCTAGGACAAAAATGATTCCGACAGCATGAATCAACCATGCTGGGCCGCCGTTGTATTCGAGCAAAAACATCAAAATCAAAGTGACTGGAATGTACTCACTGGCGTTGGTATGCGCTGAGCGCGCCATTGCCAGTGCATCGTTCCCGCCATCCCCCCAGGCTATTTTGTGTTTCCTGCGAAGTTTGATGACCTGCACGGCAAGATAAACCATCCAAATCGCCAGTATAGAGGCGTATGCAGCTGTTACCATTGTCTATTTCCCTGACGTTGATGATTAAAGAAGTCAGCTTAGCGGACTTTCGTATAACAAGCTCTCCATCCAAATTTAAGGCATTTTTCAGTTGAGAGTCAGTAATCCTCACTGATATCTTTGTCGAAAAACAAGACGACTCTACGCTATCAAAGGACTTGTCATGGATCCGGCACACATTGAGCAATTAATAAAACGCTTTCCCCTCGTCACTGATCTTATTGCCTTGAATAAAGTGAGCTGGTTCAACCCGGCAATCACTGACACCGAGGAGGGTTTGAAGCATGTTGGTCTGTCAGCCGAAGATGTAGCCGACGCCAGTGCCCGACTTGCCCGTTTCGCATCATATTTTGAAGCTGTATTTCCAGAAACCAGAGGCTCTGGAGGGACTATTGAATCTCCGATTGCGGCCATTCCTTCTATGCAATCTGCGCTTTCCTCCCGTTGCCATCACCCCCTTCCTGGCAACTGATGGTAAAGCTCGATGCATACCTGCCGGTATCCGGTTCAATCAAGGCTCGCGGGGGGATTTACGAGGTACTGTTTCATGCCGAATCCCTTGCGGTCAAAGCGGGGTTACTCTCATATCAGGATGATTATTCCAAGTTACACAGTGATGAATTCCGGCAGTTTTTCAGCCAATACAGCATTGCTGTCGGTTCAACCGGCAACCTTGGACTGTCTATCGGTATCATCAGTGCCACACTGGGTTTCAAAGTAAGTGTCCACATGTCAGCCGATGCGAGGCAATGGAAGAAAGACAGGTTACGGGCGCACGGTGTCAACGTGGTCGAATATCAATCTGACTACAGTCTTGCTGTGGAAAAAGGCCGGGAGGAAGCGCGCTCCGATCCTCTGTGTCATTTTGTTGATGACGAAAATTCGACAAACCTGTTTTTAGGTTATGCCGTCGCAGGAGAAAGGCTTAAAGCACAATTTGATGAATCAGGCATCGACGTTTCTGCTGACAAGCCGTTATTTGTCTATCTGCCATGCGGCGTAGGAGGCGGCCCGGGTGGTGTAGCCTTTGGCCTTAAGCTCGCGTTCGGCGACAACGTTCACTGCATTTTCGCAGAGCCCTCCCATTCACCCTGCATGCTGCTTGGGGTTCATACCGGATTGCACGATGCTGTTTCTGTTCAGGATCTTGGTATCGACAATGTAACCGCTGCAGACGGCCTTGCTGTCGGACGCGCATCCGGCTTTGTCGGCCGGGCGATGGAACGCCTGATAGACGGCTACTACACCCTTCACGATCAAGAGATGTACGAGCTTCTCAGTTTATTGGCAAAAACAGAAAACATTCATCTCGAGCCTTCCGCTTTGGCAGGGATGCCAGGAATACAACGCGTCCTCTCAGCCGGGTCTTACCTAAAGCGGATGGACTTCACCCCGGAAAAGTTAAACAACGCAACGCATCTAGTCTGGGCTACCGGAGGAGGCATGGTACCTGAGGAAGAAATGGCTAAGTACCTTGAAATGGCAGGGGTGTAAACATAGGTACCTGGCAACAGATTTCATTCAAATTGGCAATCATCTAATAGATTGGTTGATACTCAACAAGATAGCAGGACACACATAAAATTGATTAAAGTCAATACATTGTATGATTGATATTTGTCCTACAAATATTTTAATGCAAAAATAATCAGGCATTTTGCATAAATTTTTTGACTAATCACTTTGAGAGTTTCTAATGCGCAATATTTTCTTCTTTGACGCCATGCTTACACCTAAAATTCTGACGTTTGTGTACTGGTTGTTGCTTCTGGCTTCTGTTGTTGGTGGTTTAAATGTAATGTCAGGTGGTTACTACGGTGTAACTGGTAGTTCAGTCGCTCTTGGCCTGGGTGCGATGGTACTGGGTGCAGTCGGTGCTCGTATTTGGTGTGAGTTGCTTATCGTAATGTTCAAAATCTACGAAAATCTCCGTGTAATCGCAGAAAAAACCAAAGAAGAAGCTTAATTAGTACGTCGGGAGGTGATATACCTCTCGGCTTCCTCTCTCACTCTCTCACTCTCTCACTCTCTCACTCTCTCACTCTCTCACTCTCTCACAGTTTAGTTTTTCCCATTTCTCCGCAAAAACACCTGTACTCTCTTTTTAATTGATTCATCATAGGCATGCATCATGAGCATCTTATAATTTCCGCAACTAAATGCAGGAGTAAAACGTATCACACTCACAAAGATGATTAATTTTTGTCGATAGTATCTCACTTTGCCATTTTCTAAGGTGACTGAGAATGAAACGCTATCGATAATGTAATCGTTAGCTTGAATGGTGATTTTCAGGTTGGAACGAAAATGAACATCTATAGTGAAATATTGCGTTGGTTTACGCTTGACTACAAAATTGCTTTCTACTTTCCTTCAAAGTAACTCTTCCTTACACGAGTTATTCGTGTAACTGTTCCTGAAATTTGTCTTTCCAAAAAGCAATTTAATTTGCTACTGGATCGTATTATCTAAATTTCATGAATAAAACCGAAGCGAAATAAAATTGGAATTAATTTTCCACAGCCGGTTATTACCTAATAAAAACTGGCGGGGAAATAATGACATAAAAACCTCAAACTACTAAAAAAATTGTAAAGGTAAAAAAATGGAAAACTTTAAAACATCTGCCAGAACCATTCCGTATCCGTGTTATTGAACCTGTAAAACGCACTACCCGTGAATATCGTGAACAGGCAATTTTGAAAGCCGGTATGAACCCATTTCTGCTGGATAGCGAAGATGTGTTTATTGACCTGCTGACTGACAGCGGTACCGGTGCAATCACTCAGGATATGCAGGCAGCAATGCTGCGCGGTGATGAAGCCTACAGCGGCAGCCGCAGCTACTATGCTCTGTCCAACGCCGTCAAAGACATCTTTGGCTATGAGTTGACGATTCCTACTCACCAGGGTCGTGGCGCAGAACAAATCTATATCCCTGTACTGATTAAAAAGCGTGAAAAAGAAAAAGGTCTTGATCGCACCAAAATGGTCGCGTTGTCTAACTACTTCTTCGACACTACTCAGGGCCATACCCAGGTAAACTGCTGTGTTGCTAAGAACGTTTATACCAAGGAAGCGTTTGATACTTCAGTAAATGCAGATTTCAAAGGCAACTTTGATCTGGAAAAACTAGAAGCTGCAATTCTGGAAGCCGGTCCGGCCAACGTCCCTTACATTGTCAGCACCATTACCTGTAACTCAGCAGGTGGTCAGCCGGTATCTATCGCTAACCTGAAAGCGGTTTACGAGATTGCCAAGAAGTACGACATTCCTGTGATCATGGACTCTGCCCGTTTCGCGGAAAACGCCTATTTCGTTCAGCAACGTGAACAGGTTACCAAGACTGGACAATCGAGGAAATTAACCCGCGAAACCTACAAGTATGCTGATGGCCTGGCAATGTCTGCCAAGAAAGACGCTATGGTACAGATGGGCGGCCTGCTGTGCTTCAAGGATGACAGCATGCTGGACGTCTACACTGAATGTCGCACCCTGTGCGTGGTTCAGGAAGGCTTCCCAACGTATGGCGGCCTGGAAGGCGGTGCGATGGAGCGTCTGGCTGTTGGTCTGTATGACGGCATGCGCCAAGAGTGGTTGGCATACCGTATTAAGCAGGTACAGTACCTGGTAGATGGCCTGGAAGCGATTGGTGTTGTCTGTCAGCAAGCTGGCGGTCATGCAGCCTTTGTTGATGCGGGTAAACTGCTGCCACATATTCCGGCGGACCAGTTCCCAGCTCATGCACTGGCTTGTGAACTCTACAAAGTTGCAGGTATCCGCTCCGTTGAAATCGGTTCTCTGCTTCTCGGCCGCGACCCGGCAACCGGCAAACAGCACGCATGCCCGGCTGAATTGCTTCGCCTTACCATCGCGTGCGACCTACACCCAGTCTCACATGGACTTCATTATTGAAGCCTTTGAACAAGTGAAGCAAAACGCATCGAACGTTAAAAGGCCTTGAGTTTACTTATGAGCCTTCAGTGCTTCGTCACTTCACAGCAAGACTGAAAGAAATTGAGCCGGCGACGGTTAAGGCCAACGAGGCCGAATTAGAAGCGGCACTTTAAACAGAAAAACAGAGCGCAGCAGTTTGCTGCGCTTTTTGCTTTTACAAAAAAAGAAAAATAACAGCAAATCCGGCGTCGATCCTTATTGCCGGAGATAAGAGATTCCCTTTCCAATAACGTGAATACAACTACAGGGAGTAGATAACATGGAAAAAAGCCAACCTTACAGGGAATGGATGCAAGAGAAAAAAGCCCATCATTAGTTGGTGGTGCTTGTATTATTGCCAGCGTCTGTGTCGGCGCAGGTATGCTGGGTTTACCCAGTTCAGGTGCAGGAGCCTGGACGATATGGTCAATTCTGGCAATTGCGCTCACTATGGTGGTCATGACCATTTCTGGCTGGATGCTTCTGGAAGCCTTTAAACATTATAACCTGAAGGTATCATTTAACTCAGTCACAAAAGAGTTATTAGGACCGAAAGTTAATTTCTTTAATAACCTGACCGTATATTTTGTCGGCGGTATTTTGCTTTATGCTTATATCACGTCATCAGGTTTAATTCTCCAGGATATTCTGGGTATTAACAGCAAAATTGCCTCGGTCTTATTTGTCGCCATCTTCTCTTTATTTGTCTGGCACTCTACCCGCGCCGTTGACCGCATTTCCGTTATCCTCATTGCCTTTATGGTGCTGAGCTTTATTTTCGGTGTTTCCGGTTTAACCGTGAATGTCGATCTGGCGATATTGTTCGATACTGCCAACGAAGAAACCGCCTATGCACCCTATGCGATGGCCATGCTGCCGGTTGCCCTGACATCCTTCGGATACCATCATTCAGTCTCTTCCATGCGCGCTTATTATGGAGAGGAACGCAAGGCAAAATATGCCATTCTGGGTGGAACCATTATCGCCCTCGCCCTTTACTGTCTCTGGCTTGTCGCCATTTTTGGCAACCTTCCACGTCATGAATTTGGCCCGGTTATTGAACAAGGTGGAAACGTAGACGTACTGCTGAAGCAACTTGATAGCGTTATCACCTCCGACAGCGTCGCCAACGCGATCAACGCATTTTCGATGGCAGCCATTCTCTCTTCCTTTATCGGTGTAGGTCTTGGCGTCTTTGACTTCCTGGCTGACTTTTTCAAATTTGAAGACAACAAGGCGGGCCGCACAAGAACATGGGCGGTAACCTTCCTTCCACCTTTGGTGATGTCTCTGCTGTTCCCGTTCGGTTTCGTCATCGCCATCGGCTATGCCGGTGCGGCAGCCACTGTCTGGGCGTGTATCATCCCGGCACTGCTGGCCACCAAATCACGGACACTGGTAAATGGCGACAAAGGCTTTATGGCACCTGGCGGTAAGTTCATGGTGGGCTTCGTCATCCTGTTCGGTGTGTTGACCGCACTGTTCCACTTCCTGGCAATGCTTGGCCATCTGCCAACCTTTGTTGGCTAATCAATCACCGGCCGGGTAATCACTTACCCGGCTTTTTATTAACCGGGGACGCTGCAGCAGCCCCTGACGAGAGAGAAGGAGAAAATATGGGTGTAATTTCATCCCCCAATGCCCCGGCAGCTATCGGTCCGTACGTACAAGGTGTAGACCTTGGAAATATGGTTATCACTTCCGGTCAGTTGCCGATCAATCCGACAACTTCAGAAATGCCACAAGACGTAGCTGAACAAACTACGCAATCTCTGGAAAATGCATTGGCGGTTATTGAACAGGCAGGTCTTACTGTCCACAGTATTGTTAAAACTACCGTTTTTGTGAAAGACCTGAATGATTTTGCCCGTGTAAACGCTGCATACGAACAGTTCTTTGATTCAAGGGATGCGGGGTACCCGGCACGTTCTTGCGTGGAGGTTGCGAGACTTCCGAAAGACGCGAAAGTAGAAATTGAGATGATTGCGGTGCGCTAAACGCTCCCCGCAAATTTTCGGGTTACAGAAAGGGCGCTGAAAAGCGCCCTTCTTGTTTACCTGTTATTTTGCAGCGTCCACATCAGTCAACACAACCGGAGCGTTTGCCGCTTTGGCCTCATTACATTTATACGCATTTGCCATAAAAGTAACCGAAGAAACAAAGGTCATCGGATCGTAGAGATAAACAGTGTCTGCTCCGCGTTTTCCGGCTTCATTTTTCATCTGGTTTAACGATCCATTGATCATGGCGTCGTAACTCAGGATCCAATAGTCATACCAGTGTCCTTCGGAGCCAACAACCGTACCCCTGTTTTCACAGTGCGCTACACGGCCAGGCTCGCCCCAAAGCACCGTTACATCCTGGCCAGCCGGTTGAATACGGGCCACACAGCCGGACAGCAAGACGATTACTGACAGGCACACAATTCGTTTTAACAAAGTTTCTATCCTTCAGGACAACATGTCGGCGGCGGATTCTAATTTAGATTGAGCAATCAGAACAGCGTTATATCTCACACGGATATATGACACTGACACATTTACATACGTTATCTTTTATTTCTATCAACCCCCTATCCCTGGCGCTATTGCTTAATTGTGTAGATAGAAGCACATCACTAAACGAAAAATATTCCCGAATAGAAAAGTGTGTTTCCGATAAGCTATCAGTTTTTCAAAAAACTCTTCTTTAAAACAAACAACAATAAAAAAATCTTTAAATATATGCGGTTAGGAAAAACGCGCATCCCCGTCATTTTTATTAAACTGAATTGTTTCCACAAAATTTACTCTTAAAACAGAAACATGTGTTTATTTCTTTGTTTCATTTTTTAATTACCCTCACTTTTCCATGGCTAATAAATCGCGTGATACATAATTTGTGATTGAGTGACCAACCAACTATTTCTCAAGTCACTTAGTTGAAAATTCAACTTATATTAGAAAAGGGACACGCATGAAGATACTAAAGACAATTGTTACCTCAACATTGACCGCTATACTTTTTGCTGCGCCGGTAATGGCAGATAAATACGGAGTGGGTTTAACCTGGAATACCAAAGATGCGCAAGCTGTACTTGATATGATGCCAGCGCAAAAAACCGAGTTTGGTAAGCTGATTGACAGTGGCGATGTCAGTGATATGTACCTGCTGGACAGTGAAATTGAAGGAACCCCTGTGAAGCTTCTGCGCTTTGTAATCGAAGGGGACAGCGAAGAAGATGTGCGAGACAAACTCAGCGACTTACCACTTTACAAAAGCAATCTTGTTACCATTCAGGATGTTCAATATCTCGGCATCAAATGGCTAGACAAGATTCCTACCCTCAACAATTACGCACTGACCCTGACCTGGAAAGACGGTATCGACAGTGCTGAAGTTGACCGGGTATTGGGATTGGATTTGCAAAAGATCGTTAACCTGAACCGGGCTGGTCTCATTACATCGTCTTACCTCAATACTAAAAAAGTGGAAGAGGCAAAGTTCACCCCATCTATTTACTGGCCGTATTGGCTGAAGATGAGGAGCATGCTCAGGACATCAGCAAACAGTTTGAAGCAGTCAAAAAAGGCTACGCTGACGTTTCTATTCTCGAGCTGGGTGAAAAGTTTGATATGGCTAACCGGAAATAGCCCACATTCACATGAAGCGGGCTGGTCCCGCTTTTTGAATTCACTCAGCCATGATCAAAAAGCAGTAAAGTCTGCTCACCATAGGGTTCTGCAATCTAATTTATTAAAAATTGAGATTGCCTTGAATAAGGGCTGGCAGTGTAATTCAGCCAGATACTTCAACCGGAACAAATCAATGATGAACAGCCAACATGCAACTGAACTGACTGACGAACAAAAACAATACATCGAAGCATTGGCTACCGACACCGTCAACGACATGAATGACAGCTCAATTCTTGTTGAAGTGATTGAAGAAAAAATTAAAGACATGGAAGAGCACTTGAAAGCCTATTTCCATGAACGTATGCATTTCCATCATGGGAAGAAATTCAGGAAATAGCAGCCCTGCAGACGGAGAAGCCCGCTCCTTTTGAGGTGCGGGCTTCTTTGTTGTGTTTACTTATATTTCCAAACCACCCCAAGGTGCGTCATTCAGAGTGATTTCAGTGCGTTCAATTCAAGGAAAATACCTGAACCTTTCAAAGGTATTTGACACAGAAGTGGATGCACTGAAACACTCCCGAAGGGCGAGTTTGATTGGCTCTCATTCTGCGTTGCTGTTTTTTGATTTAGAGCCACTAGATCGTCAAAACAGCGCCTTGATTGACAGACAATCAACTCTCGCTGAAAACTGCATCTTGAGGTGGATTGGGTATACGACATTACGATTTCTTTCGCATTTGCCACCCGGCCACACCCATACCTCCGGCAAACAGGAAGAGCGTCGCAGGCTCTGGTACCGGCACTTCTGGGTCTACAACGGTTTCGCGAACTTTAAGGTCAACAAACGCATCGGTGAAAGAAGTGGCAGTCATGCCGCCGACACGAAGCTGGTTCAAATCCCAGACAGCACCACCGGTCGCCGTTGCCATATCAGCGTAGTCGTCAATTGACGAGCCTGCTCCACCAAGGATACTGGCTCCGGAACAGGTGTTGTAACTGCCCGCCCCGTCAGCGACATAACCATTGCCGTCTGAATCAATACCCAATGCCGTAGAGCCGTCTCCGCATCGGATCGAAACATTCAATACTGCGTTAAGAAGTGAGTCAGAATTTTGCAGCGCATCCAGTACAGAGGTATAGGTCAGAGAGTTGTCAGTGTTATCGCGATCTTCATCCGTGATAAGAATAATATTTCGCAAACCACCAGCTTGGCCGGTATACGACAACGCTTCATTAATACCCAGATAGCCATCTTCCGTAGATCCACGGGTTACCAGATTTCCTGAAGCGGGTCCCATTTGGGCAGCTGTACCCCAGTCATCCGCTGCAGGCGTAGATGTATCCATATCAAGCTTCTGACCGGAGCAACGCGAGCACCAAAGCCAACCAGTCCATATTGCACGCTTAGTGGATCGGCACCGGCAGCGGTGCTAAGTCCACCATCGAGTTGTGAAATCATTCCGGAAAGCCAAGCCTGTTCTCCACCCATGGAGCCAGATTCGTCGATCACGGACACGATATCCGTAACAATCGGTGCGGCAAGTGCACCCGGTACCATAGCCAACATTGGTCCGGCGACCGCTGCTGAAAGTAGCGCTTTTTTCAACATAACGTCTCCTTGTTTGTTATTGATGTTGCAAGCGGCTACTGCGAAATTCGTACCGAATTTATATGTCGATGATTTCAGTGAGAGAAGTGTAGATACGGGCAAATGAAAGCGGGAAAAATGTAAATAATTCAGACAGTAAAGAATTAATAAAACGTATATTTAGCGATACGTTCTTTATGAAGTGATCTATTAGCAATACAAACCTTACAGTGACTGACTATGCATACATATTTCATTTTCTTTGCATAGGGCAAGGAAACAGGATCACAAATTCGGAAGCCTTTGCTGTGTATAGGCACAAATCATGTTGTTAAAAAATAAAACCGGACACTTTGTCTGAATCAGTGTCCGATTTATCACTCAAAATCTCATTTATGCAATCTGGCTCTTATTCAGCATTCCGGCCGTTTCGATAAACTGAATTATCTCATTCAGCCCCTGTTTTTCCTTCAGGTTGGTAAAAACATACGGTTTGGCAGGACGCATCCGCTTGGTGTCAGCATCCATCACTTCCAGCGAAGCGCCAACGTAGGGTGCAAGGTCGATTTTATTGATAACCAACAAATCTGAACGGGTGATACCCGGGCCACCTTTGCGGGGGATTTTCTCACCCTCGGCAACGTCAATGACGTAGATGGTCAAGTCGGCAAGTTCCGGGCTGAACGTCGCACTGAGGTTATCGCCACCGCTCTCAACGAACACGACATCCAGCGTTTTGTGCCTTCTGGCAAGCTCTTCGACGGCGGCCAGGTTCATGGAGGCATCTTCCCGAATAGCCGTGTGAGGACAACCCCCGGTTTCCACCCCCACAATCCGGTCTGCATCCAGTGCTTCAGCACGGGTCAGGATTTTTGCATCTTCCTGGGTGTATATGTCATTTGTCACCACAGCGATATTGTAGGTATCCCGAATTGCCTTACACAGCACTTCAAGCAATGCCGTTTTACCCGACCCTACCGGGCCACCAATGCCAATTCTCAACGGTTGTTTGTAATCCATTCGTTGTCCTCTTTACCTTTATGACCGGAACAGCCGGGTGTACTGGGTTTCATGTCTGCTGGATGCAATAGCCTGAGCAGGGGTAAAACTGCCAATGTCATCATCCGCCACCTGTGCAGAAGCCCTGACTGCTGCATCCAGGCTGTCTGCCAGTTCGAGCATCAGTTGTTGACCGGCAGTCTGCCCCAAGGGAATAAGTTTGACCCCCGCCATCACTGCATTTTCCAGCCAACTCCACAGGTAACCCCGGCAAATTTCCTCTTCGCCGATTCCCCAGGCCGTTGCCGCAAGCGCAAAACCCGCCAGTTGGTTATGCCCTGATTCAACGGAAAGCGCATCGTCACCGGCTACGTCTAATTGCCTTAACAGCGCAATAGTAGCTTGCCCCCGTTGCCGCTCTTCCTTCCTCAATTCACTGGTTTCCCGGCTTGCATGTAACCACTGGTTCCAATGTACAACCGTGTCAGTATCGTTCTCATGCACGGCGTTCCAATACCGCCGAAGCAGTGGCAACTCAAGCGTTATCAAGCTGTTTTCAAGCACATCAGAGAGCCAATAAGTAAGCGATTCCTTACTTGTTACCCAGCCTTTTTCTATTGCCCATTCCAGACCCTGCGAATAGGTAAAAGCACCTATCGGCAACGAAGGCTGATAAGCTGGAACAGGCGGTAATCTGCTGACACGGCTTAACCAGCCAAGGCCAGTAACAAGGCACTTGAACCCAATGCCGGGCTGAGCCATTTGGCCGGAACATGTGACCCCACATACCTGCCGGTAAGCACGATTCCGCCTGCCCCCAACAGCATGCCGAATGTAAACAACGTGACCCCTTCTGCCGGCGCTTCAACACCATGCGCCCACCCGTGGACAGCCAACATTGCTACCGATACCAATGCTGCAAGCACGGACTTACTGTGCTTTTGAACCATCAGCGCAAATGAGGCGATAAACACAGACGCAAGAATCAGCGTCTCCATCGCCGCAAACGCCCCGGACAAGGCACCAACGGCCATGCCAGCAACCAGGCTGATGAGCGCTGAAAGCATAATCATTTGCTGCTTCTGAGCGCTTTTCACTTGAGCGGCAATAAAACCTGTACCCAACAGCATTGCCAGGTGATCCAACCCGGTAATGGGGTGCAGGATCCCCTCCAGAAATGAAGTCGCCACGGTTGTTCCATGACCGGTATGAGCAAGCGCTGGCATTGCCAAAAGTGCGGCTGATGCAGAGAGTATTCGGGTTAATGTCATGTCAATTCCTTTTGGTTTTTAATGATTAATGAGCGTGATGGTGTGCGTGGCCATGAGAGTGGCCGCCGTAGGCCCCCGCTTCCGGCTCAAATGGCGCATTTTCACTCGTTACTTGCAAGCCCAGCCCGGCAACCATGTCATCCAGCACATGGTCGTGTTGGTAGCGAACCCATCCCGGTGTAATTTGCAAGGGAACATGCCGGTTTCCCAGGTGATAACAGGCTCGAGCGAGCAAGTGTGAGTCACTGGAGTAAATGGTCGAAACCGGCTCATCAGCTGCGACGATCCCTACCCTTAAACCATCTTCCGATACCAGCACATCACCGTCCCGGAGAATGTAGCCACGGGGCAGTAAAAGCCCGGCATCCCGGCCGTCATCCAACCTCACCCGCATACGGCTTTTTATCCTCTGGTCGATGGTCAGACTCAGGGTTGCATCCCTCTCCGGCCCACTTCGATCTCCGGCTTTTATAATTTTGGTCAGTTCAATCATTCCGTCTCCTAAAATCCCCTGGCAATCACCATCCTATCAGAACAGGAAATATCGCTGAGCCATCGGCAACGATTTTGCAGGCTCACAAACCAGCAATTCGCCATCTGCCCGCACCTGATAGGTTTGCGAATCCACTTCTATGCTGGGTTGCCAGTCATTGAGTTTCATGTCTTTTTTACGAATGGTCCGGCAGTTACTGACAACACCAACCAGGCTGTTTAAACCCAACTCTGAGGACACCCCGTTTTCGGCTGCATTCTGGGAAAGAAACAGCATGGACGTTTGCCCACACGCTTTCCCAAAGCTGCCAAACATCGGGCGATAATGGACAGGTTGAGGCGTTGGGATCGACGCATTCGGGTCACCCATCGGAGCCGCAGCTATCATTCCACCTTTTAAAATTGCACTCGGTTTGGTACCAAAAAAGGCCGGTTTCCAGAGCACAAGATCGGCAAGCTTTCCGACTTCAATTGAACCGACTTCATGGGAAATACCGTGGGTAATGGCCGGGTTAATGGTGTATTTGGCGATATACCGCTTCAACCGGAAATTATCATGACGGGAAGGGTCTTCTTTCAGGCTGCCACGCTGCACTTTCATTTTGTGCGCTGTCTGCCAGGTGCGAGTAATCACTTCGCCCACACGCCCCATTGCCTGTGAGTCGGATGCAATCATAGAAAACGCCCCCAGGTCATGAAGAATATCTTCTGCCGCAATGGTTTCCCTGCGGATCCTGGACTCAGCAAACGCCACATCTTCCGCAATGGATGGGGATAAATGGTGGCAGACCATCAACATGTCGAGATGTTCATCCACGGTGTTAACGGTATAGGGCCGGGTAGGGTTGGTTGACGACGGCAACACGTTGGACACACCTGCAGCTTTGATGATGTCTGGCGCATGGCCTCCACCCGCCCCCTCAGTGTGGTAGGTGTGGATAACGCGATCGCCAATGGCAGCAAGGGTAGATTCAACAAATCCCGACTCATTCAGGGTGTCAGTATGAATGGCAACCTGAACATCGGTTTCATCTGCCACGGTCAGGCAGCAGTCAATTGATGCAGGTGTCGTTCCCCAGTCTTCATGAAGCTTGAGGCCAATCGCTCCGGCAGAAACCTGTTCGTGCAGAGCTTCCGGTAAGCTGGCATTTCCTTTACCAAGAAGGCCGAAATTCATCGGGAAGGTATCCAGCGATTCCAGCATCCGGTGTATGTTCCACGGGCCCGGCGTGCAGGTTGTGGCATTGGTGCCGGTGGCTGGGCCGGTACCGCCACCAATCATGGTGGTCACACCGGACATCAGCGCTTCTTCGATTTGTTGGGGACAGATAAAGTGTATGTGGGCATCAATTCCGCCGGCTGTCAGGATGCTGCCTTCCCCGGCCAAAATTTCCGTACCCGGACCGATAACAATATCCACACCCGGCTGAACATCCGGGTTTCCGGCTTTACCAATGGCACTGATACGGCCGTTTTTCACAGCAACATCGGCCTTTACGATTCCCCAGTAATCCAGAATCACTGCGTTGGTGATCACCAGATCAGGCGTTTCGCTGCTCGGCCGCTGGCTCTGGCCCATCCCGTCGCGAATAACTTTGCCGCCACCAAACTTCACTTCATCACCATAAACGGTGTAATCATGTTCAACTTCCAGCCACAATTCCGTATCAGCAAGTCTGAGCCTGTCACCGGTTGTGGGGCCAAACATCTCACCATATGCTTGCCTTGAAATGCTCGCCATCAATCGTCCCCTTCCTTGTCAAGCGGGCCCATCACGGACCCCTGAAATCCATAAACCTCCCGTTTACCTGCAAAAGCAACCAACTCGACAGTGCGGCTCTGGCCCGGCTCAAACCGCACTGCCGTACCAGCCGGAATATTTAGCCGGAACCCCCGGGTTGCCTGGCGGTCAAAATCCAGGAACAGGTTGGCTTCAAAAAAGTGATAGTGGGAACCGATTTGCACCGGGCGGTCACCAAGGTTGGCAACTGCAACGGTTATCGTTTCACGCCCCTTATTGAGCACAATATCCCCTTCAGCAACCTGCAATTCGCCCGGGACCAATGTATTTGTCTTTAGACGTTGTTCTGACATGTCCCGGCTCCTCATACGATAGGTTCGTGAACGGTAACGAGCTTGGTGCCATCCGGGAAAGTCGCCTCCACCTGCACGTCATGAATCATCGAAGGGACACCTTCCATCACATCATCGGTTGTCAGAATCGTACGGCCGAAATCCATCAATTCAGAAACTGTTTTCCCATCCTCGCACCTTCCATCACAGCGGCGGTGATCAATGCAATGGCTTCCGGGTAATTCAGTTTCAAACCACGTGCTTTGCGCCGTTCAGCCAATAACGCAGCAGTAAAGATAAGCAGCTTATCTTTCTCTCTTGGTGTGAGTTCCATCTCTCCTCCACGCAAATCCATAAAATTTGTTCTGGTTATCTTTAACGGTGGCTGCAAAGCCTGTGCCCAAAAATAGACCATCTGTCACCTTTGGTTATTTATCTGTTTTTAAATAACTTTATTAATAACCCTTTAAACTTGCACGCTGACATGCACCGTTCTGCACGACCGATTTTGGTGCGTCGCATTGTGTACGCACTCAATTAGTGCATCGGGACATTCTGATAACAGTCGGTATACGTATACAAAAACACTCGTCTCACGCCAGAAATGCACACAACGCAGTCTTTTCACCACTAAGTTGTTTAACGCATTGTTCCTGCATGTAAAAAAATATGGATTTCTGATGTGTGATTTGCAGCCTTGCTCACGCACATAGCAATTGCCGCCAACTTACTGAGGGAATTATCGTTTAAGGGTGACAGCGCCTTTCACTTTGCGCTGCGTTTGGACTGTTTTATAAGGAATTTCACATGACTACCCGTGCCGCCTCCCTGGGTAAGCCCTCCAGAACCTGGCTTGATCGAATAGAAGACATCGGCAATAAGATCCCTGATATCACCATGCTTTTTTTATCGCCACCTTGTTGTGTATCGGGCTTTCTTTCCTGTTGTCAAAAATCCAGTTTGACTATATCCACCCACTGACTCAGCAGCCTATTCAGGTGCTGAACCTGTTAACGGCCAATGAAATGATGGGGCTGTTCACCTCCATGGTGAAAAACTTCGTCAACTTTCCCCCGTTAGGTATCGTGATAGTGGCAACCCTGGGAATCGGTATTGCGGAAGGTTCCGGCTACATCACCACTGCATTGAAAAAGCTGCTGTCGGTCGTTCCCATGTCTGCGGTTACGCCGTCCGTCATTTTCATCGGTGTGCTGGCTCACGTTGCGTCAGATTCGGCTTATGTCATCCTGATGCCAGTGTCAGCTACATTTTCTACAAAACCGGTAAGCATCCGTTAGCCGGTATCGCTGCCGGTTTTGCTGGTCTTGCCGGCGGTTTTACTGCGTCGTACACACCATCCATTATCGACCCGATCCTGGCAGGCTTCACGGAAACCGGCGCCCGGGTTCTTGACCCCTCCTACACAGTCAATGTGCTGTGTAACTACTTTTACTCGGTAGCATCTACTTTCGCGGTTATCGGCACCTGCTGGTACGTAACAGATAAAATTGTTGAACCGCGCCTTGCCAAAACTCTCCCGGTCGATGTGGAACAAATCGAGGAAGGCAGCGAGAAACTTACGGAAAACGAAACCCGCGCATTCCGTATTGCCAACTACACCCTTCTCGGCCTAATTGCGCTTTGTGTGGCATTGATGGTGCCAGAGAACTCACTGTTTCGCGCACCGGACGGCTCATTAACCAGCCCGCAGGCCCCTGCGATGCAGACCATTGTGCCTCTGCTGCTGGTTTTCTTTGCCGTGCCCGGTCTTGTTTATGGCTTTATCAGCAAGAAGTTCCAGACAGCCAAGGATGTCACCAAATCAATGGAGAACATCACGGTCTCTCTGGTGTCCTTTATCGTTTTTGCATTCTTCTGCGCCCAGTTTCTGTACTGCTTTGGCAAGTCTAACATTGGCAGCCTGATCGCCCTGTCCGGTGCAGAAGGCTTAAAAGCGCTGAATATGCCGGGTCAGTTAACCATCTTTGGCGTTATCTTGCTGACTGCGTGCCTTAACCTGATTATCACGTCTGCATCCTCCAAGTGGGCAATTCTTGCCCCGGTACTGGTGCCTATGCTGATGGCTGTCGGCCTGTCACCGGAACTGACTCAAGCTGCGTTTCGCATCTCCGACAGCGCCATCAACGTGAGTACCCCAATGTTTGCTTTCTACCCGCTGATTATTTCCTACATGCAGCGTTATTGTTCGCAATCCGGTATCGGTACGCTCGTTTCAATGATGGTGCCTTACTCAATCGGCCTGCTGATCGCCCTGACTGTTATGCTGTACCTGTTCTGGGGCTTTGAGATCCCGCTTGGATTTAACAGTGGTTACACCTACGGCCTGTAATGATTTGATGTGCGGCCAGCCCGGCCGCACTTAAGGAAACACAATGAATCTCGAATCTACCCTGATTGACTATTTCCGCCGCTATGTGGCCGTCAGCAGCCAGTCTGATGCTGCCAACTCGGCAATTCCGTCATCCGAAGGCCAGCGAGAGTTGGCGGTCCTGCTGCAAAATGACCTCAACGCCCTTGGATACAAAGAAACAACCCTGCTGGAATCTGGCATTCTGATCGCACGCTTACCAGGTAGCAAGACCGGAGCGATGTCTATTGGTTTTGTCGCTCATCTGGACACCGTGGATGTTGGCCTGAGCGCTGATATTTATCCGCAACTGGTGCGCTATGAAGGTAAACCGCTTTGCCTCAACGACGTTATCCAGTTTTCCATCAGTGAAGACACGCATCCAGAACTGGCCAAATATCGAGACCAGGACATCCTGTTTACTGACGGCACAAGCGTGCTTGGCGCAGATAACAAAGCCGCAATTTCAGTAATGATGACCCTGGCGAAAAACCTGAGTGACTCAGGAAAAGAGCACGGTGATATCTACTTTGCCTTCGTTCCGGATGAAGAAATCGGATTGAGAGGAGCCAAGCGCTTCCGCTTGATTTATTCCCGGTAGATCATTGCTACACCATCGATTGTTGCGAGCGCGGCGAAGTGATTTATGAAACCTTCAATGCCGGCAGTGCGACACTGAAAGTTGAAGGCATTACCGCCCATCCGATGAGCGCAAAAAATGTGCTGGTTAACCCGAATTTGGTGGCAGCAGATTTTATCAACATGCTGAATGACATGGGCAAACCCGAGCAAACGGAAGGGCGTGAGGGTTATTTCTGGGTCACAGATATGACCGGCAGTCAAAATCGTGCCAGCGTTTCAGTGGCAATCCGTGATTTCGATAAAGAAAGCTATGAACACCGCAAAGCCTATCTCGAATCTCTGGCTGTCTTCCTGAAAGCAAAGCACCCTAAAGCAGGGATTGAACTGAAAATCGATGACGTTTACGGCAATATCGCTCAGGCAATGGGTGAGAATACCGAAGCGCTGGATCGCCTCTACGCGGCACTGGCAGATCTGGATATTCCTGCAAAAACCATTGCGATGCGTGGCGGTACCGACGGCTCTGCGCTCTCGGCTAGAGGGCTGTTCACACCGAATTTCTTCACGGGCGCCCACAACTTCCACAGCCCCTATGAATTCTTGCCGATACCCTCGTTTGCCGACAGTTACCGGGTGGCATACCGGCTGGTAGAGATGGCGTAACGACACGCAATGATCGCAAAAGCCATGCCTTTCTCGACATGGCTTTTCACTTTTCCAACAACGTTAAGCGTCAGATTACCTGCGCTAATCGTCTCACCGCTTCAGCCAACTCTTCCGGCTCTGCATTGGTGAAGTTTAACCGCAAGCTGCGCCTGCACTTTCCGGATCAGGATAGAAAACCGGGCTTGGTACAACAGCAACACCGTTAGCCAGAAGCGATTTCGCCAGCGCAAACGTGTCGCATTCGGGCAACTCGACCCAAACAAACATGCCGCCGTCGACAGGCTTGACGATACAAGTATCCGGAAGCTGACTTTTCAGCTCAGTAAACAGCTTTTCATAGCGGGATTTGTAAAGCGTGCGGATTGCCTCAATGTGCTGTCCAAAATCGTTGTGCTTCAAAAGACCAAGAAGCAATGCCTGCATCGGTACACTTGAATGCAGATCTGCCCCCTGCTTTATCTTGATTAGCGGTTCGATGTAAGGGGTTTTCCCGCTGACAGCGGCGACGCGAAGCCCGGGCGAGCCGATTTTTGAAAACGACCGTAAAACAATGGAATGCTGGGGGCAGAAATCTGATACCAACTGAACAGCTTCGCCGGAAAAACGGAGTTCCCGGTAAGGAGCATCTTCAATCAGTGCCACATCATATTTAATACAAAGCTCAGCAACTTTTTTTCGTGTGGCCAAAGACCAGCACACACCTGTTGGATTGTGGAAATCCGGTACGGCGTAAAACATTTTTGGAGATTGCTCTGAAAAACAGGTTTCGAGCTTATCCAAATCCGGGCCAAATTCTGTTTGGGGTACAGTGGCAATATTGGCCTGAACCAGACCAAAGACCTGCATGGCCCCTAAGTAGCTTGGTGCTTCCATCACCACAGTATCACCGGGATTAACGTATGCGCGGGCAATCAGATCCAACCCCTGCTGCGAGCCCGTGGTTACCATCACGCTGTGACTGTCAGGCAGCAAGAGGTATCCCTTCAAGTAGTCAAGCAACGGTCCATATCCCGCTGTCGATCCATATTGGAATACCTCTGGCATTTCACAAAGGCTTTCCAACGTGGGTTTCATCAGGTCTATTGGGAATGTCTTTTCATCAGGAAGGCCACCGGCCAGGGAGATCACATTCTTGTCGCACGCAGCGGCGAGTATTTCCCGGATATATGACGACGGGATCTGTTGAAGGGATTTTGCAACTTCCATTTTGCTTCCTGAGTGAGTGGTCAATGTCTTTCAAAAATACTACAAGGCATTGCTGATTATCGATTGTCCATTTATGCTCTTGTTTATGTCCATTTATGCTATTTGAGTGATGAACCGGCAACATATATCCAGAATCAATGACGTACTGTTTTACATTCACAAAGATATAAGCCGCGTGCTTTCAGCAAAAGAGCTGGCAGCGGTTGCTGCCTACTCTGAGCAGCACTTCCACCGGATTTTTAAAAGCGTGGTTGGTGAGTCGATTCATCAATATATTCGCCGCATCCGCATGGAATATGCTGCTAATCAGCTCATGTTCGACTCGGCCGCCTCTGTTAATGAGGTTGCCAATAAATGCGGATTCAACTCTGTCTCTTCATTCAGCCGCGCTTTCAAGGCGACATTTAAGGTCGCACCCGGAGAATGGCGCAAACAAGACATGTTGGTTGCTGAAAAGCCCTACCTTTCGGACCCTGATGTGGCAGCGGGTTACCGGCGCATTGAGGGTATGGTTCTTCCTGAGCCTAAGATCATCGAAGCGCCTGACAGGCTGGCTGCCTACGTGCGCCACAAAGGCTACAACCGCTCAATTAAAAATGCCTGGTTTATATTGAAGGCTTGGGCGGCATCTGAGAACCGGGATTTTTCCATGCAGTTTGGCTTACACCACTCAAACCCGGCATGGGTTGAGCTGAGTAAATGCAGATATGTTGCCTGTATCAGTATTGACCGGCCTCTTAAATTTCGCAGCATTGTCAATCAAATGGTGATACCCGGCGGTTTGCACGCCGTGTTCCGCTTAAACGGGGTGTACGGTGAATTGCTTCCGCAAATCGGATTGGTACTGGAAAAGTGGCTGCCGGCATCAGGGTTTAAAATGCGCTCCACACCTGCCTATGTGCACTACCATCAGAACCATTTCCTTCGTGAAGACGAGCGGTTTGAGCTGGATTTCTATTTACCGATTGGATTTTTCTGAGGCGAAGGTGTGAAGTGTGACTGGTAATATTTCGGTGTGACCGCCAATTTCTTTTTAAACTGCCGCTGAAAATGTGCCTGGTCGGAAAAACCGAGTTGCAAGGCGACATCTGATATTGCTTGCCCGGCTTTCAACATCCTTTTGGCCCGCTTGATTTTTTCATCCATAAGAAATGCGTATGGCGGCAAACCGTACTCGTTCTTAAATGCCCTCAACAGCTGGTAGCGACTCATTCCGGCTTCATTCGCGAGATCGTTTAACTGATGGGCACCATCAATTTCATCCAAGATTTTTTCCCGAACGCGATTGATATCATGACAGGGGCTGACAGCAGTTTTACTTGCTAGCGGGATAATCCCCCAACATGATGCCACAAAGTCGTAGAGGGCAGCATGACATGCCAACTGGGATGCATCATCCCGCAATGCATGGAAAAGCGATTGGAACTTTAGCGAAGTATCCGGGTTGTAAACCAGATCATGATCAAAAGGTACGTAGTCCCACCCCCACTGTTGCAAGACATCTTGCTGAACTTCGCCCATTTTCGCCGTGTCGACAAACAGCATGTTATAAGACCATGTGCCTTTCTCCGGGTTGCATGAATGCACATCACCCGGGTTAATCGTAACCATATCTCCTCTGCCGATCCGGTGTATATTGCGTCTGTTTTGATAGTCCGATTGCCCCTGCTCAATCATCCCGAATGAGAACTCATCATGGGAGTGCGATTCATAACATGCCCGGCTTTGGTTGGCGACACGCAATTCTATCCATGGAAGCACAGTGCTTTGTTTGAAGCTGGCACTTTGATCCTTCTTCATTTTGCCTCCTTGCTTAAACCCAAATCATCGCCACTGTACCAAACAGCAAAAACGCCATCCCTTTATTAAACTGACGTTGCCTGGCAGGATTTTCAAGGTGATTAACCAAAACCCGGCCAAGCAACGCCCAGACGCCGACACCCAGAATGCAGACAATCAAAGAAACCGTTGTGAATACAGAAAGCGCAACACCCTCATTTTCATTGCCTATGACATAAATACTCACACCAGATGTGGCATACAACCACGCCTTGGGGTTAAGAAGCTGGGACAGAGAGCCGGTGATTAACCCACTATTTAGTGCGTGTTCCCCGGAAACACTGCCTGGTGGGGCGTTATATATCTTAAAAGCCAGATACAGCAGAAACAGCGAGCCAGCAATCTGCATAAACAACTCCAGCTTGGGTAGCAAATCTAGCAGCGAATGCATCACACTGCCGCAAACAAACACTACCAGTGCATATGCAAAAGATGCCCCCAACACATGCCAGGCTGCACGCTGAAAGCCAGAGTTCACCGCTGTGCTGGTTGCTAGAAGGTTAACCGGCCCGGGTGTCACAGCACCTACGAAGGCGAACACCGCCATCGCGGCAATCAAACTGTTCATCGACTTACTCCTCCCTATCTCAGGAACAATAAGCGAATCAACGTGGGAGTTATTGAACGATATTGCAGAATCGTTAAGACAAATTAGATTAAACCATTGGTCAAAGATGACACAGGGGAAATCCTTAAGTTGAACATGTACTACGGCGAGCAGCAGGGTAAAAACCACTAGGAGTAACGCAAAAATATAGTCTTCCAGCCAATCAGAAAATTAGTCTTATTGGACTTATCACTGATTGCCGACATTATCGAGATGTTTTGATTGACTGATAACTAAATAGATTCCCGCAAGAATAAACGGTGACCCGATCCCTTGTAACATCGACAGCCCTTTTCCGATGAATAACCATGACAGCAATGCTGTAAATAGTGGAGTACTAAGCCGGATTATTGACGCTGTGACTGGCCCTGATAACTGACAGGCAAATTTGTAAATCATCCCGCACCAAGGGTTGATAACAGTGCCAGACCCATTAATAACAACACTTGCTCTACACTGGGCATGAACGGAACTGCAAGAGAGAATCCATGGCTTGCTGAAAATAACAGCATCGATGCAAGCAATCCGATCAGAAAAGCCCACAAATTTACGGTTATTGCTGACGTACCCGCTGACGCACTTATCACCGAATAAAGTGTCATTGACAGCGCAGCTCCGAACGCAAAAAGCAGCCCGGGAGTTGAATTTGAAACGCCTGTCATCACCGCAGGCTCAGCGCCAGCAATAACCAGCAGGGTTCCGATAGTTGCCAGCATCGCCCCCGCCAACTGAAGGCCGTTCGGAGGTCGACCTTTCAACCACCACCACAACATGACAAAAAACGGAGTTGTACTGATGATGAAACCAACATCAATCATGTTTGCAGAAACAAATGCGGTGGTCGCAAAACAGTAATAACTGCAAAGCGCTATACCACCCAGAAAATCGGCGTTTCTTCCTACAATGTGGGATTTCAGGAAAACAGCAATCAACGCAATAAAAAGAAGGGAAACCAAAAAGCGAAAAAAGAGCACCGATTCAAGGGATAACTCCCGAAGATAATACATCCAGAGCCCAGTCGCTCCCCAGAGAAGGCTCGCAAGCAGCGAATATAAATTACCCCGAGCCATCAGGTTTTGCCGGAAAGCCGGTGGCTGAAATCAGACTTTACCGTAATCCATACATCGTTCATCTTTTCTCCCGAAATATGGCACCAGGAAAGATAGCCTAATTCTGCCAAATGTCATTAGGTGCTTCATTGTCGGGAGAACTGACAAAATATGCCCTTTCATCATCACGCTGATGTGTGACCTAGGCCATCATCCCGGCTCGTTACAGCTATCCGGCGGTTCAACACACTCAGCGCGGCCATCGTGAGCAGTGACAAGACAGCCATTATGAAACTGACAACAAAAGCCGAATGATAACTGAAATATTCGCCCATGATGCCGATTGTCATACTTGAAAGCAGCATACTGGTCTGCATGCCGTTACTAAACAACGTCGTAGCGACGCCCATCTGGTCTTTCATGAGATCTTGCATCACCACCATGCCCATGGTGGCTGTCGCACCGATAAACAGGCCATTAAAAACCTGCAGCGACATCATCTGCCAGGCAGAGAGAAATTGAGCATGCCTGTATAAAACACTGCTCCAAATATTACTCCTGCCATCAGAATGCGCAGGGCACCAAACCGAGCTGCAACAACACCGATACCCAACATGATTGGGATTTCGCTTAACGCCGCCAACCCCATCATTTTACCGGCAATACCGCTGTGAAGTGCCAATTCCTGCGTGATGTAAAGCGGCATTGAGATGATATACAGGTTATTCGCGTAGAACATAAAAACGACAGAAAAGAAAAACAATACGACCGGCGCTTGACGATACCAAGGCACCTGTTTGCCCCTGCCTTTATCAGTATTGGGTTCTTCGGCATCTGAAGCCAGCGGGTCACGCGCAATTACCGGCAAGTTCAGCGCCACAATCAAGGAAACGCAACTGCATGCTGCGGTAACAAGGAATGCGTAAGTAAAACCGTATTCTGCCTGAGTCATAAACGCCAACGGTGGGCCACATACCCACGCAATTGCAATACCTGCCCGCATGGTATTGAGGAACAAAGTGCCTTTGTCTTCAAGATACCTGTCTGCATACTCGCGCCCCAGTGCAAAAACCTGAGGGAAGGCCACCGATGAAATACTGGTGACAAAGATGACAGTGGCCATAGCAACCCAGTAGTTGCGGTTGAAAGCAAAAATCACGGCTGTTAAAAAATAACAAACCATCGCCAACGCAATCAGGTTTTCCGGCGGATACCGCGGTCTGAGACCTTCGCAAATTGGATGAAACCACAATACCGGCAATGACGCTTGTCATCATATATGCACTGAGCATTTTGGGAGAAGCACCCAAGGCTTCAACCAGATAAAGAGAGCTAATCGGGAAGAGGAATGCCCCTCCCAGACCGGAAACAAACGTCGAAAAGACAAAAAGTAACAGTGTTCTTTTTCTTGCCATCTATCTAACCAATTCGCTAAATGTGACCGGATTCACCGATAGTTTACGAAAGCAGAAAAAGTGATGTTGTACGCCTCACGCAGTGATCAATACTATTCATTCAATTTTTATGGCATTCACTGAAGGAATGGTAAAAGTCTTTGCGACCCTACATTGAGAAAATCAGCCATCGCTGGCTGACTAAACATTTCATAAATATTGGAAAAAGCTACGACGTTTTTGCTGGCTGGCATTATCACAGTGAGTTTGAGTTAGTCGTCTGCTATGACCCGCATGGTGTATTGAACAGCACGGCCATGGTCGGTGACCGGTGTTATAACCAGTGCCACAACTCACTGGTGCTTTACGGTCCCGGCGTCCCGCATATGGTGACGTCAAGCGCAGTTTGTGAACCGCATATGGAAGTAAGCAGTCACATCTTCTGGTTTGCACCGGAATGGATTGAGCAGCTTCTAGATCTTGAACCGTCACTTTCACCTGTCAGACAAGTTCTCAGTGAGGCCAGCCGAGGCATACAATTCAGCAAACAATGTGCAGAACGTGTCTCCTCCCTGATGAGAAACACCATCAACCTGTCCACCGCCAAACAGTTTTCAGTCATTGTCGAAATATTGATGACATTAGCCGAAGACAACTACAGAAAGCCTCTCACCTCCAGTTCTTATTCCTATTGCCTGCAAGAAGCGAGCAGCCAGCAACAGGACAAAGTCAAAAGGGTTCTTCGCTATATTGAAAAGCATTATGCAGAACCCATTCGGGTAGCCGATTTGTGTAAAGAACTGCACATGAGTGAAAGCAGTGTTTATCGGTTATTTGAACGACATTTACTGGAAAGCTTTGCTGACCATTTAAAGCACTACAGAATTGGTAAAGCATGTGAACGACTTATTAATACCAACCAGCCAATTTCCTATATTGCTGAAAATACAGGGTTTAATAACCAATCCAACTTCAACCGGCAATTTAAGCAAAATAAAAAAATGACACCAAGTGCATTCAGAAATCTGTACAGACATCAGTTATCCAAATAAATATTCTGCACTTTGAAAAATAGCCAAAAAATTTAACACCTCTTATTTACCCATAGTGATTTAAAGGGATTTAAATAAAAATGAAATAATATCCCAATAAATCCTAAAGTTATCCCTTCATTTTGAATTTGCCCTCTTTCACTGCCCAAACAGTGCCTATACTTGATAGGTCTATCAGTAAATACCTTTTACCTATGACATGGATGTAGTTGTCATGAAATTTCAGCTCTGTCAGGAACCGAATAGTGCAAACTTGCACATAAAAAGAAAAGAACTGGAACGATATGGTGCGGTCATTGATGATAATGATGCCTCTTTTGAAGCTCTCGCTGCCCTCACGGCGTCTCTGTGTAATGTGCCGATTGCCGGGATCAGCGTTGTTGACGACGAAAAGGTCTGGGTTAAAGCGCATTACGGTATCGAGGCATACTGTCTCCCGCGTGAAGGTGCCTTTTGTTCTGCCGCTGTTGATGGAGATGATGATCTGTTCGTCGTCGAAGACGCGACAATAGACATACGTTTTTTCAACAACCCTCTTGTCACCGATGAACCGAACATCAGGTACTATGCGGCAAGCCCTTTCAAAGGAAAAAGCGGCCTTACGGTGGGCACAGTGTGGGTCATGGATCAGAAACCCACATCCATCACACCGGAAACTGCGCAAGTTCTGCACAGTCTTGCCAACTACGTCGTTCAATCCGTCGACAATCAGTTTTATTGTGAAATTACAAAGCTGCCCAACCGGGAAGGTTTCACCCGCCGATTGAAAAATCGCCTCCAAAGCAGCCACAGCGACGTTTCAGTCCGCAATCTGAAAATACAACAGTTACACAATGTCTGCTCGCTGTACGGTAACGAAATGTGCAACCTTCTTATTCAGTCAATTTCTCACCGCATCAAAGAATGGCTGCCTGACAACCATCCTGTCGGGCATTTCGGGTTGGGTAATTTCTGCTTTTGGCAAACCGACAATCAAATCACTGACGATTTGAATGCGCTTTTAACGTACATTTCCAGGCCGGTTTTTATAGACGGTCAGGCTTTTTCGGTCACAACCAATATTGGCGTCGCCAGTTCAACAGAAAAATCTGTCACTGCCCCTGCACTGATAAACATGGCAGAGCAGGCAAACCAGGATAATTACCGGTGTGGACTTTCCAGCGTCAGCTACCAAAATGGCAATACATTTAAAAACCAGCTGACCAAAGACCTGCGGCATGCTATTTACCATGAGGTCATTGAGAACACTATTGAGCCTCATTACCAGCCGCAGATTAATATCGAAACCGGTGAGCTTTTTGGTTTTGAATCCTTGCTTCGATGGGAAAACCCGGACTACGCAAAAATTAACACCGGACAGATTTTTAAAGCGATTGAATCCCTCGGAATGATTCCGTCCGTCGACTACCTGATGTTCAAAAAAGTGTGTGGACACATTCGAACCTGGCATGACGCCGGGTTGATTGCCCCCAAAATATCAGTAAATCTCTCAAGGGTTACCTTGCAAGATGCGAGAATTGTCAGTGAACTTACAGGTATCCTCTATGCCAATGGTCTATCCACCGACGTTCTGATACTGGAAATTACAGAATCCGGATTCCAGGTGAATGAAAAAGGAACATCTGCACAGCTTAATGAACTTCGCCAAGCGGGATTTCACCTTGCCATTGATGATTTTGGCAAAGGAAATTCCAACATTGATTCTTTGAAAAAGACGTCATGCGAGCTGCTGAAAGTAGACAGACAATTTGTTCATGGTGTCTCTGCCAATCCCACCACAGAAGCACTTCTACGACTGATTAAAGGCACTGCGGATGCCCACAATATGCAGCTTCTTTGCGAGGGAGTAGAAACGCAGCGAGATTTGGAATGGCTGCACAGCGCTGGAATAAATCTGGTTCAAGGTTGGTATTTCAGTAAAGCTCTTCCCTTTAGTGACATCACATTTCTACTCAGAGCAATAAAGGATTTACCCCCAAATAATACCGATGAAATGAGGCGTCTTCTGGCCGGTCGGAAAAACGGGAAATTTATCAAATGAACCAGGTCTGTTTCACTTAACCGACAAAAAAACACCCCGCAACTGCGAGGCATTTAGAGACCGGTGTTCATTTGTAGTTGCCCTACTCCCCCCGCTCCCGGCACATATAGCTGACGGCGAGTGTCTGGGCGAGGTAGATTGAAGAGCTCAGTGAACGGAAGCCCATGATTTCGCCCTCCTGAACCTCAAAGCACACTTCCATTTTGCTGCCCTGGGATTCTTTCTGGTTATCGGTAATACCGATTATCCGGGTTCCCTTGTCATAGGATTGGCGGATCAGCTCACTGGTTTCCGGTGCGTAAGGGCTGAAGGTGACAGCCACCAGCACGTCTTTGTCGGTCAGGCGGCGGGTTAATGGCCCCAGCATTCCCCCCATGTCGTCCAGCAACACCACGTTGGCGTCTGATTTCATCAGCGCATACCAAAAGTAAAAGGCAACCGGTACGCGCGGCGAATACCCTGAACATAGATGGTATCTGCCTGCGTCAACAACTCGACTGCGCGCTCCAGTTTATCCGGCGAAACGGATATCTGGAGCTGTTCCAGCGCTTCGATATTCGCCTGGCCGAAATCATGAAACAGCGCCTGAGGTGACGTCGGGTTTTTCTCTTTTTCCTTGGCTTGCTTAACACGCTCTTTGTAGTCACGCGGGCGGTTAAGGTACTGGTCTCGGAATAGCCCCTGCATCTGGCTGAAACCGGAAAATCCCATAGTGTTTGAAAAGCGGCTTAAAGTGGAGAGCGGGACATCGGCGTTTTCAGCGATGGTCGACATGGTTTCCATGGCCACTGTCATTGGCTGTGAAAGTACATAGTCGGCCGTTTGTTGCAGGCGTTGGCTAAGGGTGTCGTAGCGTTTGACGATAAGATCGCGCAGCGAATCCAAATCTTTGGGCTTGGTTAGGGTTGATTCGTCTGTCTGCATTCGAGGGTGTCTCCCAGCCATCATGCGGCAATAAAAAACTCCGGCTTTACGCCGGAGTTTCATTCTACGATAACAAATTGATATTGCGAATCGCTTCTTCTTTCACAAACGGCATCGCCTTTTGCATAAAGTAGATTCGGTCGAACTTGTTTGGTTCCTCATTCATCAATTCACGCAGATTATGACCAAGCGCCTGGCGCAGACAGGTTCCGATGTTAAATTTCGAGACCCGGGTACGCTTGAGCATCTGCATATCATCATCTTTAATACCGCTGGTACCGTGGATGACCAGTGGCTTGGAAACCACGGACTCAATCTTGTCCAGCAGGCCAAAATCGATGGTACTGGTTGGCTCAGTCAGGCGGTGTACATTACCAACAGAAATCGCTACACAGTCTGCACCGCTCTCTTCGGCGTATCTCGCCGCATCTTCAGGCAGGGTAAAGATAGACTTGATATGGTCGCGGCCTTCTTCATATGGCACGGAGCCGATCTCGCCCTCAACTGAAGCTCCTACCGCGTGCGCAACTGCTGCTACGGCGGCTGTACGGCGGATGTTCTCTTCCAGTGGTAACTGAGAGCCGTCATACATTACAGAGCTGAAACCTGCTTTCAGGGCGCGGAAGATAATGTCTTCATCGTAAGTGTGGTCAAGGTGCAAACACACAGGACGGTGGCTTTTTGGGCCAAGCCGAGGAACATTGCTGCTGCCGTTTCTACGCCATAAAAATCAGCAACATCCTTGTTGCAAGCTAAGATAACCGGTTTGCCTGTCGCTTCTGCAGCTTCCACCACTGCGCGGGCATCTTCGTACCCAAACACATTGAAGCAAGGCACGGCATAGTCAGATGCCGCAGCATCCGGTAGCAAATCGTTCAGATTAACCAACATGACTTCTCTCCCTGTTATTTGAATTTGGCAATCATGTCTTGATGCAGGAATGGTGTGCACCTGATACTCATGGTGGGGGTCAAAATGCTGGACCAGTGATTTGTCGGTCTTGCCCACAATGATGGTGAAGTAGTACATCTCGTAACCCGGCGCGGCGACACTCGGGTGATAGCCTTTGTCGATGGCAATCACAGAGCCGGTGCGAACGTGGTAAACCGGGCCAAAGTCATCTTCGTGTTCATACAGGAACTGAGCACCGAAGCCGAAGTCCGGGTTAAAGCGGAACTGGTACACTTCCTGGTATAAGGTTTCGCGGCTGCCGTCTTCCTTCACACGGTCTTCATCATGCTTGTGCGGTGGGAAACCGGACCAGCCACCCGCACCCACGGTAAAGAGCTCACTCACCAGCAGGCGGCCACGCTGTTCCGCATTACTCTGGCCAAGAACGTGTTTGATTTTGCGGTGGGTTTTGGTGTCATCGGAGCCGTACTGGACGATATCCACCTCTTCCTGGCGCACTGCAAACGGCTCCAGAGCTGCTTCGAATTTACCACCGGCAATCATGACATCAGCCTTGTCGCTGACGCATTCAACCTGCGCGGTGTAGCCAACCGGTACGTAAACTGCTTCCGGGTTTCCTTCCCAGACCGAAGCACGTTTACCGATGTTGTCGAAGGTTTCGGACTTACCGGTTTCATCAGTCACGGTGATACAGCAGGTACCGCCGGCCAGCACGATGACGGACTCATACTCTTCCAGGGTGTAAGTATGAATCTGGCCTTTTTCCAGAATAACCTGGTTGAAATAACACAGCGGGGTCACCTCATCGTTGATGTCGATGATGGCTTTGTTTTTATTATCAAATGGTGGGATATGCTTACCCATGCTTTCCTCCTCACTCCCCAGCAAACTGCCTGCTGGGGGTGCCTGTTTCACGTATTGGATTAGTAGTGTTTTAACTTTGCTCAGGAAAGTGTCCTTTTCTCGGTGTTTCGAAGGCTACTTTGCTGGGAAAAGTGCCGGGCCACGATGGTTGCACATTGTTTTTGCTGGCCCGGCTGACCTAATTTATGGGTCTTTAATCCGAAGAACGTAACTCGATTTACAGTGCTGGTTACTCAACCATTAAGGTGGACTACTCAGCGTTGTGAGCAGATTGCTCACGGGTTTCGATAAAGTTGAACAACTCCTCTCGGGTTGGCATTGCTCGGTACAACTGGTGCCGCTGACGTTAATCGCCGCCGCTGCTGAACCGTGCTTAACGCCGTCTTCCAGTGTGCCGCCGTTAACCAGTGTCCAAATCAGGCCACCTGCGAACGAATCACCCGAACCGAAAGGCTTGTTCACCTTCACGCGGAAGATACCCTGCTGGAAGCTGTGACCGTCACGGCAGTAAACCTTAGAGCCCAACTCACCGGCTTTGATCACCACCACCTGGGTGTTGGCGCGCATAAAGCGGGCTGCGGTTGCGTCATCGTCCTTGTTGCCGGGTGCGATAACGGTTTCCATCATGTCGAACTCTTCTCGGTTGCCGATAACGATGTCAGACAAGCCAGCTGCGATACCGTAGTAAATGGATGCATCAACATCGGTGCGCCATGAGTAAGGACGGTAATCCACATCCAGCACTACCACGGTATTGCTGCGGCGGGCATATTCCATGGCCAGTAGTGTCGCTTCGCGGCTTGGGCTTTCAGACAGCGCCGTACCGGTTACCACCAGCACTTTTGAACTGGCAATGTAAGCCTGGCTGATTTGCTCAGGTTTGAGCGTCAGGTCGGAAACCTTGTTACGGTAAATCAGCACAGTGCAGTCACTCGGCTTCATTTCTGTAAAGGCCACTGACGTGCGGCTTCCTGAGCTGTCAGTCATCATGCCGTCAAGGTTGATGCCCAGGCCGCTCATGTAACCTTTCACATAACCGCCGAATGCATCCTCAGCGACACAACCGATAAAGCCGACCTTACCGCCAAGCTTGTTAACAGCCACCGCGATATTCGCAGCGGAGCCACCGACAAACTTATTGAACCCGGAGATATCTGCCATGTCGGTGTTTGCCTCACGGGCGTAGAGATCGACGCCCGCGCGGCCCAGGACGATGGCATCCAGAGGACGATCCTGCTGAAGTGCAATCTTAGTCATGGTCATAGTTCCTTACTTGTATTCCACCCAGGCAGCGTTCTGGTCTGCCGACTCAACGCATTTTTCACACAGGCGAACACCTTCGATGCCTGCATCAATACCCGGGAACCAGATATCAGCCAATGCAGCCTGGTCATCACGGTCAGCTGCTGCGAATGCCAGCGCAAAACGGTGGTACAGGTTTGCCCAGGATTCGAAATAACCTTCCGCATGGCCGCCACCTACACGGTTCGCGCCGACGCCTGCATCGTCCTGGTAGAGGTAGCCCATACCACGGTCGAGAATGCGTGGTGGCTCGCCCTGTACTTCATAGCGTAGTTGGTTCGGGTGCTCATCCCACCATTCGATAGAGGCTTTAGAGCCGACAACGCGGATCTTCTGCTGGTGCATTGAACCGGAGTTAACCGCTGACGCCCAAAGCGTACCCACGGCGCCGCCCTTGAATTCCATCATCACGTGCGCGTTGTCTTCCAGTGGAGCACGGGACTTGATAAAGCTCTGGCGCATACAAGACAAGCGATCCACTTCCAGGCCGGTCATCACTTCACACAGATAGAAAGCGTGAGTACCAATATCACCCAGAACATAGGTTGGGCCGGATGCTTCAGGCTTACACGCCACTTGAGGCCCGGATCGTTCAGTTCGTGCTCTTCGTTGTGGAAGCCGTGGGCGAATTGCATGTTCACCACGCGAACATCGCCCAGGTCACCGCGCTTAATCATTTCACGCGCCTGCTGCACCATAGGGAAGCCTGAGTAGCCATACATCACACCGATAACGCGGTTTTGCATGGCGGCCAGCTTCTTCAGCTCTTCCGCTTCTTCTGTGGTGAAGGTAATTGGCTTTTCGCACACCACATGCAGGCCAGCTTCCAGTGCCGCTTTACAGATTTCAAAGTGCGTGGAGTTAGGGGTAGCAATAGATACCGCCTGAATACCGTCTTCACGCTTGGCTTCGGCTTCGAACATCTCTTTGTAGTTTGCGTAGCAGCGGTCAGCGTCCAGACCCAGGTTAGTACCGAAGTCGCGTCCACGCTCTGCGTTAAGGTCGAAAGCACCGGCCACCAGCTTGAACAGGCCATCACGTTGCGCGGCGTTACGGTGTGAGTAACCGATCTGGCTGCCACGGCCACCGCCGACCATTGCCCAGCGGATTGGTTGTTCAAAGTGGAATTCTTCATTAAACATGTAGGGCTCCTTACGGTCCCGGCGGCGTATATCCGCCGGGCCAAACTTTCTGATTTAAATTTGTTATTTGGATTTGGTTGTTATTTTTAAATCCGGGTCCGGTTAAACACCGCGACGTTGGTTCGCGCGGCCTTCTTCCCAGGCTGTCACTTTCTCTGCAGTGTGTTCATTACGGGTGACTTCTGGCAGACCCACTTCCCACCAACAATCGCACTTGGACCATGCCATTGGCGATACCGGTCGATATCCAGAACAATCACGTAAGTGCGGTCTGCTTCCTTGGCGCGGGCAAAAGCGGCTTCGAACTGGTCAACAGACGTCAGTTTCTCAGCAATCGCACCCTGCGCTTCAGCATGCTTGGCGAAATCTACACGGGCGACCTCGCCATCCGGGCGGCGGCAGTCTTCCAGCAGGTTGTTGAAAGACACGTTGCCGGTGTTGTTCTGCAGCTTGTTGATAACCGCAAAGCCACCGTTGTCGCACACCACAACAATCATCTTGTGACCGGTCAGGACAGAAGAGTAGATGTCGGAGTTCTGGATCATGTAAGAGCCGTCACCCACCAGGACAATCACATCGTTATCCGGGTTGGCAATCTTGGCACCCCAACCACCCGCGATTTCATAACCCATGCAGGAGAAACCGAACTCGATGTCGAACTTGCCAATCTGGTAGCTCTGCCAGTTCATCGCCAGCTCGGCAGGCAAGCCACCGGCCGCAGTCAGAACGGTGTCGCCTTTTTCCATCAGGCGGTTAACCTTGCCAATCACTTCTGCATAAGAAGAGAGGCCCGGAGTCAAATCACCTTCCTGAGGGTGGGTACGGCGCTCAACCAGTGCTTTCCACTCGTTAGCCTGTTCTTTGGCGGTATCCGCCCAGTCCTGGCCGGATTTCCAGTCGCCCAGCAGGCCGGACAGTTTGGTCATACAGACCTTGGCATCACCGAGAACCGGATAAGAAAGGTGCTTAACCGCATCGAACTTGGCAACGTTGATGCTGACCAGCTTCATATCAGGGTTACGGAATACCGACCAAGAGCCGGTGGTGAAATCCTGAAGACGGGTACCGATAGCCAGGACCACATCCGCATGGGCAGCCATGTAGTTGGCAGAATCAGAACCGGTTACACCGATAGGGCCGGCGTTAAGCGGGTTGTCTTGCAGCATTGTCGCGCGTCCGGCAATGGTTTCCACCACCGGGATATTGTGCTTGGCAGCAAATGCCGCCAGCTCGTCGGTCGCCAGCGAGTAGTGCACGCCGCCACCGGAGATGATAAGCGGCTTCTTCGCTGACATCAGCATGGCTTTCGCTTCTTCCAGTGCAACCATTTCTGGCTCTGGGCGGCGAATGCGGTGAATACGTTCTTGCAAGAAAGCTTCCGGGAAGTCCCAGGCAACACCCTGGATATCCTGAGGCAGGCCGATAAATACCGGGCCACAGGTTTCCGGATCCAGCATGGTATCAATTGCATGCGGCAGCGTATGAACAAGCTGCGAAGGCGACACAATACGGTCCCAGTAACGGGTCAATGGTTTGAATGCATCGTTACAGGTAATGGACGGATCGTAGAAGTTCTCTGGCTGCTGGAGCACAGGATCCGGCAGGCGGCTGACATAAGCATCGCCGGAAATCATCAGCAGAGGAAGACGGTTGGTGTGGGCGATACCGGCAGCCGTCACCATGTTGGTTGCACCCGGGCCGATAGAAGTGGTCGCAATACCGATGCGGCGGCGCAGGTTCGCTTTGGCATACGCCACAGCCGCAGTCGCCATCGACTGTTCGTTCTGACCGCGCCAGGTCGGGATTTTGTCTTCAATATTCTTCAGTTGCTGACCAAAGCAGGTAACGTTTCCGTGACCAAAAATCGCAAAGGCTGTACCGAAAAGTTGTTCTACTTTGCCGTCGATTTCGATTTTCTGGGCTGCCAGATATTGTGCAAGCGCTTCGGCAACAGTCAGGCGTACAGTTTTCATTTTCTTCCTCGAACTAGAACTCAATCTGTGAGTAATCCCTGTCTGCCGGCCCGGTTACAGGCCGGCAGTTCCCTTTCGGTTACAGGCCGTACTTCTTCGCGTAGCCAGTGATGTTTTCGTAAGCAGTTTTCGCGTAAGTCAGAGGATGCGCCTTGGCAGGATCCTGCTCTGCTTCAACCAGCAGCCAGCCTTCGTAGTTACGCTCTTTCAGTGCTGCGAACACGTCGTCATAATCCACATCGCCGGTGCCTGGTACGGTGAATACGCCGTCCAGTACCGCATTCAGGAATGACTTGTCTTGATCGCGTGCCGCTTTCATCACATCCAGACGCAGGTCTTTAAAGTGCATGTGGCCGATACGGTGGCCCCAGCGCTTGATCATGGTGACAGGGTTACCACCGCCGTAAGTGATGTGGCCGGTATCCAGAGTCAGGTGCACAGACTCACCGGTCAGTTCCATCAGCAGGTTGATGTCATCTTCTGTTTCTACGATGGTGCCAACGTGGTGGTGGAAAGAAAGCTTGATGCCGTGCTCGTTCAGCAGGTAATCAGCAACTGTGGTCAGTTTCTCACCGTAGATCTTCCACTCGTCCATGGTCAGGATGACACGCTTGGACAGCGCAGTGTTGATGTCACCGTGTACGGTGTTGCTCACTTCACCGTAAACCATCGCAGTACAACCGGCGGCTTTCAGCAGCTTGATGTGATCCTGCATGGCAGCGATTTCCTGCTCAGCGGTGTTAGTCATCAGGTTTCCGCTGAACCAGCCAGACGCCAGAACCAGACCATGCTTCGCCAGAAGAGGAATAAGCACTTCTGGTTCACGTGGGTATTTGGTGCCCAGTTCAGTACCGGTAAAGCCGGCTTCCGCCATTTCGCTCAGGCAAGTTTCCAGTGGAATGTCGCCACCCAGCTCTGGCATGTCGTCGTTAGTCCAGGTCAGTGGCTGATGCCGTATTTAACTTTGCTCATGTTCTATCTCCAATTTTTTGTAGGGCTTAAATTTGCTTAATTAAGGTGACCCGAATCTCACTTTCTTTGGGAAGTCTGTTTCGCGTCGGGTCGTTTTCTTGCGTTGGGATAAACATACGCCCGTTTTTCAAAAAATGAAAAATATTTTTCAATCAAAAATCCATCAAATCAAAATATGAAATTAATGGAAAACCCTAGGCTTTACGCGGGTTACAGACGAATATGAACCGAGATCACATAATATTTTTTCTTTATATTTCAATGATGTAAAACGTTTTCAATATTTGGAAAATCTTTTCCACAACATGACCTGCGTATCATTTTGAGACAAAAGCGATTATTGGCTATGGCACAACCAACCCATCAGCACTAACATTCACATCAACGCCAAACTGAAAAATATTTTCCAAATCATTAATACAATAAATACGACAGGCGTTAGCTGAAATCCCGGGCAATACCCTACGCACAAAACAGCCCAGGAAATTCACCATAAACTTACTGTTTCGATGGTCAGGTAAGGGAGTGGGATAAAAATAAGGAATTCGACAATGTCGACTGATAACGTGAAACCTTCGAAAAAACATAATATTGCTTATATCGTTCGAATCTGCTGTATTGCCGCCCTGGGTGGTATCCTTCTCGGTTATGACACCGCAGTCATTTCCGGCGCCATCGGTCCCATCCGTGATTACTTCTCACTCTCCCCTGCTCAAACCGGCTGGGCCGTTTCCAGTGTGGTTCTCGGCAGCATCCTGGGTGCCGTCAGCGCCGGCTGGTTCGCCCTGAACTATGGCCGCCGAAATACCCTCTTTATTGCAGCAATCCTCTTTATCATCTCTGCTATCGGTTCAGCGCTCGCAAACACCTTCGACTTTTACATCTGGCTTCGTATCGTCGGTGGTGTCGCGGTAGGTCTGGCGTGCGTGGTATCGCCAATGTACATGTCTGAAGTCGCGCCAAAAGACTTTCGTGGCCGTGCGGTAAGTATGTTCCAGCAGTCGGCAGTTGTAGGCCAGACCGGTGTGTTCTATGTGAACTATCTGATTGCCAAAGGCATGTCAGAAACCTGGCTGGTAGACATGGGTTGGCGCTGGATGCTGGGTTCAGAAGTTATTCCTGCGGCCCTTTTTGCCGGCTTGCTTTTCCTTATCCCTGAATCGCCTCGCTGGCTGGTACTGAAAGGCAAAGTGGACAAGGCGAAAGACACCCTGTGCCGTATCTCCAACCCGGAACATGCTGACCGCCTGATTTCTGAAATCCAGGATTCTCTGAAAGAAAGCGCCGGCGCCAAAGGCAACAAAGTCAGCCTGCGTTCACCACTGCTGTTTGCCATCCTGGTTATTGGTACATTCGTCGCCGCTGCGCAGCAGCTGACCGGTATCAACGTTATCATGTACTACACTCCGGAAATCCTGAAACCGATTGCTGGCGGTACTGAAAACGCCCTGTTCCAGACAACCTTCGTGGGTATTGTCTTTATCCTGGGTAACGCCCTGGGTATGTACCTGATTGACAAGGTGGGCCGTCTGCCACTGATGAAGTGGGGTACGCTGGGCTGCGCAATCGGTATGACAGTGGTTGGTTTTGTTCTGTTCCAGGGAACCACAGGTTACGCTGCGCTGTTCGCACTGTGTTTGTATGTGGTTTCTTACGCCACATCATGGGGCTGCGCATGCTGGACAATGATTTCCGAAATTTTCCCTAACAGCATTCGTACCCGCGCCATGTCTATTGCAGTAGGTGCCCAATGGTTTACCGGCTTCCTGGTAACCCAGAGCTTCCCAATGCTGAACGAAAACCCATACCTGAAAGAGACCTTCAACGGCGCATTCAGCTTCTGGCTGTTCGCTGCTCTCTCCATGATCTGTATGGTTATCGTGGTGAAATTCGTTCCTGAAACCAAGGGCGTCAGCCTGGAGAAAATGGAACAGGTGATGGCGACCAAACTGGGCCGAAAGGTTCCAGAAAAAGAGCCGGTGAAAGCACGCATCTAATTGATGCTGACAATCATGTCAAAAGCCCACTTCGGTGGGCTTTTTGCTGTGTGCTTTCCCTCGCACAGGCGATGAAAAACCAACAAGTATCATCCTTTAGGGCTATCTGCTTCCTCGCAAATCCACCTCACCATTGGCGAGATTTCAGGCAACTGTGAGCTTTACCGCTGAACAAAAAACATATCCGCACCACCATTTCTCTTATCCAACTGTTTTTTCTGGGTTTTATACATCACAACAATATCAAACAAGAGGTTCTGAAATGAAAACTGCACTTGCCCTGGCCGCTGCGATGGCCTTGTCCGCGCCGTCAGTAATGGCCGCTGATACTGTGGTTGGCGGCTATTTCGCTGACTGGCAATACAAGAACGAGGCCAACCCCTACAACGTAAAAGACATCCCAGCAGACAAACTCACCCATATTATTTATGCGTTCTTAGGTATGTGCGGGCCGGTGACCGGCGCGAGCGAAGAAGTACAACAACAAGTCGCCAAAGCCTGTGAAGGAAAGAAACCGTTCACCGCAATTGTCGTCGACCAGGAATCCGCACTGGATGTCGATTTTGGCGAAGTCAGTGTCAATGTTCCCTATGACGGCCACTTTGCCCAATTGGCTGAACTTAAGAAGACGTACCCTAACCTGAAAATCCTCCCCTCTTTCGGTGGCTGGACGATGTCTGAACCATTTCACGCCATGGCGAAAAATCCTGAAGACGTGAAGTGGTTTGCCAAACTGCCGTTGAACTGGTCGCCCAATATGACTTTTTCGACGGTATCGATCTTGACTGGGAATACCCCGGCGGTGGCGGTTTGACGACGTCACCATGGAACCCGGAAACCGCCTTATCTGACGAGCAGAAAGCCGCCGAGAAAGAAGCCTTCACCTTGCTGGTACAGAGCCTGCGCCAGAATTTTGATGTGCTTTCTGAAAAAACAGGCCGGAACTATGAACTCGGAACCGCTGTCGGTGTGGGCTTTAAAGCTGCCGGAATCGACTGGCAAGCCGTATCCCCCCTCCTCGATCATATGTTTGCCATGACCTATGACTTCCTGGGTGGCTGGGGCCCACAAACCGGTCACCTGACAAACCTGTATGCAACAGATAGTGGCTGGTGGGGCATGGGGACCGATGTCTTTATTAAGCAGATGACAGATCTCGGTATGCCAAAAGAGAAAATCGTGGTAGGTGCAGCCTTTTATGGCCGAGGATGGGAAGGCACCCAGGACTTTGATGGCAAAAACATCCCAACAGAGTTCAGCTCTAATAAAGGCGCGACGTTCGGGACAGACAGCAAAGAGCCGGGCTACTTTATGTATTGGGACCTGATGCGCAACTACACCGCGGCAGAGGGCTACCAACAAGGATACGATGAAAAAGCAGAAGCGCCTTTCCTCTGGAACCCGGAGAAAAAAGTGTTTATCTCCTACGAAAACGAGCGTTCAATCAATGCAAAAGCTAAATGGGCCAAAGCACAGAAACACGCTGGCCTGTTTGTATGGGATCTCTCCGGTGACCCGGACGGTAAGCTGACCGAAACCATGGCGAATTCACTGGCTAAGTAACAACAAGTTACCTCAATAACAGACGGGCCTTATTACATGGCCCGTCTCTCTGCCATCTAAGAAACCGTCAAAATCACATTCCCCCGCTTCCTGCCTGTATCTACGTAGGCGTGCGCCTGAGAAATTTCATCCAGGCTGTATTTCCGGTCAATCTCAGTCCAGAGCTTTTGCTCACTGTAAAAACCCAGAATCTTTTGGAGGTGAACGTTCAGTTCAGATGGCGGCTTTAATCCTGTCGCTGAAAACACGGCTTTCTTTTTTGAAAAACACCGGGTAGCCAGCATCTGCAATAAAAATGGGAACGACAGTACCGGGCTTAAAAAGGTGCCGTTATCAGTAAGTAATGACTTACACTCCGAGAACGTCAGCGTTCCGACGGCATCGAAGATAAGGTCGTATTGAACACCCTCTGCACCCAGGTTTTCGCGGTATAATCAATGATTCTGTCAGCCCCCTGAGCCAGCACGAAATCCCGATTCTTTCCGCTGCAAACCCCGGTTACCTTTGCCCCTGTCAGTTTGGCAATTTGCACACCGGCACTGCCGACAGCGCCCGATGCCCCATTAATCATCACCCGCATGCCCGGCTTGCACTCACCAATCAAGCACAAAAAGTTGTATGCTGTCAGCATACCGTCACAAAGCGGCGCGGCTTCCTCGAAACTGATTTCATCCGGCAGTATTTGCAGTATCCCATCTTCCTGAACACTCACATATTCTGCGTTGGCGCTGAATGTCAGACCGGATTCACCCACCACCCGGTCACCAGCTTTAATCCGGGAAACACCTTCTCCCACAGATTCAACAATACCGGCAAAGCCGGTTCCCGGTATGGGATGCTTTGGTTTTCGCAACCCCGTCGCAAGGCGGGCGAAAAATGGCGTACCGGCGCGCATCATGGTATCCGCCGGGTGACACTGGCCGCACAGATCCTTACCAATACCTCTTTTGCACCGGGTTCCGGTTTCGGTACGTCCCTGCACCCAAGTACCTCAGCCCCGCCATAGTTTTCACACACCGCTGCTTTCATTCCTTCCTCCATGAACCCTGTTTCATTGATTTTCAGCAAACCTGTTTGATTCCCCTCAAACTTACAGTGTAAGTCAAACATACACTGTAAGTTTGCGCAACTTGTTATTAGAATGTGAACCTTAAATAAAACCGGAGTACACCATGAAACAGGCACTTAGCCCGGAAAGAATCATTGATGCCGCCATTGCCTACGCCGATGAAAATGGGCTTGAGGCACTTTCCATGCGAAAAGTGGCTGAGCGTCTGGGTGTACAGGCTATGTCGCTCTACAACCACGTTAAAAACAAAGAAGAGATGATCGACGGAATGGTCGGTCGAATTGTTGAAGGGATTTACAGGCCGGACCTAGATGGGTACTGGAAGGATGAAATTCGCAAACGCTGCCTGTCTGCCTATGCAATCCTAATGCGCCACAGCTGGGCGACCCAACCGCTTGTTTCCCGGGTAAACACTCAACCCGTGGTGTTGCATTATGTCGATGCGACGGTCGGCTGCCTGCACAAAGCCGGATTTCCCATTAGTGTTTGTGATCATGCCTGGAACCTGATTGACAGCCATTTGTACGGCTTCACATTGCAGGCGCTCAATTTTCCGTTTGAAAGCGATGAATACGCAGAAGTAGCCGAAGGTACATAGACATGATTCCCGAAGACGTTTTCCCTTACCTCAACAAGATGGCCAGGGCCGTAATCAGCGGGGAGCACAACGGTATCCATGATTTTGAGTTCGGGCTGGATTTGATTCTGGAAGGATTGGAAAAAAGACTTCCAATAGGCTGATTATTATCCGGTGTGTTAAAAATAAGAGTTAGCGAAGCCCAACGTAAGGCCACACTTAACCCATTGATTCAGTAAATGGTGAACTGAAAGATGGAAACTGAACATCATGAACAACCTGATGGCTGGCGCCTCAAGCAGAGCATCGATTTTGAAGGCCGAGAGGTTCGCTATGATATTGCGGGTGACGGTGAACCGCTTGTAATAGTACACGGTACGCCTTGGTCATCATTTAATCTTCGCCATTTAATTCGCAGATTGGCAGCCAAATACAAAGTCCATTACTTTGATCTGATGGGTTACGGCCAGTCCAGCAAGGAAGAAGGTGATGTATCCCTTGGAATCCAAAACCGGATTCTTGACCGGCTTCTCGATCATTGGGGCTTGGATAACTCACTGGCAATAGGCCATGATTTCGGCGGCGCGACTGTGCTCAGGACGCATTTACTGAACGGCTGCTCTTTCTCCAAACTGATTCTCATCGACCCGGTTGCTGTTTCACCCTGGGGTTCGCCGTTTTTCAAACATGTAAACCAGTACGAATCCGCATTTGCCGGCGTTCCGGATTATATCCACGATGCCATTGTCAGAGCTTACGTAAAAACTGCAGCATTTAAACCAATCGAACCCGACACCATGGACGGCATTGTCGCCCCTTGGACTGGCGAAAAAGGAAAAGCAGCATTTTACCGCCAGATCGCACAGTCGCATTCCGGTTATACGGAAGAGGTACAGCCACTGTACCCGACCATTTCAACCCCCACCCTGATACTCTGGGGCCGAGAAGATACTTGGATTCCTTTGGATAAAGCCCGCGAACTTCACAGCCTTATTCCTGGCTCGCAGCTAAAAGTGATTGATGGCACAGGACACCTGGTCATTGAAGAAAACCCGGATGCATTGCTTGGAGAGATACTGACGTTTCTGCAGGACAAATAAGCAAAAACGCCACCCGTGGCAGGTGGCGTATTCTATCCGCGTGACACCTAAATCCGGTATCCTCTTTCCACCAGGTATTCGCGGCTTCGGGTAATATCCGGGAGCGTGGTTGCGCAGTCCCGGGGGTCGCGTTCCTGCTCTATGGTGATCCAGCCTTCATAGCCAATCTGCTTGAGCGCGGCTTCTACACCGGCGTAATCAATATCCCCTTCACCGATTGGACGCATCACGCCATCCGCGCAGGCCTGCCAGAAACCGGTACGACGCTCTATGGCGTTTTCCAGTCGATCTTTGTGGATGTCCTTGAAGTGGACATATTCCAGCCGGAACGCATATTCCGCCAGACTATGCACGGGATCCATTCCAGCATAGTAAAGGTGGCCTGTATCCAGGCACAGACCCGCATCCTCTGCTGACACCTCTTCCAGCATCCGGTCAATTTCGTCTTTATATTCTATGTAGCCGCCGGCATGGGGATGAACCACAGCCCGGATACCTTTTTCACGCGCAATCGTCGCTACCCAGCGAATGGTTTCCATCATATGCTGCCAGTGCGCTTCATCCAGCCTTGGTGCTTCATCCGGCAGCCCGGCATACTTGCTGCGCACGTCGTTCACGCTGTCTATGACCACCAGCCGATTGCACCTATGCTCTTTAGCACGGCACAAAGCTGGTAGGTTTTCACCAAAATATCCACCTGGCATTTCTTGTCCCACAGCGGTTCAAAGAGTGTACCGGCGACCACTTCCAGTCCGTTTTCTTTCAGCGCACCCGACAACACTTCACCGTCAGTTGGCAGGAAACCATAAGGCCCCAGTTAAAGGCCGGAGAACCCGGCTGACGGGCTTCTTCCAGAACCGTTTGCCAGCGCGGGTTGTTGCCGTTTTTCGCAGATTCAACGCCCCAGCAGCAAGGCGCACAAGCGAGTTTGATTGCCATGTCTTGTTCCCTCAAAGTTCATCGAAATTGCAGCCAGCGTAATGAACATCCGTGACTAAGGGCGTGACAAAGCGCACTTTCCTGCTTTGCATTTTTGCAAAGCGGCCTTGAATCCTTGGCTATATCACTTTGCCCTCAAGGCTCAATACACTGGTTCCAACGGAAACACATAATCAGGACATCTACCATGGAACCTATCTACATTGTCGCTGCCAAGCGTACCCCTATCGGCAGTTTTAACGGTGCTCTGTCACCACTGAGCGCACCAGAGCTTGGCGCAGTGGCTATTCGCGGTGCGCTGAACCAGTGCCAGCTTGATACCAGCCTTATTGATGAAGTGATTGTCGGCAACGTACTGGGCGCAGGTGTCGGCATGGGCCCGGGCCGTCAGGCAGCCATCAAAGCGGGTATCCCGGAAACCGTTCCGGCTTACAGCCTGAATATGATTTGCGGCAGCGGCATGAAAGTGGTGATGGATGCAGTCAGCCATATCCGCAGCGGCGATGCTGACATTGTGGTGGCTTGCGGGATGGAAAGCATGTCCCAGGCACCTTATGTGGTGAATGCTGGTGTACGTGGCGGTGTGCGTATGGGTCACCAGTCTATGGAAGATACCATCATCAAAGATGGCCTGACCGATGTGTTTAACCAGTACCACATGGGTATCACCGCCGAAAACATTGCAGAGCGCCACGGTATCAGCCGTGAAGCACAGGATAACTTTGCCCTTGCCAGCCAGCAAAAGGCCGCCGCTGCGCTGGAAAACCACGGATTCGACAGCGAGATTGAGCCGGTTGAAGTCACTTTCCGCCGCAAGCAGTACACCGTCGAGCGTGACGAATACCCTAAGACCGACACCACGCTGGAAGCACTGAGCAGCCTTCGCCCTGCATTCAAAAAAGAGGGCACGGTTACAGCCGGTAACGCCTCCGGTATCAACGATGGTGCTGCAGCGATTATCCTGGCCTCCAAGTCCGCCTGTGAGCGCCATGGCCTTGAGCCACTGGCTGAAGTGGTCGGCTACGGCCAGGCTGGGTTGTCTCCGGAAGTCATGGGTCTTGGCCCGGTTCCTGCGGTTGCCAACGCCCTGGACAAAGCAGATCTCAGCATTGAAGACATTGAGTGCTTTGAGTTCAATGAAGCCTTCGCGGCCCAAGCGCTGGGTGTTGTGAAACTGCTGGCTGAAAAGCATGGCGTCACAGAAGCATGGATCCATGAACGCACCAACGAACGGCGGCGCCATTGCGCTGGGCCACCCTCTGGGTGCATCCGGTGCTCGTATCCTGACCTCACTGATTTACGAAATGGAACGTAAGCAGCACACCCTTGGCCTCGCCTCGCTGTGCATTGGTGGTGGTATGGGAACCGCAGTCATCATCCGCCGTATCGAGAAGTGAGGACGAGCTATGTGTAAGTTAACCACCCGCGACGCCGTTGCAGCCAAACTTCACGACGGTATGACCATCATGATCGGCGGCTTTATGGCCAACGGTGCGCCTGAGGGGCTGATTGATATCCTGCTGGAAGAAGGCATTAAGGACATCACGCTGATTTCGACCGATACCGGCACGCCGACATCAGGCTCAGGCAGACTGATCGCTGAAAAACGCATCAAAAAGCTCTATGCCTCCCACGTTGGTACCAACCCGGAAACCGGCCGCCAGATGTGCAACGGTGAACTCGAAGTAGAACTGTGCCCGCAGGGAACGCTGGCAGAGCGTATCCGTGCCGGGGGCTCAGGCCTCGGTGGTGTGCTGACACCTACCGGCTTGGCACCATGGTCGCTGAAGGCAAGCAAGTTATCCAGATTGACGGGAAAGACTTCCTGCTGGAAAAACCGCTTCGTGCTGACCTTGCCCTGATTCGCGGCTCCAAAGTTGACCGTCGCGGCAACGTGTTTTATGCCCGCACCACCCAGAATTTCAACCCGATGATGGCAACGGCGGCGGACCTCGTTATCGCAGAAGCTATCGAGTTGGTGGAAACCGGGGAAATCATGCCGGAAGCTGTGCACACACCGGGCATTTTTGTTGACCACATTTACCAGAAAGGAGCCTGATGCCATGGCAGTTGAAATCAGCAAAGAGGGCATGCGCCGCAATATTGCCTGGCGTGTGGCACAGGAACTCAGTAATGGTGACGTGGTTAACCTCGGTATCGGTATGCCTACTCTGGTTGCCAACGAAGTCGACAAAGATGTAGAGCTTATCCTGCAATCGGAAAACGGCCTGCTCGGTATCGACGGACTGGCAGATGAAACTAACCTGGACCCGGACTGCGTGAACGCCGGCGGCCAACCGATTACCGCCGTCAACGGCTGCTGCTATTTCAGCAGTGCCGACTCTTTCACCATTATCCGCGGCGGTCATGTTGATGTAACGGTTCTCGGTGCGCTGCAAGTGGACGAGAATGGCAACCTTGCCAACTGGATTATCCCGGGCAAACTGGTACCGGGTATGGGCGGCGCCATGGATCTGGTGGTGGGTGCGAAGAAAGTCATCGTGGCGATGGAGCACACGGCCAAAGGCAATGCCAAACTCCTTAAAGCCTGTACCTGCCGCTCACCGCAGTCGGCCAGGTGGACATGATCATTACCGAAATGGGTGTGTTTGAAATCCGCGAGGAAGGCATGGTGATGACGGAGATCGCACCGGGCTTCACACTTGAAGACGTTCAGGCAGCCACTGAGGCCAAAATCACCGTAGCTGACGATCTGAAACCGCTGGTACAGCCTTATCAGTAAGCTGCTTCAACAGCTAAATATAGTAAGCCGGGCTCCTGTCCCGGCGTTTTCACGCTTTCGGGTTTCTTTTACACCAGTGGTTTATAAAAGATAACTGTCGGGTCATATCCACTCCCGTACTCGTTCAGTGCGAAGTCAGGGATTTTCCCTGCTTCTACAAAACCAAGTTTCCTGTATAGCGCAGACGCCGGATCGCCTTCCCGGGTATCGAGCAGCAAAAGTCTCAGCCCCAGGTTGCGGGCTTCCAGCTCAACCCTCGCCATCAGACGGGTTCCAATACCCGCGCCCCGGCAGCTCTTATGTACCAGCAGTTTCTCTACTTCCGCTCTGTGGTTGCCATTGGGCTTGGAAACCGGTGCAAGCTGCACCGTCCCCACCACCTTTTCACCCAAAAGTGCGATGAACAACGCCTTTTCTCCCTTTTCTAACTGGTGCTCTACATCCAGCCAATATTGCAGCGACTCATTGGGGGACAGCGGGGCTAGGTAGCCAACTGACGCTCCGTTATCCACGCTGTCTTTAAGAAGAGAAACTAACCCGACTGTATGGGCGTTTATTGTATTCAACAGCACAATATCCATTGCACCTCCCCTCTTAGGTCTTCCATATCCGAGGCTCTATGGGCACGACGCCAAACCAGTGCTCACGCGCCATTTGCCAGAACCGGGTAAACATAGCCAGCAGTGGCTCCGTACCGGTTGCCAACGCCCGGATCACCAGTAAGCCATCAACATACGTTGCACCTGCGATCACCCCCCGGTTATTCAACGAAACATCATTCTCAAGCAGCCATTGTTGAACCGGCTCCAACAGTGGCTCGCTATCTCCGGCAATTATCATTGTGGCTGTCATTGGGAATTCCCGCAGACTGGCGGCCCGTTCGGTTTCAGTGGCACCTTTCACCCGGAGCTGTTCAGCCAGAACCAATTCGCCATCGACATAAACCCGAGTTGCGCCGGAAGCCTGCCCTGACGGAAAACTTTCCCCTATTGCCGGGCGGCCAAAACAGTGCATTTCCCAACCAACAAAGCGCGAACCCTCTGCCAGGTAAATATCCGTTTCGAAACGGGCGTTGGCTTCAGGAAAAAGGATGTTTTCCTGAGGAAGCCATTCAAGCAGGCTACCGGAAGCAACGTTAAAACGTTGGGATTGTGTCGCCAACGCACCGGCTGAGCGGTAAAACTTGGTGGCCCCCGGCGTGGTAACCAAAGCGTGAGCCCCGGGTTCGGTAGCAACTGAAATGTCCAGCCGGTCCCCACCGACAACACCGCCGGGAGGGTGCAGCAGGTAGGTATGGCAAGCCTTTCCTTCCGGGTACAGGGGTCTTTGCACAGCCAGCGGCCCCTCCTGCTTTCGGTCCCGGAGCACTGTCTTATCACCCCTGTCAGAAAAACCAAGATGCAACCGGGCTAACCATCCCTCGGCTTCCGGTACATCTATTTCCCCACACAAACTAGCCGTCATATCCCCTCACCTTTTTTCTTGGATAACAAGTTATAAGCAATACTTGCACCAACCTTCACCCATCCAGCCTTAACCATAACCTAATGATTTTTCTTCATTACATGGCGACATATGCATCCGGCGTTTCAGGTTTTGCACCAACTCCCCCATGTAATGCGCTTTAACAGTGCAAATATCCCCGGTGAGCAAAACTCTTTTGTCGCTGACAGCAAAAAGGCAGCCCGGGAGTGTGGCGTAAAATACAAATATACCCAAACCACCTCAAGGTGCAGTTTTCAGCGAGAGTTGATTGGCTGTCAGTCAAGGCGCTGTTTTGACGATCTAGTGGCGCTAAATCAAAAAACAGCAATGCAGAATGGGAGCCACATATGAGTGAACTGATTCAATCCAGCCTGGCAGAATCCGGCGTATTACACCTGACGTTGAACAGCCCCAACGCAGGAATGCGTTGTCCGAAAACATGATTGTGACCTTGCACAATGCCCTGCAAAATGCGTCAGAATCCCAAAAGGTCAAAGTCATCGTCTTACGCGCCAACGGCCCTGCATTCAGTGCCGGCCATGACCTTAAGGAAATAACAGCAGCCAGACAGGCATCAGATGGCGGGCGGGCTTTTTTTACCGCATTGATGGAAAAATGCTCAGCCATGATGATGTCCATCGTCAATAACCCCAAGCCGGTCATTGCTGAAATAGACGGCATTGCAACCGCCGCAGGGTGCCAATTGGTAGCAAGTTGCGATCTTGCGTACGCATCTGATACGTCCAGGTTTGCTACACCCGGTGTCAATATCGGCCTGTTCTGTTCAACTCCGATGGTGGCCCTGTCCCGAAACGTGTCCAACAAACACGCAATGGAAATGCTGCTTACCGGTGATGTGTTTTCTGCAACAGATGCTGAGAGGATTGGCCTGATAAACCGGGTAATTGACAGTGAATCCCTTCAGGAATTTACCCAGACTGTGGCCTCAATAATTGCTGAGAAGTCTTCACTGACGCTGGCGACCGGCAAAAAAGCGTTTTACCACCAGCGCGAAATGACACTTGAATCGGCATACCGTTACGCCAGTGAAGTTATGGTCAGTAATATGCTTGCGAAAGACGGGGAGGAAGGTATCCGAGCTTTCGTCGAAAAGCGGGCTCCTGTCTGGACAAATAAGTAAGGCGGGTTATGACAAATCCATACAACTCCGGCCTGGACAGGAACCCTGCTAACTTCCAACCACTGACCCGTTGGGATTTCTTGAACGGGCAGCATCCAATTTTCCAGAGCACACTGCTATTGTGCATGGCCAGCAACGATGGAACTACCAGCAGTTTTACGACCGCAGCAGGCAGTTGGCTTCCCAGTTACACCATCAGGGGATCGGCAGGGGTGATACGGTTTCAGCAATGTTGGCAAACACCCCGGCGATGTTGGAGTGTCACTACGGTGTGCCAATGTCCGGTGCTGTCCTGCACTCCATCAACACCCGGCTTGATGCAACCACCATTGCCTACCAACTAGACCATGCTGAAACAAAAGTTCTGGTTGTAGATGCTGAATTTCTGGAAGTGGCCCAAGAGGCCCTGACGCAGGCCAATGCTGATCCCAAACTGCTGCTTTACTGCGACCCTGAGTGGAAAGGTTTCAAACCGGGAGCAGCGTTACCAGCGGGATACGAGGACTACAACGCTTTCGTTGAGCTCGGACAAAAGGATTTTAACTGGTTGCAACCCGTGGACGAATGGGATGCCATATCCATCAACTACACCTCCGGTACCACTGGTAACCCTAAAGGCGTGGTTTGCCATCATCGGGGAGCCTACCTTTTGGCACTCGGGAATGTTTTCACCGCGGATATGCCCAAACATTCGGTTTATCTGTGGACCCTGCCGATGTTTCACTGCAATGGCTGGTGCTTTCCCTGGACGATATCGGCAATTTACGGCACCCATATTTGTCTTCGCCAGGTACGCCCGGAACCGGTATGGGCAGCCCTGAATGAACACAATGTCACCCTGCTTTGTGGTGCCCCCGTCGTCATGGATATTATTCTTTCGGTTTGCGAGGAAAACGCCGACATTCCCACCCCCTCACTTGCCCATAGGGTGGAGTTTTTTACTGCCGCCGCCCCGCCACCGGAAAGAACATTGGCAAGAATGAAGAATGCCGGGTTTAACGTCACCCACTTGTATGGGCTTGCTGAAGTATATGGCCCTGCCGTCGTCAACGAATGGCACCGGGAATGGGATACACTCCCGGCAGGGGAACAGGCGGCACTGAAAGCCCGGCAAGGTGTACGTTACCTTCCGCTGGAGTCTCTCGACGTACTTGATCCGTCAACAATGAAGCCGGTTCCTTGTGACGGTACAACGTTGGGGGAAGTGATGTTCCGTGGCAATGTGGTTATGAAGGGGTATTTCAAAAACCCTCAGGCAACAGAGGAGGCATTCAAAGACGGCTGGTTTCATTCCGGTGACCTGGCTGTAAAGCATCCCGACGGCTATATCCAGCTTAAAGACCGTTCAAAAGACATCATTATATCCGGCGGTGAAAACATCTCCTCTATCGAGATTGAAGAGGTGCTTTACAAACACCCGGCTGTCGCAGTGGTTGCCGTTGTCGCAATCCCGGATGACAAGTGGGGGGAGGCTCCTATTGCATTCGTGGAATGCCACAACGACAAAACTGCCTCGGCAGAAGAGCTGCGCTCATGGTGCCGCGAAAACCTGGCTGGATTCAAAGTACCCAAGCATTTTGTTTTTACCCAAATTCCGAGGACACCAACCGGAAAAATCCAGAAATACCAGTTAAGAGTGCAGTTGAAAAAACAGTAACGCCGCCTAATCACAGGGTTGAAACAGGTCACCCACATAAGAATCTGCGAAGATAGCCAAATAACATTATTCTTTATTGACCGAATATCCACATGTCAGGGAACGAACAACGCAGACTGGGTAAAGGGCTGGCATCATCTCTGTTCGTCTGTGCCGCTGCCAGTGCTTTGCTGGTGGCAGCTTTGCAATGGCTGGACTCATTTAAAGAGCAAGCATGGCGAACCATGCTGGACAGAGAGACGACCCACTTTGCGTCAGTCATTTCAGAACGGACAGAAACGTTAGAAACGCTTTATAGACGCGAACTGGCAAAAGTTATTACCTATCAGGATCACGCCAAGGCGTGGGTTATATTTACCATAATCCGCTTGCCGATCTCTTCGTCGTGTACGGAGATGATGGCTTGATTTTTCCGATGTCAGACAGGCTGATCCCGGTAGACCAAATTCAACTGGCAAAAGATACCCTGGCAACTGTAAGGCAACTTCACCAGCAACTGACCAAAGATACCTCCATCACTCTGTGGCAGCCGGTTACCACCAGCAATGGCGCGTCATACCTGCTTTGCTGGCGGGAAAACAGCCTCACACAGTGTGCGCTTGGTAAAGCCGGGGAGATATATGGGTGGCTCTGGCAACAGCCGTTCCTCCTTGAAAACCGAAACCGGTTTTCGATTCAGGATGCCTTTGGCCGCAACCTTGTGCCCGGTATCCGGGGCTACAATGCCTCATCAATCGAAACCATTCCCGGACTTACAATTTCGGCCTCTACAGCGGTATTCCCATTGCCGAGAACGCTTTATTCCCCGTGGCTGTATCTTGTTCCCCTTACCTTTTTCCTGAGTGCTTGGATAATTAAAAACATGCCAACACGTCCACACAGGGGTTCATTCCGGTCAGAGGATGAATCCGGCTTTTTCATGGCAGATTTACATATATCCCCACAAGCCATGCGCGCCTACCGTAACGGCAACACAATTGAACTGACACGGCGCGAATTACAGATCCTCGCCTTGCTGTATGAAAAGCCGGGCATGTTGTCAGCCGGGACGAACTCTATGACATTTGCTGGGGGCGAAACCACATTCCTACCAGCCGGGCTCTGGATCAATACATCGCTTCCCTGCGTAAAAAAGTGGAGCGGGAACCGGCAGAACCCGAGATCATCAAAACTGTTCGCGGTGCCGGGTACCGGTTTGACCAGATCCCTCACTCCACGGCTGCCCTGACACAAAACTGACGTTAATCTCAGGATAGTCTTACCCATTTCTTACCCACACCTCACCCGCAGGATGGCAGTTCATCCAGCTTTAATTCTGGATATATCAAAAACGGAGAACAAGAAATGCGAAAGCTATCCCGGCGACATGCCCTCCAGACTGTTGCGGGGCTGGGTCTGACACTTCCTTGCGCGGCAGCACTGGCGCAACCACAAACCCCGAGAGAAACAAAAAATTTCACTACAACGTTGACCGGGTTAGTCGCCTCTTCCGGTGTCGATATTGAACGGGTGGAAACGTTTGAGCTGGTGCCTGCCGATCGACCTTGGCAAAAGAACCTTGGGCACATTGCCAAAGGGCAACATGTTACCTTTTTGCTGAACGGGAAATGGTGGATGTCAAAGGAAGCCGGGTTATGGGTTGAGCCGGGGCTCGCTTTCTTCGCCAAGGTGGGCAACAGCCCTATTTATAACCCCATGCGAAATACCGGCACTTATACCGCGCCAGAGGGTGGCATGCTGTCTATTGCCAGGGGAACCGGGGACTTTATCAACGAGCAGGGCGAACTCTTCCCAACCATGGAAACCTACCTTGCTGAAGAGGGGCATATAGAGGGGGTCGCTATCTTCTGGAAAGGCGAGGTACTTGACGGCCTGTACCGGATATCATCCCAAGGTGATGCAGGGGGAGCACTGGCGTCGGAGATTAACCGACTGAACGAAACCGAAACACTCCCGCCCGGATGGCACAACCACTACCTGTTCGGTGACGGGGGTATCTTTACCCAACCGGAATCCGGCCATATTTGCTGCAATACCCACAAGAATGTCGGCATTCTCCAATACCCACTGTCTCTGCCGCTTAAAGAGCAGACGAAGCTCCACTGGAAATGGACTGCAGAAAAACTGCCGTCCGACGTTGCCGAGGATGCCCTGATTACTCATGACTATCTCTCCATCGCAGTGGAGTTTGATGACGGGCAGGACATTACCTACATGTGGAGCAGCGAGCTGCCTATTGGCAAAGTATTTCGCTGCCCTATCCCGATGTGGAATCCCATTGAGACGCATGTCGTGCAGCGCAATGATCCGGCATTGATCGGGAAGGAGCTGACTGAAGAGCGGGACCTCTTTGCTGACTACCACGCCCACATTGGCGGGCCCGCCCAAAATATCACCCGGATTTGGCTTATCGCCAATACCGTATTTATGCGGCAAAACGGGAAATGTTGTTACCGTGATATCGAAATTGAACAAGATAGAAAACGAACCAGGGTACTGTAGGCTCAACAGCCGCAACACCCACCCGAATTGTTACTCTCTGTGATAGCAGAAGGGTTTTTCTGGCAGTCCACCACAAAACCATCCTGCCACTCCAGTTCACAACATGCTTGGATTTGTTGCTTTACCATTTTCCGGGCTCTCGCAGCCCGGCTTTTTACCGCAGACAGAGAAACTGACTCTTCTTCTGCCAATTCCTTCATCTTGCGGTTGTTGATGTCTACTTCTCTGAGGGTATCCCGGTATTTATCCGGCAACGTATCGATAAACGGAGCCAGGCAAACGGACAGATCTTCGCAAAAGCGATCATCCGGCTTATCGGCTTGAAGATCATCCGGCAGAGGTTCCGATTTATGGTGGTTGCGGTAGTAATCGACCACGGCCGTCCTTGCGGCGCTGTACAACCACCCGGTCAGGTTTTCGATGGAGCGTTGTGATTCTGATGCAAGCAGGGCTTTGACGAAGATATCCTGGATAACGTCATCGGCGTCAACGGCCTCTGGCAGTTTGCGGCCAAGGTACTTTCTCAGGCTTTGCTGAAGGGCGGCAAAAGCCGCCCCGATATCTGAGTGGGTAACCGTTTGGTTAAGCGCTGTTGTCATCAGCAACATGCCTCCGGGCAGCATGTGTTCCAGCTTTCACCTGAACAACAATGTTGTGTTTCACAACAGTCTACACCAGAAGCCGGCGCTTTTTCACTTTCCGGTACACAGCAACCCGCAGAGCAACAACAGGCGCAGACAGACTGGATGGTTTCGCTATTTTGGCAGCATTTTACGTTTTTCATGGTTCGCTCCTTTTATCTTCTTTTCGCTTCATCACTTTGGATGTGCCTTTAAAGACGGCGAAGCCATGAAAAGGTCGCAACTTTTTAACTGAAAACTAAAAAGCGGGCTTTCGCCCGCTCGATATTCATTCACTCACACTGTCAGGTATTCCCGGATGAGCTTGTCATCCAGGCTTTCCATCGGACCATTCGCGACGGCCCGGCCCCGATCAAGCAAGCAGAAACGGTCCCCGACTTTTCTCGCAAATGGCAGCTTCTGTTCCACCAGCATGACCGTCAGCCCCATATCCTGATTCAGGCGGCGGATAATATCGCCGATTTCCTGCACGATATTGGGCTGGATGCCTTCTGTCGGTTCATCAAGGATCAGCAATTTCGGCTCGACAACCAATGCCCGGCCGATTGCCAACTGTTGCTGCTGGCCGCCGGAAAGGTCGCCTCCCCGGCGATGGAGCATCTCTTTGAGCACCGGAAACAGCTCATAGATGTATTCCGGTATTTTACGATCGCCCTTTTTACGGATAGGCAGGCCGATTTGCAGGTTCTCTTCCACCGTCAGCAACGGGAAAATCTGCCGCCCTTGCGGGACATATCCAATACCGTGACGTGGCCGGCTTTCCGCAGACTTTCTTACCAGATCGGTACCTTTTAAAGATATTTCGCCACTTTTTACCGCCTGCAAACCCATGATGCACTGCAAGAGTGTGGTCTTTCCTACACCGTTTCGCCCCATCACGACGGTGCATTCCCCTTCCGGAACGGACATTTCCAAATCCCACAAGGTATGGCTCTCGCCATAAAATTGGTTTAACCCTTTTATTTCCAGCATGTTATCCCTACTCCCTTACTGGCCAAGGTAGACTTCACGGACTTTGGGGTTGGACTGAATGTCCGACATAGACCCTTCCGCCAACACATGTCCCTGGTGCAAGACAGTCACCGTACTGGCAATGGAGCGGACAAAGTCCATATCGTGCTCAACCACTACCACTGAATGCTCACCAGCCAACGAACGCAGCAACTCTGCAGTGCGATCCATTTCCTGGTGCGTCATCCCGGCAACCGGTTCGTCCACCAACAGCAGTTTCGGTTTTTGCATCAGCAACATGCCGATTTCCAGCCACTGTTTTTGTCCGTGGGAAAGATTCCCGGCCAGCAGTGTTTGCTGGTCCTTGAGGCCAATAAGCTCCAGAACGTACTCTATGTCATCACGCTGTTCACCGTTCAGGCGCGCCCGAAACGTCTGCCAGACCCCTCTCGGCCCGGCCATCGCCAGTTCAAGGTTTGTCCAGACAGAAAGTGCTTCAAACACCGTCGGTTTCTGGAATTTCCGCCCGATCCCGGCATTGGCAATTTCAGCCTCATCCATCTTTAACAGATTCAGATTGCTACCGAGCCACACCTGCCCGGCATCCGGTCGGGTCTTACCGGTGATGATGTCCATCATGGTGGTTTTACCCGCACCATTGGGACCGATAATGCAGCGAAGTTCCCCTTTCTTGATGTAAAGGTTAAGGTCATTGATCGCTTTAAACCCGTCGAAAGATACCGAAACACCTTCCACATACAGCATCATGTTATGCCGGGTATCAATCAGCGGGTTTTCCTGGGGTTTCAGGAAACTGAACACTTCATTGCGGCGGGTCAGCTCACCCAGCGGCCCGGCTTTCAGAGCCGCTTTTTCCAACGCCGTCGGCGCGGTTTCTGTCATCGTACTCATGCGCTGGCCTCCTTCGCTTTATCCGCTTTGCCCGTTTCCTTACCCGCTTTCAGTTTGGCGAGCAACCCGGTAACGCCTTGCGGCAGGAACAGTGTCGATGCCACAAACAACGCTCCCAGCGCGAACAGCCATACTTCCGGGAATTCCACGGTAAACCAGCTTTTTGCATAATTAATCAGCACAGCACCGACTACCGCGCCAAACAGGGTAGCCCGGCCACCCAACGCCACCCACACTACGATTTCGATAGAGTTCAGCGGCGCAAATTCACCCGGGTTTATGATGCCAACCTGAGGCACGTACAGCGCACCGGCCACACCGGCCAAGGCAGCGGACAGAACGAATATCCAAAGCTTGACGTTCTCTACCCGGTACCCGATAAATCGGGTGCGCGGTTCGGCATCCCGGATAGCAACGGCCACAGAGCCCAGCCTGCTGGCAATCACTGCGCGGCAGATAAGGTAGGACGCCGCCAGCGCCAGTGCCGACGACACAAACAGGGCCAGCCGGGTCGCATCACTTTGCAGGCTGAAACCGAGGATATCTTTAAAGTCCGTCAGGCCGTTGTTGCCGCCAAAGCCCATTTCATTACGGAAAAAGGCCAGCATTAACGCAAAGGTCAGCGCCTGGGTCATGATAGACAGGTACACTCCGGACACCCTTGAACGAAATGCCAACCAGCCAAAGGCAAACGCCAGCGCCCCCGGAACTAGCACTACCATCAGGCAGGCGAACCAGAATTGGTCGAACCCAAGCCAGAACCACGGTAATTCCTGCCAGTTGAGGAACACCATAAAGTCCGGTAACTCCGGGTTGCCATAAACACCGCGATCACCAATCTGGCGCATCAGGTACATACCCATGGCGTAGCCGCCGAGCGCGAAAAAAGCGCCATGCCCCAGGCTGAGAATACCGAGGTATCCCCACACGAGATCCACTGATAGTGCCAGAAGCGCGTAACACAGGTATTTGCCCATCAGGGAAACGGTGTAGGTTTCAATATGGAAAGGGTTGCCCGCAGGCACCAGTTGGTTCAAAACCGGCACCAGGACAGCAATTGCCAGCAATGCCAGTAAAAGGATCTGGCCGCCACGGTCATGTTTGAGAATTGATTGCGTCAGCATGGCATTATCCCTCTACTGCACGGCCACGTTGCGGGAAGAGTCCGCGCGGGCGCTTTTGGATAAACAGGATGATGAAAACCAGCACCAGGATTTTTGCCAGTACCGCACCGGCCCAAGGCTCCAGGATCTTGTTGAACAGGCCAAGGCTGAGACCGGCAACCATGGTGCCCCAAAGGTTTCCGACCCCACCAAATACCACCACCATAAAGGAGTCGATGATATAGCCTGCCCCATGTTGGGGCCTACGTTGGTGAGCTGCGACAATGCCACACCCGCTACGCCGGCAACACCGGATCCGAGACCGAATGTCATAGCATCTACCACTCCGAGCGCACTCCCATGGCGCGCGCCATTGCCCTGTTTTGGGACACAGCCCGAACCTGCAGGCCAAGGGGGGTTTTCTTCAGCACAAACACCAGAGCAAGGAAGACCATCAGGCAGAAGAAAATGATGTAAAGCCGGTTCCAGGTAAGGGAAAGCATTGGCGTGATTTCCAGCATGCCAGACATGAAATCCGGCGTGGCAACCGAGCGGTTCAACGGGGAGAATATAGAGCGCACCGCCTGCTGAAGAATAAGGCTTATCCCAAAGGTTGCCAGCAGAGTTTCCAGTGGCCTGCCGTAAAGGAAGCGAATCACACCACGCTCAATGGCAATGCCCACGAGCCCCGAGACCACAAACGCTGCAGGGATAGAAAGAAGAAGGGCAACACCGGTGCTTTCCGGCAACAGCAGTTGCATCACATAGGTGGTGTAGGCGCCAAGCATAATCAGCTCACCATGGGCCATATTGATTACGCCCATTACCCCAAATGTAATAGCAAGGCCGATTCCGGCCAGCACCAGGACAGAACCGAGCTCAGACCAAAATACAGGGTTTCTACCGCCGAGTTTACGCGCTGGGTTTGCGCATATTTGTCTAACCCTCGCTCGATAGCCCGGATTGCCTGTGGTTCAGCAACTTCCGGCAGGGCTTTTTGCAATGCCTGCATCGCCTTGGGGTGCCCGGCGTCGGTTAGCAACGCTATAGCGCTAAGCTTTTCAGATGTCTCAACGCCACGCTCTCCCTGCAAAGTTCCAATCGCTACAGCAATTTCCATCGATTGCCGTATCGCCGGAACTGTCTCACGCTGCAACAATTCACTGAACAACTGCAATATTTCGGTTTCTGTCGTACCAATCAGACCGTCAACCGCTGCAAGCCGTGCTGTATCATCCGGGGAGCGAAGATCCAGTGTCGACAACGCGTTTCGAATTTGGGTGCGCAAGGCGTTATTGATGGTGACCTTGCGGTAATCACGCTTTTTCTTTACCGCAACAGACTCCCCGGTAAACAGGTGGGTTGCCTGACCATCTTCAACTTCCCAAAGCGTTTTCTCTTTTTTGTGGTAGGTGATTTTTCTATCGAGCAGCCCTTGCAACGCAGGTTTTGCTTTTTCATGACCGGAAGTTGCCAGCCATTGAACTGCCAGAGCTTTTTGATCGAAATTTTTTCCACTCAGCGCTGATTCAACATCCGCCAACGTGGAAACGGCCAGCGCAGGAAATGCCGATAAAACAATCAATATCGGCATCAGTGCTCTGGCCATCAAGTAAACAAAACCGGACGTTCTCTCCCGGCTTTGCAATCGTGTTGTTTTCGTCATCGTTATCTTCCATGAAAGGAAAAAGGCCTACCTGAGTCATCTATGAGCCAAGGTTGAGTGAAGCCGGAACACAGGCAGGCAAATTCAGGCGACCGGATATTTTTCCGGTCGCTCAATTTGGGTATTGCGTTTATTACTGTCCTGCACCGGAGCACTGGCCGGTGGTCACGTTGAAAGAGCCGCAAGAAAGCGGTTTTTCCCAGCTTGCGAACAGATCTTTGGAACCCGGCAGGAAATCAGACCATGCATCACCTGCTACCACACCGGTTGTTTCCCAGACTACGTCAAACTGGCCGTCGTCCTGGATTTCACCAATGAGTACCGGTTTGGTGATGTGGTGGTTAGGCATCATGGTGGCAAAACCGCCGGTAAGGTTAGGTACTGTCACACCGATGATGGCATCCTGAACGGCATCAGATTCAGTCGTGCCGGCTTTTTCAACCGCTTTTGCCCACATGTTGAAACCGAGGTAAGTCGCTTCCATCGGGTCGTTGGTTACACGGTCTTCGCTGCCAATGTATTTCTGCCACTTTTCAACAAACTCGTCGTTTTGCTCGGTATCTACGCTCATGAAATAGTTCCAAGCAGCGAGGTGACCGACCAGTGCAGAGGTATCCATACCGGAAAGCTCTTCCTCACCCACGGAGAAAGCCACAACCGGAATGTCTTCTGCTGATACGCCCTGCGCGCCAAGTTCTTTGTAGAACGGAACGTTAGCATCACCGTTAATGGTTGAAACGACGGCAGTCTTTTTGCCTGCTGCACCGAACTTCTTGATGTCAGCAACGATAGACTGCCAATCGGAGTGCCCAAATGGGGTGTAGTTGATCATGATGTCTTCAGGAGCGACACCATTGTCTTTCAGATACGCTTCAAGAATTTTGTTGGTAGTACGTGGGTATACGTAGTCGGTGCCCGCCAGTACCCAACGCTCTACACCAAGGTCATCCATCAGATAGTCAACAGCCGGGATCGCCTGCTGGTTTGGCGCGGCACCAGTGTAGAAAACGTTTTTAGAAGACTCTTCACCTTCATACTGAACCGGGTAGAACAGCAGGCTGTTCAGTTCTTCAAATACAGGCAGGACGGATTTACGTGATACTGACGTCCAGCAACCGAAAACCACATCCACTTTCTCTTTTTCAATCAGTTCGCGGGCTTTCTCTGCAAATAAAGGCCAGTTTGACGCTGGGTCAACAACAACCGCTTCAAGCTTTTTGCCCAGCAAGCCGCCCTTTTTGTTCTGCTCTTCTACCATCATCAGAACCGTGTCTTTCAATGTGGTTTCACTGATAGCCATGGTGCCGGACAGTGAGTGCAGCACACCCACTTTAATGGTGTCATCTGCGGCTACAACCTGAAATGAAATGGCGGAAGCGGCAGCCAAACCTGCCAGTTTCAGCGTCACTGCTTTTTTCATCTTTGCTCTCTCCATGCTTTGACATAAAAAATCTCAACTGGAGTGCATTACGCAAAGGGCAGGCCAACAACAAAAAAACAGTCAAAAATTCAGTATTTTTCCTTTTAAATACAAATAATTAAATTCATCCTGGAACATAAAGAAATCACCGTAAGCAACTTATTTCTTATTCGCCTTTGGTGCAAAAAAATCCCCGAAACGCACCGATTTGAAACACGCCACTTTTGCATCAGAAAAGCGTCGCTTTTTCATCCTAAATGCAACCATTTGAATAAAAAATTTACAAACACCTTACATGTCAGTAATCTAATCTCATTATCCCTGTAGACAGACATCGCGCTTTCTTCACACCGTTTATGCAACGTTTAACAGGGAGTACAACATGGCGAAATTTCAGTTCTTCTGCTTACCCGAATCCGGAAGGGATCAGTTCACTTACCTGGATATGTCCGGAGAACGGTTTCTAGATGAAAAAGCGGTGCTGCTTGAGCAGGGTTTTGCAGTGGAAGGAACCTATATCGTTGCCAAAACAGCAGAAGAGGCCGTTGAGAAATTCAAATCCAACTGGATTTATGAAACGGAAGAATACGGCAATGCCCACCCGGAATTTGCATTGATGACGTTCTTAACGGAAATCGGCAAGTTCTTCACTAAACGCAGATAAACCCTCCTGTCATGCATCAATCCGGATAAAGCCATCCGGATTGATATGCCATGTGTCGAGTATCACATTTCAGGAAAAACAAGATTCATCGTTTCTTATCTTGGTGTTACCTTGCACGCAAAGTGTAAACGTTTACACAAATAATAAATTCTGAGAGGACACATGGATACCATCGCTTATTCTGACTTTGCCAAACTGGAAATGCGTGTCGGCAAAATCATTGAAGTCGCCCGTCACGCCAATGCCGACAAACTTTACATCGTGCAAATTGATATCGGTGAACGCACCGTCCAGACCGTAACCAGTCTGGTTCCGTATTACACCGAAGAAGAACTGATGGGCAAGCAAGTCATCGTATTGTGCAACCTGCAAAAAGCCAAGATGCGCGGAGAAACATCCGAAGCCATGCTGCTGTGTGCAGAACTGGACGATGAATCTGAAAGTGTCCTGCTGAAACCAGAACGCGATATGCCGGTAGGTACGCGGATTGTTTAATGAACAGCAAAAGTCGAAACCGGGAAGGGGCAATGAATGCCCCTTTTTTTGTACTTCTCAGCCGGTTGGTGATTATTTCTTCAAATCACGGTACGCCGCAGGAATGTTCAGGCTTGGATGCACCCAAGGATACAGGGCATATCCCTGAAACTCCGGCAAGGTGACAGTCTTTACCGTCTCCTCTAGCGTCAAACCGTCATCAATCGCTTTTTGTACCCCTGTTTTCACAGCTGAAAGATAATCGATATGCCACTTGATATCGTCTTTCGTCATCACCGCACCATGGCCCGGTACCACTTTGGCATCATCCGGCAAGAAATCATATACCTTGGTCAGTGAGCCCAACGTTTCGACCAAGTGCCCGTCAAGCAGCCATGGTAAAGAAGGCTTTGTTGCTATAACAGGGTTACCCGTCCACATCGTCTTCGATTGAGGTTCCCAGATAAAAAGATCACCACCTGTTTGAGCAAAACCGAAATCAATGATTTCCACACCACGTCCGCCAAGATCCAGCGTAAGCGTGCTTCCAGAGCCAACAAGAATATCAGCGTCTACCGGTTTTATTTCTTCAATTCCCCCGGCCCTGACCAAAGTTCTGCATCATAAACTGGGTATCAGCCTCAAAGTGGTTATCAATGTAGTCTTTTGTCACCTGGTGTTGGATGATTTTTGTCCCTTCGGGCAGGTACATGTTTCCGTAGGAATGATCACCGTGAAAACTGGTATTTACCGCATACGCGATAGGTTGGTCGGTCACATCCCGGACAAGTTTCTGAACCTGTGCGTTAAGACGCTTGTTTAGCATGGTGTCTATCATCAGCACACCCTTGTCACCCACCACAAATCCACCACTGGTCGCCACCGGTAACCCTTTAGCCTGATATTCCTCTGCATTGGTCGGGTAATAGGCATATACACCATCAGCCAGTTTCTGGTTTTTCAAAACAACTTTGTTGGCATCCCATACCGGCTCGTTTGCATGGACAGACACGGTCGTAAATGCACCAAGCAACAATGCGGCAGAGCCAAGTAAAACGGGTGATTTTCGTGGAAAACTCATGACACCTCTCCTTGATTTATATTTTTAAACGTCACCAGCACAGGTTATTTGTTGACCAAAAAACAATAAACAGCAAGAATCGCAATTGATAATTCTCAAAATGAGAACAAAACAATGGGACAACTTGAAGACATGGCACTGTTCGTCCGCATTGTGGACGCTGGTGGTATTGGCAAAGCTGCCGAGCAGTTGAACCTTGCAAAATCAGCTGTCAGCAGGAGGTTGAATGAGCTTGAGAACAGATTAGGCACGCAGCTTCTGATCAGGACAACCAGAAAGTCTTCATTGACCGACGCGGGAATATCTTTCTACCAGATGGCCATCAACATTCTTGACGACGTTGATGCGATGAATACTCAGATAAGCGGTGCAGAAGCGACACTAACCGGCACACTGAAAGTGACGGTTCCCTTATCATTTGGGCTGCTGCACCTGAACGATGTTTTTGATGCGTTCCATAGGCTTCATCCACAACTCGCCATGCAAGTTGATTTTTCTGACCGGCGAGCCGATCTCATTGAAGAGGGTTTTGAACTGGGCATTCGTATCGCACGTCTGAAGGATTCCAGCCTCAGAGCACGAAGGATCACCACAATAAGACATGTGTTATGCGCCAGCCCCAGCTACCTGGAACAGAACGGTGAACCACGGGATATCACCCAGTTACTGAACCATGAATACCTGGAATATGGACTGTTAAACCCTGGACCGATAAAACTGTTCGACAGTGGAGGACAACTGCACAACATTAACCTGAATACAAAAATTAAAGCCAACAACGGCGACTTCCTGAAAGACATGGCAATCAGAGGCCACGGTGTCACTTTCCTTCCAACATTCCTGGTCTATCAATCAATACTTGCAGGGCAGCTAAAGCCAGTCTGCACACAATACCGCTTCCCGGAAATCCATGCTTATGCCGTCTATCCCCAAACCCGGTATTTATCCCTGCGGGTCCGGAAATTAATTGATTTCGTTGCAGATACATTTGGGGAAGAGCCTTATTGGGATGAGATGATCCGGTCTAGATTCTGCAGTTCATAAAAAGAAGGCAACCTATGGCTGCCTTCTTTATATTTAGCTACAAATCAGGTTCAATCACTTCCACCTACTGCTGCGGCCTGAATCTGTAACACTACGAGTTTGGATACTTGCAGCGTGCCCAACATCTACAGGCTCATGGTACGGAAGCCATGAGACTCCCCCATCAAGTGAGTACTGATTGTGAAGACCAGGGAATCTCGTGTTCATCTTCAGTAAGCCACCTTCAATGGTTGCTCCGGGAGGAGCAATGCGGTAGTTAACACCGTAAACAGGGGAAATCTGATTGTGGACATCGACTGGTTGGAAATACTCTAGCTTGGTCAATGCATGTTGTCCGAGGGTATTGGCAAACGTATCCCATGCATGATCCATAGGCGTTTTGCCACCTTCATCAGGTGCATCCTCAACAGGCATATCCTTCACCCACGCCCGCTCTGCAACACCAAGCAGTTTAGGGAAAACAAGGTATTCCATGATCTCCGGAGACTTGGCATTTTCAGCAAACAACTGTCCCTGAATCCCGACAACGTTTTGCTTGCCTTCTTCAGTAAGCTCCACCCATTTAGGGTTCCAGTCTACCGGATTGCCTAACTTATCGATTTTGCCATTGGCATAAATATTAAACGGGCGGTATTCAAATGTCGTCTTTGTATCTGTATATCCTGCCCAGTGGTAACCAATTTCGTCTGGATGTTTGTTGTAAGCCAAGTCGAAATAGACGTTTGTTGCATGGGACAGCACAACATCGTATCCCTTGTTAGCGAATACATACGATTGATGCTCATTCCCCCAACCCCAAACGTTATTCCAAAACAGCGGATAAACTTCTCCGTAGTCAGCGTTACCGGTTCCATTGTGGGTCAGTACATCACCCCAACTTGCCATCTGGAAGCCATTTTCCCGGATGATTGAAGCCCAACGGACAAAGAAGTAATCAAACAATTCTGCATCTGTCTTACCCGCAGTTTCAGGATTTTCTTGGATAGCCGGAGATTTGGCCCACCACTCGTTAGGACCAAGAGCAGGCAATTCATCACCACCACCGTGCAGCCTTGTTACCGCCGCTTCCGGTACTGCATCGTACATTTTTTTCGTTTCGCTGATTACCTTGTCCAGGAATACGAACGTACTTTCCAGTGAAGGATTAACAATATTGTCGGTATAAAACTGAGCGGTGTAATATTGGGATTCATCAAGGGGATCGATAAGGCGATAACGATTTGCCTCAACCGGATCTGTATCTTTGTACTTGTTATAACGATATTCCATTGCTTTGACAGCAGCACGTGCGTGAGCAGGGAAATCGTATTCCAGAATCACATCAATATGGCGGTCAGCGGCATACTTGAGGATCTCTTTAAAATCTTCAACGCTGTAATATCCCCAACCATTACCCAGGAAGTTTTGCTGAGCAATTTCAAATCCCTGGTAGTCAGGCTTTTCTCCACCATTCGCTTCCGTAGCGTTTGCTGGTTTGCCTTGAATACCATCACCAGACTCGAATCCATTGCTTGACCCCATAAAGGTGTGAAGCATATGGCTTTCATCCAGATCGTAACCACGTTTTGCACCAAATTCAGTCAGCTCTGGAATACCCGGGATTTCGATACGCCAACCTTCATCATTGGCAACATTCATCTCGAATTTATTAATTTTATGGAACGCCAACAAATCAATAAGCTTGAATATCGTCTCTTTACTTTGGAAATTACGGGCTACATCCAGCATCATTCCACGGTATTCAAAACGTGGTGAATCCAAAGAAATTGAAGTTGGTAAAACAGCGTGCTGGAGTTTGTGTGGCCCAACAGAAGCTCGATATACATCCTGCGGAATCAACTGGCGCAGTGTCTGAATACCATAGAAAACACCGCTGGCATCTTTACCTTCGATGGTGATGCCTTTGAAAGGATCAATTTCCAGTTTATAGCCTTCGCTGTCTGCAACACCATCTGCATCGGTATCCAGATTTGGATTTAACTTCAGTGTTATGAGGTTAGCCTTATCTGGGTTTGTCGCATTGATTGGGAATTCACCTACAAGAAGGTCTTTCAATGCACTCTGAAGATATTGCGCTTCATTGTCTAATGAATCCGGTGCACTGATTGAAGCGATACTGCTCAATAATGTAAGGAAAGAATCATCTCTTTCATATACGGAGTGCAGTTGCGGTACGACCTGATTTTTCACCGCAACATCAGCAACTGCTGACTTGTTTTCGTTGTACCGAATGAGAGCGGTTTGCACTGGCATATTGTCGTTGTCACTCTGTGTAGTTTGTTTTGGATCGTTTGGATCCATAGAAACATCCACCGTGACACCGTGGGGGTCTTGGCCATTGAAAGAGATATGGAAGCCAGATGGAGAGTCATTTTTCAACATCTGCCAATACTGCGCAGTAATGAAGATTTCCCGTGATTCACCCGTTGATAGGATTGAAACCTTCCATTGGCTTTAAAACGAAATAGTCACCACTTTTTGCATCATCAGCATTGGCAATAACAACTTTCTGATCAGCAAGTTGCTGACGAGCTGCAATTCCCTTGGGATCATTTTCAGGTAACACTGATGCCGGTGGACGGACTGAGCTGTAATAAAGTGCCCAATCCCTGTCACCCAGAGCTTCGGTACCGTTGTTAGTAATGGTGAGGCTGCCAAGGAAAATATCGGCTCCCACTGTATGGTCAATCACCTTCCATAGTAGGTTTAGGTCAGTTGCCTGAGGGTGAAAGCTTTCTGAATAGGCGGCATTGGCAACAGCAAGTTGGGAAGCTAGGGCCAGGGTGATCAACTTTAAACGAAAACGGAATTTATTTGATTTCATGCTTACTCCAAAAGATTACATATCTTTCAAAAAACAATCTTTTCATCAAAAAGGGGTTTCCTGAGGGGGAGTCAGAAAACCCCGGTAGGTTTAGCGCCGGTTAGCCATACGTTTGAACTGGTGGCGTCTGCCTCGCAGTGTGATGCCAAGGCGCATGATGTTTTCGGGAGGAGCGATACCACCGTATCCACCATCACCAATATGAACCACATCTGCTCCGGCAGCTTTGGCTGCAATCGCAACCTGTTCGATATAAGACTCCGTAGAGCCTTCCTGTGAAGTGCCAATTGCAAGCATGCCCAACATGCCTGCACGGTGTACCGCCGTCATCATTTCTCTTGCAAGCGAAGGATCAACACCCGGTGTTGTATAAGGTGCAGGGAACATCATGATATCCGCACCCGCTTCAGCAAACGCAGGCACGATATTGAGGTTGTAGTCATTACCAACACCACCGCCATGCATCTTTCCAGCGATGATGATAATTTCAGGCGCAACATTCCGAGCCATGCTGATAGCTTCCAGAATGGTTTCCTGAGAAACACAGTTCCCCGGATTGCCGGTAAGCATGATGTAATCAAGCCCAAGCTCAGCTGCGCGCAGGACAGTCTCTTCAGTCGCTGTACGTCCGGCTTGTAGATGTTTAACGTCAGCAGGAACAGGTTCCAAATTGCAACCAATAAGACGACCGGTCACTTCTTTGATTTCCTGAATGGACATCACCGCTTCTGGGTCATCAAGTGACACCCGGATAGCAGGGTTCATCACATCCAGGCAGTTCAGGGTGATCATATCCGCACCAAATGCTGCCGCGATTTCTGGACCAGAGACAACATCGATAGGTGGTGTAATTGCAACCACATTTTCTACCATTAATGTCCGGCCTTCAGAGTTGCGAATACTCTCGACAATTTGTTCCCTTGAAGCAGCTTTAAAATCTTCTGACGTGTAATCGAAAATTCGTTTCTTCATTACAAAACCTTTTCTCTCAATAAATGATGAATGCTGATAATCTCAGTTGCCATTTCGCGGCAAAGCATTGTTGTCATGATATGATCCTGAATATGTGTCAGAATCAATGTCATCGTTACTTTGCCAGCACCTTCATCAAATCCAATTAATGAAGTCTGAGACTTATGAACGGAAATTAACGCCTGATCGCCTTGTTTCAATAATTCATCAGACTCATTAAAGTTTCCTTTTCTTGCGGAAACCATCGCTCCCATAAATGCTGAGCGCGCTTCACCAACTTGACATAACAGCGTCATTAAAAACTCTTCTGTTATATCTTCACAGGAGTTAATTTCGACATTCATTTAATTCACCATCTTTCACTGCGGCTGGAACCTTGCCTTTGTTTGCCGCTGCAGTTGCTTCAAGTGCGGCTTTTTCTTCTGCTATCAGTTGCTTTTCATGAACTTTCAGGAATGGATAGAAAATAGTTGCGCTGACAATGATACTACTGAGAACAACAAGAGCTGCTGTACCAGAATTAGTTGCAATAATGGCACCAACGGGCGCAGGCATTGTCCATGGTGGAATTGCAATAATTTTGGCCACGAATCCGGTTTTAAATGCCATCCAAACAATCGTTGTATTCACTGCTGGTGCAAGTAACCAAGGAATGAAATAAACAGGGTTCATTACAATTGGCGTACCAAATATTACCGGTTCATTGATATTAAAAGTACCAGGAATAATTGACATTTTTCCGATAGCTTTAAGCTGCGTGGCTTTGGAGCGCATCATAAGAACAACCAGTCCCCACGTACCACCAGCGCCACCAACAAACACGAAGAAGTCCATAACAGGGTTAACGAAGATCGCTGGCAATGGCTCGCCTGCTGCAAGTGCCTCTTGGTTCAAGCCAAGGTTAATAAGCAACATAGGCGCAATGATACCGCCAACAACCGAACCGCCGTGAATACCGCTAAACCAAAGCAGCTGGACGAGCAGTACAGCGATAAGACACGCAATGTAAGTATCAGATGCCATTACCAGTGGCTGGAACAGTTTCATCACAGCAGACGGAATCTGGAGGTCATACTGAGAAAGCATGATGTTGATTGGCATGATAATGACGGAAATGACTACGATTGGGATCAGAAGGTCAAACGAGGCAGAAATTTTTGGCGGTACGGCTTCCGGCATTTTAATACGGATATTGTACTTGATTAACATCCTCTGCATTTCAGGCACAAATAACCCGCACATAATTGCGGTAAATGCACCAGCACCTCCTAAATATGCGCCCGGAATAACACCGCCAATTTCAGTATTTGTCATTGGAGCTGCAGCGAGCATAAATGCAAACATACACAGCATACCAGTATTCATTGGACGCAGTTTATAGGACTCAGCCAAGCTGAAACCGATTCCGAACGTCGCATAAAGGGCAAATATACCCATACTCAATTGGAAAGGTGCAAGGATATTTTCTTGTCCGATGGCCTTAATTAAGGAATGCCACCCATCAAAGAAAAAGTTGCCTTCAGATGGTGGAAAAGCCAGAACTAGAAGAAGTGAACCTACAATAAGAAATGGCATGGTTGACACAAAACCATCTTTTATTGCATTAACATGTTTTTGAGCAGATATTTTCCCAGCCACAGGAGCTACTGAAGTTTCAACAAACTTCATGACGTTGTCGAATACGGACATTATTAATTCTCCAATTCAAGATGTTCTTTATGTAATGCCAGGCTTGCTCGAGAACGGCTTCCCCTTTCATCATTCCATAATTCATCATGTCTATAAGACCGCAGCCTTTTCCTGCAATATCTGCTGCTTGCTTAAATTCCTCATATTTAAATTTAACCTGAGGCGCTACCAGACATACATCGCATTCTGCTAAACAGTCTTCAAATTCAGCAATCGAATGCGCAGAAATCTCACATTCAATTCCTTTTTGAGCAGCAGCAGCTTCCATTTTATTTACCAACATACTGGTGGACATACCAGCGGCGCAGCATAAAAAGATTTTCACTTTGATTCTCCCTAAACAACGGATGCGAATTGACTATATTCTCAGTCAGAAACCGGTTACAGAAACCGGTTACATTTATGTACACCTGGTCGCATAAAGCAGTAACATTTCGAAACGCAATGTTACACAGCTCAAATTTCGATCAACATGATCGCAAAGTAACCAGCGGGGAAAGTGAGAGACAGCTTTCGTTTTGATTTTATTTATTGATTTGTCAATGAATTAGGCCAGGTCAGTGCTTATCGACACTGGCGATGTAAGGGTTACCTTGCTGGCCGTTTTCAGCGTTTATCCAGATATGCCCACAAGGCTTTGCAATAGAAAACTGTTGCGAGGGAGGTGAGGAAGCGTTGCTACCTGTAAGGTCTGCAACGCTTGGGAATGTTTTTAACAGCTATATCGTTTTACCAATATTACTGGGATGAGAGGTCGAAAATCGTTCAACAAGAGCACCGGTAATCACTTCGGGTTTAAGGTATTTTTTATTTTTAGTCAGTTGACTGGCAACGTCCATTACCCGGCTTACCATCTCTTTCGTTTTCGTATCAATGGTCGTCAGAGCAGGGCTCATGAATGCTCCGAAACTGTCATTGTCCGTACCCATAACCGACACCTGACCTGGGACATCAATACCCGCTTCCTTCAATGCGCTCATACAACCGGCAGCAACCTCATCCGTTGCCCCGATCACAGCTGAAAATCGAACATTTTGTTCAAGTAGTTGTTTACAGGCTTCGTATCCTTCTTCAAACCCCAGCAAACACTCAATTTGTGTTCCGACAACATTTAGTGACTGAAACTGTGAAACAACCTCTGCAAACGCGGAAGATCTTTCAATTGAAGCTTTCGTCAACGATGTGGGTCCAACATAGACAATGTTGCGATGCCCAATCTCAACCAGATGATCAACAGCAGTTTCAATCAAAAGCCGCTGATCCACAGCGATAGAATAACCAGCATCGGCAGACAGAGATCTTCCAATGTGGACAAGAGGAATATCAACCTGCTGATTTAATGAGATAAGCTGTTCATCAGTGAGCAGGCTGCCGTTCAAAATGATCAGTCACACTTTTTTTCAATCAGTGATCGAATGGCTGCCAATTCTTCCTCAGGACAATTGTGCCCGTCCGCTATGATCAAATTCTTGCCCAGCGCTTTAGTCGAAATAGAAGCCTGCTTCAAAAAAGAACCCAGATAACGGCTATTAAAATCGGAAATCATCACTCCGATGCTGTTTGTACTCTGCAGTGCCAGCGCCTGGGCAACCAGACTAGGACGATAATTGAGTACATCCATCGCCCGTTGTACTTTTAAGCGAGTGCTTTCTCTCACCTGTCCGGTGCCATTCACCACTCTTGAAACGGTTGCTTTTGAAACTCCGGCTTCGCGACAAACATCATTTATGGTCGCCATTGCTATTCCCTGTTTACTTTTTCACAACCAAATACCCGTGATTAATCGACTACCAAAACCAAAGGTGGCCTTGAAGGATTCATGAACAAGAACACTTCCCTGTTCGCCAAGTCATTAACACACTGAATAAGATCATGATATTAAAATGAAATCGAGCCTATTAAAGGCCTTTTCTACAGGCTTTCAATCTGTTCTACACCTCGCCCAATCATATGTGAAATATTTCATATTGCTCTTTTACATGATATCGATATTTCTTAATGATAAACATCACATATCAAAGAATTATCCTATTGAGAGGACTATTTATAGCGAAACCCTCTTTATTTGTTTTCCAGCTCAGAATATCAACGCTCCGGGTATCGCAACATATTCGTTTTCTAACCCCTCCAGCATTTGACATTTTTTTCATCCGAATGAACAAATCATGAACACCCACTTCACCTTTCATTAATCGCCTGTTCATTACGCTGCTCCTGAACTTACCGAGAAGGTATTAACCAAGGAGCAGATCATGAGAAACATCAGTATTGTTGTTATCACCCTCAATGAAGAGAAACGTATTGGCCGCCTGCTGGAAGATTTGGCTCGCCAGACTTACCGCCAGTTTGAAGTCATTGTTGTTGATTCAAACAGCGATGACGAAACCTGCACAATTGCAGAAAGCTATGCCGAAAACCTTCCGGCACTGACTGTGCATAAAATGGAAACAAGGGGAGTCAGCCTCGGCCGGAATACCGGTGCGGACCTGGCGAAATATGACACACTGATGTTCCTTGATGCCGACGTCTGCCTGCGGCCAGATTTCATTGCCAATGCGGTACAAAAACTCGATGACTCCGGGTTGGAAGTTGCCGGCGTCTACCTTGGCAGCCAGGGGCTTCCTGCGGCCTACAAAGCCGGGTACAGCCTTATCAATGCCGGAATGTTCGCAACGTCATTCTTCTTTCCGACAGCGGTCGGTGCTTGCATCATTTCCTCGCGCCGGGTTCACCAGCAGATAGGTGGTTTCGATACAGACATTCACCTGTGTGAAGACTGTGATTACGTAAAACGCGCCGCCCGCACCTGGCGATTCAGGATGCTTCCCCTGACATTTAACTTCGACCCGCGCCGACTCCAGCAGGACGGGATAGTCCGTACCGGGCTGATATACCTTAAGGCCAATGTCCGTCGTTTTTTTTCGGCGAGATGAGAAACGGCGAAATGAAATATGATTTCGGCCACTACAATGATGCGAAACAGCAGGAGGCCTAATCATGCTGACCGCATGGTGGTGGTACTTGGGGGCGCACTGCTTGATGCGCTCATCGGACCCGGCTTTCTGGTGCCCGGAGAGCCGTTTTTCCTGACAGCCGGTTATCTGGCAAGTGAAGGGTTATTTTACGGCATCTTGTGTGTTCTGCTCGGCGGTTGGCTGGGTGACCAGCTAAGTTTTCTGCTGGGCACCAAAACCGGCCCTTCTGGTTTGAAAGCACTCCAGAGACGGTTTCCCCGCTCGCGAAGAGCCATTGCCCGTTGCCGGTTGCTAATGAAACGCCGCGGATCCCTGATGATATTTTCTGCCCGGCTGCTTGGGCCCGTTGCTGGGTGATGCCGTTCTTTGCGGGGACACAGAAAACCCGTTGGACGACCTTTACGCTGTGGTCAACGTTAGGGTTATTGGTAGGTGCTGGGCAGTTTATTGCTGTCGGTTGGGCTGCTGCTGCCGGGCTTCAGGCTACCGAACTGCTGCAACCGGCGATTCAGTTCATTCCCGAACATGCTGTTGCTATCGTTATATTTTTGCTGGGCGCTTTCGCGTCCTACAAGTTGCTCACAAGACGATCATTCCGCCGTCTCTGTGTGGCTCTGACATTGTGGGCCGGGTTATTAGCGAGTTTAAACTACGTTCATTTCTTTACCGGGGTAGCCTATGCCCAAAGTTGGCAACCCACAGAGACACAAGTGGAAACGTATAAAGTCTATCCCGGGCGCGCTCCGGTCTATGATGCCCAACCCATCAACCTTGTGTACAAGGGGGAATCCCCCGCCGCACTTATGCAACAACTGGGCTGGGTTAAAAACCACACCTTCTCTCGGGACGATATTCCGTTTAACCAATATATCGCCCTGCTGATGCAAAACCGGCCACCGGTGTCTGACTTGTACTGGAATGGCATCCCACAACACAGTGCCTACCAGCTGCCCGGGAGCCTGACACACCGTTACCATGTCCGGTGGTGGAAAACCGAAAATGAAGGGAACACACCGATCTGGATGGGCGCAGTCAGCTATGACAACGGACTTAAAGTTGCCCACTACAACGGCATTTTGACCGTACTCCACAGCATTGATCCGCAAACAGACAAAACCCGGGACAAACTCGCCGCAGGCATTCCTGCAGGCCAATGGCACGTTCGTATAACCTACCCGGTTCCACCACAGGAAAAGGACGAAGAGCATGATTACTCAACAGACGGTGGGGTTATTGTGATATCGGAGCAGGTGGTAAAGTGAGGTATCGCTTGGTTATCAGGTTGTTAACTCCCTTGTGACGATAACAGGCCTATTTACTTTGGCTTTTCGCGGGTGTGGAAATGCCAACCTCTCCGAAGTCTCAAAACCCAAATGCAGATACTGATATTGAGCACAAAGTTGCACTTTGATTATTGATTAGCCAATCAGCTCGCAGCATAAATCAAAGCAAAAAGGCCAACCTATGCAACGTGCTGAATATTGTTTAAACAATGTGAAATTTTCGCCTGCGCTCCGAACGCTCGCAACCGGGGATTCCTCCGCGCAACTGGACCCCAAAGTCGCTGATCTGCTGCTTTTTCTTATTGAGCAATATCCCGAAGTTTTAAGCCGTGACGAAATCCTCGATGCGCTCTGGCAAGGTCAGGACGTAAGCGATCACGTTGTAACCCAAACCATCAGTGAACTGCGAAAGGCACTTGAGAAGGTACAACCCGATGCCAAGCATTGGGTAAAAACCATTTCAAAACGAGGTTATTGCCTTGCCGTAAATCCTGAAGCGTCGGTAGAGACCCAGGAAAACAAGGGATTGCCAGACCAACAGGTTGAAAACAGCCAGCCTCAACTTCCTGCGGGCAGTACCTTTGCCAGAAAGGCGGTCGGCATTTTCACCGCCCTGGCCTTATTAATCATAACCGCAGTTACGGTTAATCATTTCCACACGCAAAAAACAGAGCCTTCAGCGGTTGCACAGGTGCTTTACCCTGAGCGCGTGTCATTTCTGGTATTTGAATCTGTCCCAAGCCTGGATTTTATGGCTTTCGCTGAGTGATTTTCTGAATTACCGCATCAACACGGCAAGTGACCTGCACTCCACGCTGGTGTTTAACCCGAAAAGCGAACTGCTCACCAGTACGGGAACCATCGTCAAAGGCAAAATTCTCAAAGACGGCGATGTCACGCAGGTGGAAGTCGTGATGCACAACAATATAAAAAATGAGGAATTTTTCAGGAAGACTTACCCGCTTTCCAACGAGAATCTTGTTGATACCCAAGAGCTGATTATCAGGGATATCCTGCCGGCGATGAATGAGCAACCGACACCTGAGGCACTTGCCATCGCCAAAGATCGTTACCCATCCTCCTATTCAGAAACAGCCTGGATGCATCAGGCACACTATGCGTTAAACCAGTCTGACCCTGAATCCCTTTCAAAATCGGTCGCACTCTACAGTCAGGTGCTGCAACAACATCCGGGTCTGGAAATTGCGGTAGCAGAGCAGTGATCGCCATCAAACTGCTGCGGGATATGGGTGACCATCGGTTCAGCCTCGAAGACCTGATTGCCAAAAACAACCACCTGACTGAGGTCAAATCGGATATACCGCCGCCGGTGCTTCATGAAGCCAAGGCAATATTCCATTTCAACATCAACGATCTGAGTATCGCCCAGTTTCACCTAAACCAAGCAACGGATACCCGGGAATCCTGGCTCAGTAATGTGATTGCCGGAAAAATCCACGAAAGCAAAGGGCATAATTTCAAAGCCGGGCAATCCTATGCCAAGGCCTATTCCATGAAGCCGGATCAAGGCACGTTAATCGCCGTTGAAAACCTGCTGTTCAAAACGGATATCAGTGAAATGCTGAACATCGCTCCAAAAAGTTAATCACTCTCCTTTTGGGCGGCTGAGGCACTGCAGTCACCCATCCCTTTTGCATATTCCGATTACTTTTCCTTCTCCTTCAACACTGATGCTTTACCCGCATCTGCATCGTCCCTCAACCGCCGACTGTGGTTAAGCTCAAGCTGTTAAATCACGTTTCATACCCTCCAATTTGCCTCTCCGGCCAATATCAAAGCTACTGCATAAAAAGCTAAACCAGGCATTTAGGGAAAGCTAAGACATTGATATTTATTGGAATATTTTTTCATGAGGTTTCCATTAGGGTTTGAAATCCCTCTCTGAAAAATATTTTTCAGCCAATACCAAACCCTTAGGACTTCCCTTCACCATTGCGGTTTATTGGGCAACAGGGACGGGCGTCAGCCTCGGTGCTCCGGCTGCCCCGCCCAGCTCTCAATCCACTGTTTATTCATCTTCGTCACTGTATAGGAATGGCGTTATGGAAAGCTCCCAAAACAAAAATGCAATGATGTGGCTTCCGCTCATTGTTGTCTGTATCGCCCAGGTAGGTACCTCGGGCGATAACTCTGTGCTCTCGATGTCCACCAATGAATTTATCTCGAAGCTTGGTGCCTCCATGGACCAGGTGCAGCTCGCGAATATCGTGTACAGCCTGTTGGCCGGTGCATTAATGGTATTCGGCGGCATGCTGGGCATTGCAAAAGGCTTCAAGCGCGTCTTTATGGCGGGTGCGGCACTGTGCGCAGCTGGTGAGGCACTGGCTGTTATCTCCTAACATGGATATCCTGATTTGGGGTGCCCGTTCCCTGACCGGTCTTGGCGCTGCCTGATGATCCCTTCAGTCCTCGGTATCATTGTCTCTCTTTATGAAGGGAAGGAACGCGCAGTCGCATTCGGCGGTGTTGGCGCGGCAACCGGTTTTGCGGCTGTTATCATGCCTATCGGTGCTGGCTTAATCATGGATTTATCCGGTTATCAGGCTGCGTTTTCTACTATGTCTGTCTGGTTTATCGCGGTATTTATCGCTGCGTGGAAAATCATTCCGGATATCAAACCTGCTCAGATGCGTGTTGACTACGTGGGTACCGCGCTGGCATCTCTCGGTCTGCTGGCTTTTATTATCGGCTGTTCAAAGATCAGTGTCTGGGGCCTGGTTGAGCCAATGGAAGCGCCAATGACGGTGTTTGGCATGTCGCCAGCCCTGCCACTGGCTGTCCTCGGTGTGGTCATCATGGCTGCCACAATGATCGTAGAAAAAGGCATTGAAGCAAAACACGGTGCCGCACTGATTCCTCAATCTTTTATCCGCACTCGCCAGGTTCGTAACGGCCTTTACGTCACCGGGCTAATCTTCGCCGTTTTCGGTGCCGCTTTCTTCGTTACTCTCTCTTGGATCATGGTTGTTGCCGGCAAAGGCGGCATTGAAACCGGCCTTTCCATGGCAGTAATGGCTGTCCCTATGATTGTGCTGTCACTAGGCATTCCAAAGAAAGCCAGCCACCTGTCCCCCCGCATGGTTGTTCTTGTTTCAACCGGCATGGTTATCGCGGGCACCGTTCTGATGCTGAACTCCTTGCAACCTGATGGTTTTGAAGCTGTGCAGATGTATCTCGGCCTTGCACTGCTGGGTGCCGGCCAGGGTGGCTATGCGTCCCAGTCAGCAATGATTGTTGCGTCTGCCCTCCACCCTCGTGATGCAGCACAATCAGGCGGCATCCAGTGCTCTACCCGCAACGTGTGGCAGGCTGCCGGTGTTGCCATTATCGGTGCCGTCCTGCTGTTCAGTTCCACCGCTATCTTCAAGAGTCAGATTGAAAACAGCAACGTTTCCACCGTCGTGAAGGAATACGTCGCACAGACCCCGGTCCACGGCTTTATGGCTAACAACGCCATGACCGAAAAACTCCAGAAAATCGGCGCATCTGCCAAGGATGTTGAAAAAGCACTCACCATCTACAAAGCCACCCGAATTGAGTCTGCCCAATGGGCGTTCTGGTCACTGGTGCTCTTCGTCGCACTCCACATTCCGGGCTTCATGGGCATTCCAACCCAAGGCTGGACGACCAAAACCCCGACTAAAAAAACTGAAACCCCTGAACCCTCAAAAGCGTGATTCATAAAGGAATAAAGAACATGAAAATGAACAATATCGCGTTTCGAATGATTGACATGGCTGCCCCTGTAACTGTCTTCGTCGCCAAGAAAGTCATCACCATGAACCCGGATGCCCCATTTGCAGAGTGTGTGGCTACCCAAAACGGCAACATTGTAGCCGTCGGCGATACAGACACAGTTGTAAAGGCACTGGAAACCCGTCATTGCACCATCGAGATCAATGACCAGTTCCGCGAAAACTACCTGTACCCCGGCTTTTCCGAGCACCACATGCACCCGCACATCATGGGCGCTTACCTGCGTGACTCATACTACGTGGGCTATGTAAACCGAAAGGCTGCCGATGGCTCGGTATTGCCGGGTATCCAGTCAGTTGATGCATTGATTGCACGCCTCAAAGAATTGGTTGAGCAGGATCGCGACCGCCTTGAGTCTTCTGAAACCCAGTGGCTGAACTGCTGGGGCTTTGACCCACTACTGCTGAACAACGCAGATGTTACTCGCGATGTACTGGATAACGTCACCACCGACTTTCCGATTTGCCTGGGCCATGCCTCCGGCCACGTTATCAACGTGAACTCCCGTGCGCTGGCGCTCTGCGAATACGACAAAATGCCGGAAGATCCAAACCTGTTCCGCTATGAAGACGGCCGCCTGAGCGGTACTATCGCCGAGCCTGCAATGATGCAGCCTGCGTTTGCCAAAGGCGCTTCCAAGATGGATTTCTCACTAGAAGGCATGCTGGGTGCCGGTGAAATCGCGACCAAGGTTGCCCGTATCAACGGCTGTACCTCCATCACAGACAAAGGCACCAACTTCCCTCTGACCCCGGGCAACGTTGCAGCAGAAGCCTGGATCCAGGGCGCAGAGATGGGCCGCCTGCATACCCGCGTAAATATGGAACCGTGGTTCGCTACCATTGACCGTTGGGAATACAAAGGCAAAACCGGTTGGGATGCCATCGAAACCCTGCGCAATGAACACAACCCGCGTCTGAGCTCGGCAACTACAAAATGCTGGCAGACGGCTCCATCCAGGCTTTACCGCACACCTGCTGCCCGACCAGCCGTATGTCACACCGGGCAAGCCAAACGGCCACCTGCTGATGAATGCGCAAGCTCTTGCTGAGCAAATCGCCATTGGTGAAAGCCACGGCATGTCCTGTTCCATCCATACCAACGGTAACGGCGCAACAGAAGCGGCACTGGAAGCCATTGAGTCGGTACGCGCCAACAACCCGGACCTGGGTTTCCGCCACTCTCTGGAACACTGCCAGCTGGCAACAGAAAACCAGTTCTATCGCATGGCGAAACTGGGCGTAACGCCGAACCTGTTCTCTAACCACATCTACTTCTGGGGTGATGTGCACTGCAAGTTTACCGTCGGTCCTCATGGTGTCCGCCGGATGGATGCCTGTCGCAGCGCCACCAACCACGGCCTGAAGCATGGCGTGCACTCCGATGACATGGTGACAGAAGTGTCCCCATTGTTCTCAGCATGGTGTGCGGTAAACCGCCGCTCGCTGACCGGTGTGGTATACGGTGAAGACCAGTGCCTGACAGTCGACGAAGCGATGCGAGTAATTACTTACAACCACGCTTGGCTGGCACACCAGGACGATGTGCGCGGCACGATTGAAATTGGCAAGTGGGCGGACTTTACCGTTCTGGAAGAAGAAGCCACAGAAGAGATTCGTGAACGCCTGAAAGACATCCGCATTGTGGGCACCGTTATCGGTGGTAACGACATCATGGTCAACTGACGGAGAGGGGCGGGCGCAAGCCTGCCCCTTATTTGGCTATGCAAAATCTATCCGATTTAAAACGCAGTATCGAACCCTGGTATTTGTTGATGGTCGTCTTGGGCGCACTGAATGTCGCGTTCAATATCATGCTTATCCCTCAACACATTGCCGACAGCTATCCAGATGGAAATGCCCTGATAGGGATTGTCATGTCAGCCTGGACAGCTGGCCCCCTGTTGAGCCCTCTGATGTCGAAATACATGAGGCTGACAGAGGGGCGTCAGTACAATGTCGCCAAGTTGTTTCTTCTCAACGCGGTCCTTGCGTTTTCCGTGCCTTACTGCACCCATGTTTCCCTGCTGTTCCTCAATTTATTAATTCAGGGGCTGATCTATGCCGGCATATACTCAATCCTTAATTTGCTTATCGTTAAACGTTTTGAAGAAAGCCAATGGCATAACCGCACCAGTATGCTGGTTGCTGCTTTCATCATCGGGGAAGTAATTGGCTTTGCCCTTGCCGGTGTAATGACAGATCCCATCCGGGGTGTTTCCCTTGGCGGAGTTGGTTTGCTTATCACCAGTATTTTTTGCTTGCGGGTGCTGCCGACCTACCATGCAGACAATGCAGCCGGCAACCAAAACCAGGGGCCGGTATCCGGTCAGACAAAAGCACTGCTCCTCTCTCCGTTTGGTTTGATGGTTCTGGGGTGGGCATTGCTTTGTTTTTCCGCCCAAATCATGTTCTTGCCATTTCCGGTATTGATGGAAGATGTTTTCCTGCTTCCTCCGCTTCAATCGAGCATGGCACTCAGCGTGGCGGGGTTGATTGCCCTCGGGTTCTACCCATTTATCGGCTCTCTCACCACCCGATATGGTGCAGACAACGTACTGATAAGCGCATCCGCCGTTAAGGTGCTGGTCTTCGTGGCCTTCTCATTCTGCGCAATCAGCATGACCGATGCGCTCATTCCGTTTGCCATGTTATTAATTGCCCTGAACAGGTGGACCTGGCCGTTTATGATGACCGGCGCGCAAATTCAGGCCTCAACATTGAGCAAAGGCCGAGGAAACACGCTGGCACTTACGTTGTTCATGGCATTTTCCGGTGCCGGAAACATGCTGGCCGGTGTAATGAACTCCTACGTGACAGCCCAACTCGGTATTGAATACGTTCCCATGTTTGCCGCCGCAGCCTGTTTTCTGGGCGTGGTGTTAGTTATAGGCAGCAAGCTCTACCCCTTCCGGGTATCAACCCGTTCGCTAACGTCTAAAGGACTACTGAATGAAAAAGGATGACTGGCTGATTCTCAGCATCATTACCGTGTTTATTGCCGCTGTTTACCTCACACCGGGGTTGGGCACACTGTTTGCCAGCCTTACCGCCGAACACGCTTACATTATGTCCGGCCTGAAATTCGCCCTGCTCGCCACCTTCGGCGAGGTGCTGGGCAAACGGATATCTTCAGGAAACTGGAACATAGATGGTTTCGGCGTACTGCCAAAAATGGCGGTCTGGTTCCTGCTTGGCGCTGTTATAAAAGCCGGGTTTGTTGTTTTTGCCACCGGTATGCCAATCGTGGTGAAAACACTGGGCTTGCCTGCCAACGCGATACTGGACGCTTTTGCTATCAGCCTAGGCCTGAACCTGATTTTCGCCCCGATGTTTATGACCATGCATAAAATTACGGATATGCATATCGCAGATTGTGGGGGTCAAATGCGCGCACTGATTACCCCAATAGATATGGCGGCCAAATTTTCCCAAATTGACTGGCAGAAGCAGTACGGATTTGTATTTAAAAAGACCATCCCCTTCTTCTGGATCCCGGCACATACGGTGACGTTCTTACTGCCGGAAACCTTCCAGGTCATCTTTGCTGCAATGTTGGGTGTGGTACTGGGCGTGATATTAAGCGTGGCATCTTCACCAAAAATGGTGGTACAGCAGGCTGGGTAATACTGATTGCTTAATAAGGGAAAAGCCGGCGGGAAGAATGTCGGCTTTTTTTGTGGCGTTGTATTTCCACACTTAATTCATTCAGAGAATGACTCAACATCGCAATAATCACGAAGGGAATATTAACTCGTTCATGTTTGCCAAATAACAAGGTTGAAGCACGTTATTATCAGGCTGTCCTGACTTGTTTTTTCAGCTAGCTTAGTTGGCAAAGCCAAATCAGACGTGTCTCTTTTCGAGAGTTCTAGTTATATTTACCAATGCCAACCGTGAGTTGTGAGGAAATACCCTACAATGTTGTATTTCTTCACTAACAGCTTTGTTGAATATGATGATATTATATCCAAAACATATTCTTACGATAAATCCTGGTGTTGGGTAGATGCGTGAAAAATTCCAAAGTGATATATTTAATTAACCCACATAGGATTCTAATAAACTGTTATATTCCTAGACGGATATTTTAGAATGCAATTTTTATATACTTATCCGAGTTATTTGGATGAAATCATTGAAAATTTAAAGGATAGAGATTGGCTAGTTCATAATTTTAATAGTGTTGATGATTTTGAGGTATATAATTTCGCAAATTATTTGTACAACAAAAAAAATGGTGTTACCTATACAATATACCTTGACCTAAATGTCTATCAGTTCATCGTGAACGCATTTAAGAAGGATAAACCCAAGAAAGAGTTCCGTGATGCGATGGGTCTTGTTGCTTTTTGCCAAATCGCTGAAATTGAGTTAGATCCTACCTACGCTGTGTATGAAAAAATCAACTACCGGACTGATGATAAACTACTGAATGAAGTTCTTTCCGATTTAAAGTTATTTCATCGCATAAACAATATCAATAACTCTTCAATGGTAGAATATGCTTTGGGATATATTGATACCATCAGTCCTGCAGCTACTTATACTATGGATTCCACCGTTATTAAGAAAAACCTTACAAAATATAGACGCTTGCGTGAGTGGGATTCATTATATCTAATTGTTTTATATGTAATCTACGCATCTCAACTGCCGAAACTTAGTACACTAGACAAGCTAAAAAAAGTGATTGAGTGGATGATTATCGAGTTTAGGTTATCTCTTGTTGGTATCACATTTGCCGCCATCTACTTCAGTAAAACACCGATGAAACGAATGATGAAATACAAGGTAGCGGATGATCCGCGCTCTAAACAACGTAGTGCGTTTAATATGACATGGGATCTCTATAACTTGAATCGCTACTTCAGGATGTGGACTGAGCAAGAACCTCAACAGGAGAGTATGTTCGCAAGCGGTGACAAAGTGTTCAACGCAATACTAAGAAAATCAATTAAAGTTCAGCAGACGAGTTGTTTAGATAGCTTTGAGGAATTCCTGCCGCAAAATATTGTGACCTATTTAGAGAAAATCACTTTTCAGCCAGTGAGCACTTTGAGAGAGTTTATCACTCTCAAGCCTGGTCTCCATCTTATAGAGACGAATTAATAAGAAAATATGAATCGTTAACAGGTATAGAACACAGCGGAACATAACAAACGTATAAAATACCACACTCTAGGGGTGCTGGACTCAAAAAAAGCTGCTCGCCATTTATGCGGAACGCTAGCGTTATTGATAAGTTTACCAAAGGTAAAAAATAGTGATTATACAAGAACAAGCATTAAGTAAATTAGCGAATGCCATGAGGATTTATGGCGAGGCTCATATGAATTTCAATCATCTGAAGTTAGTTGATGCCGAAGAGGCTATTGATAACTTAGATAGGGCTATGGAAGCAAAGCTTGAAGCATTCCATAGCTTGTATGATGTAACAAAGGATCTCTTCGATTACTTTGACCATGCAGATACAGCAGTCCTTATCTTATTAAGAAATGCGGTTCATCATCGTAACCATTTGTTGTTTAGAACTTGGAATCAAGAAATGGGTTTAAATGAAGGGCATAAGAAATACCTGGGTGCAGAGTTTTTGTTCGCGAGCCACGATATACTGACTGACGGTCATAAGATGAGGCATTTTTATAAGCTAGAAGACTTCTTTCTTCGAGTTGATTCTTCATTAGGCTCCCCGTTTCTTGAAGACCGAATGAGTGATAAAAATCGAGAGAAATTATTAAATCAGCTTGAAAATGAACTGAGTTTTGGTGAGCTAAAAAAGTATGCCAAAGGCGAAAGATATCCATTAAAACAGGTATATATAAATATAATTCCAATTTATATATCAGCAGCTATAAAGGTTTTCAAAGCTCTTAACGATAAAGGTGTAAAGTTTTTAGGGTTTGATGCAAATGCATACAAAGAAGCATTCACAAACGAACTATCTGTAGATTTAGGCTCATTCGATTATTCAACAATACGGATATTATAAAATAAAGCTAACATATTTGAGCCCTTCTCCAGTCAATAGGCAATAGCATTGTTTTTGGCTGCGTCAGCAGCCAATACTATCGAACAACAAAGCCATCTACTGAGTTTACCCTCAATTAAAGTTATCCGAAGTGATCGCTTTAGAGCATAAGGTCTAACTGGTTTCTGTCCCAAATTAAGCCAAATTATTGCCTTCACAGAAAACCAAAACCACCCGCTTTACACTGTAAAACCCACCCAAACAGCGAGCGCCGGATTGCTCCGGCGCTGTTGATTTAGCCCAGCTTAAAATCGCTGATAAGCCGGTCGAGTGATTCGTTGATTTGCTGTAGCTGGCGGATATTGCCTTGGGTGGTGCTGGCGTTGGCTTTGACGTTTTCTACCACATCCTGCATCGCATCCATGTTCTGGGTCATGCCGTTGATGGAAGTGGTTTGCTGCTCGGCAGCGGCTGCCACGTTGTGGTTGATTGAAACGATGTTGTTGACCAGTTCAGAGAGCGCCACCAGTGACTCCAGGCTGCCTTCTGAAAGCGTCGCGGCTTTCTCGCACTTGGCGCGGGTGCCGCTCATTATGTTCACTACATCTTCTGCACCTCGTGAAAGCTTCACTACTGTAGCATCAATTTCCTGCGTGCTTTGCTGGGTCTCCTGGGCCAGTTTTCTTACTTCCTCCGCGACCACCGCAAATCCACGGCCCTGATCCCCGGCCCGAGCGGCTTCAATAGCGGCATTGAGTGCCAGCAGGTTGGTCTGGTCGGCAATCTTGCTGATAAGCTCGATAATGCCGTGGATGTTTTTCATCTCATCACACAGCGACTGGATAGACTCTTCCACCGATACCGCCTGTTCCAGCAACTCCGTCGCGCTGGCTGATGATTCCTCTACCTGCTGCTTGCAAGCTTCAGTTTGCATCTGTACATCTTCTGTCAGGTTGGACGCCTGCTGCATGGATGCAGATACCGAGTTAGCGGCAGAGTCTATCTCCTTCACCATCTCTACGACCTGCGCAGTTTCCCCGGCGTGGCGGTTGATCATGGAAAGGCTGGCCTGGGTAGTGGCCGACATCTCGCGGGAGGTACTGGCAGCCTGGTGGCCGACACCTGAAATCTCCTTAAGCATTGCCTGCAACTGGGAGACAAACAGATTTACCGACTCGGCGGTCTTGCCAAGATCATCTTTGCTGGTGACATCAAGGCGTTTGGTGAGGTCTTTGTCGCCGGATGCCAGTGCTTCCATCGCGCTTCTGAGCAGCATGACCGGGCGGTACGCCACCAGCGCAAGCACCACGCTCATTCCTACAATCACCAGCCCGGCCAGAGCCAGCGCAACGGTTAAGGTTCCTGAAAGCTTGTTGGAATGGGAGGCAATATAGCCGTTGTCGATATAGGCATTCAGCGTCCAGTCTTTACCGCTGACATGTACGGTATTGCTGAGTGAAGTGAAGTCTCCTTCCGGCCTATCCGCAAACAGTACCGCGCCGCTGTCATCCAGCAGTTCAAGGTAGACGCCCGGAATCTGCGCATCACGGAGTTTGTTCTGGTATACCCCGAGGTCAAGAACAAACACATCCCCGCGCATGGCAGAAGACTGACGGCTGAAAACCAGTTTAGGCGCCTCTGTGCCACCGGGTATCAGCTCATGGAGGCTGACCGCTTTATTAGCCCCATCGAGATAAGTCAGCACCCTATCTGACTCAGCTTTGTCACTGACGGTGCCGGAGGATGAAAACACCATGCCCTGGATAATCTTGTAGACCGCGCTGAAACCGCCGGTCTTCTCTGCCACATCAAGTTGCATGGTGCCGGTATCAATCATATCCGCCAGAGTCATGCTGGCTTTAAGGTCTGAGCTAAGGGCATTGCTGAGAACATCAAGCTGACCGTCGATGGTGGCAATTTCACGGTCGGTGATAAACCCGGTCATCAGATAGCGGCTTATGTAGAAGGACGTAAAGATAGTGGTGACCGCAACGAAGACCAGCAAGGCAATGATTTGGGCTTTAAACGAGAACTGTACTTTCATATACACACCCTCAAACAGCTGGAAGCGAAAAAAGCCGGGCACTTAGGCCCGGCTGGAAAAGCAGGTTTGTTATTTTTTGTTGGCGTATTTCATGGAGTCCAGCGCCACCGCGAAGACGATGATGCTGCCCTTGATGATGTACTGCCAGTATGGGTTTACACCGATGTAGGTCATACCGTAGTTGATAACGGTGAAGATAAGCACACCGGTCACCACCCCGGCCACGCTGCCCACACCACCGGCGAAGGAGACCCCGCCGACCACACACGCCGCAATGGCATCAAGTTCGTACATAAAGCCAAGGTTGTTGGTCGCTGAACCGATGCGGCCCGCTTCCAGCATACCGCCGAAGGCATAGAACACGCCGGACAGGGCATAGATTTTCAGCAGGGTCAGCGGAACGTTTACGCCCGATACCTTGGCCGCTTCCGGGTTACCACCGATAGCAAAGATGTTCTTGCCGAATACCGTCTTGTTCCACAGGATCCAGACGAAAATGATGGCAAGGATTGCATAGAAAGTGATGTAAGAAAGACGGAAGTCACCCAGGCGGATAAAGCCCTGTGCAAACGTGGTGAAACGCTCATCAAAGCCCGCAACCGGGGAGGCACCTACAGAGTCGTAATACAGAGAGTTCACACCGTACACGATAATCATGGTACCCAGGGTGGCGATAAACGGGGTTACGCGCAGGTATGCCACGATAATACCGTTGATAAGGCCAATCAGCGCACCAACCGCACACACAGCGATGATAACGCCAACAATTGGGATCTCACCCAGTGATGGGAAGACTTTGTTTACGTTATCCGCTGCCTGCAGCAAGGTGGCAGACAGTACTGCGGCAAGACCGACCTGGCGGCCGACCGAAAGGTCTGTACCCTGTGTGACGATAAGCCCCGCCACACCCAGTGCCACGATGACACGCACAGAAGACTGGGTAAGGATGTTACTGAGGTTACGAAGGCTCAGGAATGAAGGCTCCTGAATAATGATGATTGCCAGCAGGACAAACAGCACCAGATAAATACCGCCCTCTTTGAGGAAGCGGATCATGCTCATTCTTTTTAATAGTTCCATCTTAAAAACCTTAAAGATAGCGGGAGGCCAGGCCGAGGATTTCTGTCTGGCTGGTCGTAGCGGTATCAACAATGCCGGCTACCCGGCCGTTACTCATCACCAGGATCCGGTCTGTGATGCCCAGCAGTTCCGGCATTTCAGACGAGATGATGATGATGCCCTTGCCCTTTTTCGCCAGTTCCACAATCAACTGGTAGATCTCGAATTTCGCACCCACGTCGATACCGCGGGTCGGTTCATCAAGCATCAGGATTTCCGGCTCGGTCAGCAGCCAGCGGCCAATAACCACCTTTTGCTGGTTACCGCCGGAGAGGGAACCGATTTGGGTTTTGTGGGAAGGGGTTTTTACCCGCATGGAGTCAATTACCCACTGGGTGTCATCACTCATCTTGTTGTTGCTGAGCAGGCCAAACTTCTCTTTGTAAGATTCAATGTTGGCAACCAGCGAGTTAAAGGTGATATCCAGATTGGCGTAGATACCGGTTGCCCGGCGCTCTTCCGTTACCAGTGCAAAGCCCTGTTTAATCGCATCGTGGGCGTTGTCGATTTTCAGCTTCTTGCCGTGAAGGTGGATTTCACCTTCAGACTGTGCCCGGATACCAAAGATGGTTTCAACGATATCGGTACGTTTGGCCCCTACCAGACCGGCAATCCCCAGGATCTCACCCTTACGCAGCACAAAGCTGATGTCCTGGATAGAAGGCTGGTTCAGGGCGGTGAGGTTTTTCACCTCCAGAATGGTTTCACCCGGCTCATTGGTTTTTGGCGGGAAACGTTGGGTCAGTTCACGGCCTACCATCATGGCGATAATGGCATCCATATCCAGCCCTTCCAGCGGGCGGGTATCAACCACTGGCCGTCGCGCAGAATAGTGATTTCATCGCAGACGGCAAAGATCTCTTCCATTTTGTGGGAGATATAAACAATGCCGCAGCCTTTGTCCTTGAGTTTCTTAATGATGGTGAAAAGGTGGTTGACCTCTTTTTCGGTCAGGGAGGACGTTGGCTCATCCATGATGACGATTTTGGCGTCGTAGGAGAATGCCTTGGCAATTTCAACCATCTGCCGCTGGGAGACAGACAGGTTTGCCATCTTCATTTTCGGGTCGACATTGATGTCGAGCTCATCGAAAACCTGTTTGGTTTCGTCGTACATCTTCTGGTGGTCAACAAACCCGTGCTTGAGCGGGTAACGACCCAGCCAGATATTGTCCATCACCGTGCTTTGTAAAACCTGGTTCAGCTCTTGGTGAACCATGGAAACCCCGGCTTCCAGCGCTTCTTTGGAACTTTGGTAGTTCACCGGCTGGCCGAGGAAAAGAATGTCGCCTTCGTCTTTTTCGTATATACCGAACAGGCATTTGAGCAAGGTGGACTTACCTGCGCCGTTCTCTCCCATCAGTGCATGTACTGAGTGAGGTCGGACTTTCAGGTTCACCTTGTCCAGTGCCTTAACACCGGGGAAGGATTTGCTGATCCCCAGCATTTCGAGCAAATACGATGGGCTTTGTTGTGTAGTCATAGCAGTGTTTCCAACGTATCTCAGGCAGGGTGGAAGCAGCCCCGCCAAACAGCAGGGCCCTTCCGGTACAACGGAGAGTCAGTTCGCCTTAGTTAAGGCTTTCCTTGTCGATACCTACGTAAGGAACACGTACGATCTTGTTAACCATCTTCCACTGGGTACCTTCTTCAGCTGCCTTGCCGTCAGCCAGGTTGGTCGCCATTTCGAAAGTCGCTTTTGCCTGGTTGTCGGCATCGTTCAAAACGGTGCCTTGCAGCTCACCAGCCTTAACCAGTGCCAGTGCTTCTGCCAGTGCATCTACGCCGTAAACAGGGATAGATGTACGGCCGGCCGCTTTCAGCGCTTCAATTGCACCCATTGCCATCGCATCGTTGTTGGCAATAACGACTTCGATCTTGGTGCATTAGGGCCGGAGATCCACGCGTCTACCTTGTCTTTAGCCATGGCGGTATCCCACATACCGGTATCCATGTGCAGTTCTTCAGTCGGGATGCCTTTCTCATTCAGGGTTTTTACAGAGAACATGGTGCGAGCTTCAGCATCTGGGTGGCCTGGTTCGCCCTTCAGCATCACATACTGGAGCTTGCCGTCTTTGTTCAGGTCCCACTGTGGGTTCACTTTCCAGTGCTTGGCGATCAGTTCACCCTGGATAACACCGGATTCCTTGGAATCAGTACCTACGTAGTAAGCCTTGTCATAACTTGCCAGTGCTTCTTTGGTTGGTTCCTTGTTGAAGAACACAATTGGGATATCTTCATACTTGGCCTTGCTGATAACCGTTGGTGCAGCAGCAGGGTCAACCAGGTTGATTGCCAGTGCATCAACGCCGCGAGCCAGCATGATATCGATCTGGTCGTTCTGCATAGACTGGCTGTTCTGGGAGTCGTTCATCAGCAAGCGTACGTCTTCATTGGTATCCGCCTGCTTTTCGATAGCCTGGCGAACAACAGACATGAAGTTGTCATCATATTTATAGATGGTAAAGCCCAGGGTAGTGTCTGCATGGGCGGCACCTGCTGACATCATCAGACCCGCAATCAGTGAACCAAGCAGTGTTTTCTTCTTCATGGATTCCATCCTTTGTTATTGCTTTTTATAGAGGTAAGAGGCGGTCATCAATTAACCGTTGAGGCGAGTGTATATGAGTCAGGTTGAATGAAAACGTGATCGCAACATGAGAAATGTAAACGTTTTCCTGAATTTTTCAGGAAATATGGACTGGATCAAAATTCACCAATTCGGTGGTTTTTGCATCATTGTGACAAGTAAAAAGCCAATAAACAGTTTAAAGAATAAACAGATTCATGAGGTGAATATATTCTTTAATGGCCTGTTTTACGCCCAGCACACCCATTGAGCTGAGCAAATTCCATACTGTGAATTTCAGAAAGAAGGGGGTGTTGAGCAGCGTTACAGATATAGCGATTTTCTCCAGACAATAACTTAGTCACAAAAATTACCTTCACAAATTGTAAACGTTATCACAAAATGAAAAACGTAGAGTCCCCCTATAAAACCGTCATTCCGTCATAGAGCAGCTTTGCCCCGGAAATTAACAGGAACAGGTAACAGAGCTTGTAAACCAGCTCCTGACTTACCCGGTGTAAGAGCCAAACGCCCATTTTTACACCCACCGGAGCCAGCGGCATAAGTACCAGTGCCGTCATCAGGTTGGTGGCATCAAACTCACCCAGCATCGCATAAGGGATAAGTTTGACCAGGTTGTAGATCCCGAATAGCACTGCCATGGTGGCAATCAGAGTGACTTTTTCCAGCTTGAGGGGAAGAAGGTATATAGACGCGGGCCCCCCACCTGCATGGATAGCAGTGCTGGAAAATCCGCTCAATGTGCTCCAAAATCCTGCGCTTAACCACCCCGGACGCGCTTTGGCATGTCCGCCATTCAGCAAATACTGAAGCAAAATGCCAGAGACAAACCGCCTATCAGCAGCTTAAGGCCACTTTCCGGCGTCACACTTAAAAACATCCCGGCAAGGAAAATCCCCAGCAAGCCGCCGGGTAGCATTCGTTTGACGTGAAAATAGTCCGCATTCCGGTAATGCTGTTTTACTGCGAAGATATCCATCACAACCAGAATTGGCAGCAAAACCGCAGCCGCCTGGGTCGGCGAAATAATCAGTGCCATAAGAGGAACGGCAACAATCCCCAACGCGCCGCCCAATCCGCCTTTTCCAATGCCATAAATCAGCACCGCGGGTACAGCCATAACATAGAACCAAGGGTCTGAGATGAGCATGAAAATCGCCTTGCCAAACAGTTTCATACAGAACTGCTGACAACGTTATCACCCCATTTCCAAAGCCCGAATTGGCAAAATTCTGATGTGTTAACTGGGAGGCTTTTGATCGCGAAAAATTCTGCAAAAAAGCGGATTAACAGCAATTTTTTATGAACTGAATCAGGTTGGAAAAAGTGCGATGACTATAAGAAAAGAAAGGTGCCGGGCAACCGACACCTTTCGGTAGCGTTCAAGATAAGTATTATTCGTAAAGCGCCAGTTCAGTCAGACTTGTCCACTGGAAGAGGTGGTCAGGAATGTCTGTGGTCGACAGCCGAATTTTGGAGGTAGACACCGATACCGGCAGGATCTGGCGGACACCCGGTTCTGTGGTGTGAATGGTACGCTCATCCACCAGCTGGTACTGGCCACTGGCGTCCAGCGCTTCAAGTTTGTAGGCATAGTTACGGTCCTGGTAGGTGTGAAGCGTGTAAGCACGAAGATCCCGTGTAGAACCAAAATCCACTACCACATAACCCAGACCTTCAGCAGACCAGCGATCCCCGCCGGCGGTGCTTCCATCAAACAGGTTTTCGCAACCGTATTGCTCCTGAGGTTCCGCACTGCAACGGATAGCTGCCGGCTGAATCAGTGTCGGGGTGTATTCGCGGCCATAGATGTCCCACTCACGGATGCTCACCCAGTTGGAGGAGTTATCCGCAATGCCGGTAACCGTCAGGCGCGCATACTGTGCGACAACCGGGGTCAACGTCTGGAACTTACCGGTACCGTCTGCGCCGGTTTTCTCGACAACCGTCTGATAGTCAGCATCTGCCGTTGCCTTCACTTCAACCCGGTAATTGTACTGACGGTTGTGGAGCGCGCTCAGGGCATGCCCATTTAGCGTGTGCAGCGATCCCAGATCCACTTCAATCGACTGCGGGAAGGTCATGGCCGACCAGCGGTCACCGGAGCCGGTTTTACCATCAACTGCCTTACCACAATGGTATTGGGCTTGGGGTTCGTCGCTACAGGTGACGGCTTTGTTTAGTGCGATGCTTTCCAGCGAAGAAGGCTTACCAAAGACCTCCAGTTCACGAATACTTACCCAAGGCCCGTTATAGGTTTCTGCTCCATCGACTTTCACCCGAACATAACGGCCGATGGTGTCATTCGGGAAAGCAATCAGGTTTGGTCTGCCTTCAGTGTTATCAAGCTGGTTAATGACCGTCTCATACTGGCTGTCTGCGTCAACCTTCACGTCAACCGTGTACTGGTAATCGCGGTCATAGAAGAAACTGCCACGGAACGCTGAAAGCCGGGTCAGTTCACCAAGGTCTATTTCAATCCACGCGGGAATTTGATCCGCTGACCAGCGCTTGTGCCCGGCATCACTGCCATCCACCGCTTGTTCACATGGAGCAACAGTAGGCTGAGGTTCCTTTGAACAGGTTACCGGTTTGTTCAGCGCCACATTGGTATCCGCCAGTAGATGATAGATTTCCCCAGATGCTGCCAGATAAGAGCCGGTAGTATATGGTTGGCTCGAACTTGCCCGCGCATAAGCCATATATGACTCATGAGCAACGCCCTGCGCCCAGCCTAAACGGCCGGAGTCCTGCAGTGCTGTATTTGCCAGCGCCAACCAACCTTTCTTGATGACCGGCATGTAAGTATCGCTGTCGAGGATGCCCAAGCGGACACCAATCGCCATTCCATAAACGAAGAATGTTGTACCGCTGGATTCTGGCGCATTGATATGGTGTGGCTCGAGAATATCCGCGCCCCAGAATCCGTCAGCTTGCTGGCTGTTTTCAATGCCGCCGCCATCTTCACAAAGTTGGTGTGGTAGGCCTGGTAGTGCGGTGCATCTTCCGGCAGGCGATCTAACAATCTAGCCAAGCCACCAAACACCCAACCGTTACCACGGGACCAGAACATGGGGCTGCCATCCGGGCTTGGGTTTCGGGGGTAAATATACCGGCTGTCACGCGCCCAAAGATCGTAGTCTTCATTCCACAGGCTGTCATAGGCGGTTTTAAACTGCGTATACAGTGACTCGTAGACCACATTTTTCTCGTCCTGGCTTGCAAGCGTGTCCGCCATCAACGGCCATACTGCCGGCGCCATATAGAGCGCATCTGCCCACGACCAATAGCGGGTATACGTGGAGTTAACCACACCCATCACGCTCTCTTTCAGGCAGTCCAGGGTAGCGGCCGGTTCATTGACCATAGGAGCCAAATTCAAAAAACACCTGTCCGGCGGCCTGGTGATCGGCATGGGTGGTTGTGCAGCTACCATGGGGCTCATAAGAGAAAGCCCGAGCCCAACTCAGCGTGTTATCCCAAGCCTTTCCGTTACCGGTCAGTTTGGCGTATTCGAATTCACCAATGTGGTACGCGCCGTAGATCCAGTTAGTATCCGGGGTGTATTGGCTGTCGTAGAAACCGTTATCTACCCAGTAATCATGCACCAATTGCGAGGTTGCCAGCATATCATTTGGCGTGAACTCATAGCTTTCGCCGGAGCCAGTGCCATGGTTCCCAACAATACAGCTCCCATAAGCGAACGCTGCATAGTTTTTTTCGTTCTCATCATCCATATCCTTCTGAATGCCCGGTCTCCTGTGAAACCGGGTAGGTTAATCACAGCGCCGGGTCGCAGCGGTCGTCGATCAGGTTGCCATTGGTATCGTCAAACACACGCACATTGCGAAAGACTGATTCGCCGTTTTTCGCACCTGCATCGTGATCAGCGATAAACACCAGGTAATTGGTTCGCCCGCTGGTCGCATACTGTCCGACCGGGATGGTGATATGCTGGAACTCCCCACTGCCGTCGTAGGTTTTGTAATCCTCGTTGGATGACGAGTCAGCCTGTGTGCCATAGAGTGCAAAACGGGTTTCACCGTTGTTTAGCGAGAGATCACTGTCCATTGCGATACCATGGAATTCCCCGAGACGGGAGCTCTTGAAATCGAAAGTCACGACTGTGCTTGGAGTGATGTCATACGGAAGTTCAACCACGCGCCAACCGTTGTCGGTCACCGTGAGCGTACTGCCGTCCGGTGTTACTTCGATGGTTCCGCCGTCACCCTGGTTACCGTCGTAGGTATCAACCTGGTTGCGGCTGAAATACACATCACTGTGATCTTCAAAAACAGAGATGTTACGGAAGGTAGAACTACCTGCCGCGTTGGCATCATCGTCAGCATTCACCATCAGGTAGTTCGCGGTAAACGGCTTATTTGCGATGATTTTTCCGACTGGGGTGATAAAGCGCTCATAGCCACCATTACTGTGGTAGGTATCAAATCGGCCTTCAATATTGGCGTCTTTCTGGGTGCCGTAAAGCCTTACACGCTTGTCATTACTGACCGACAGGTTGTTATCCAGGCCGATAGCATGCTCTTCACCTTGAGTACCGGATTTGAACTCGAAAGACAGAGTGGTATTCGGCGTGACACGGTAGTTAATATCGACTGCTTTCCAGCCGTTACCGCTAACTGTGATACCGTTGCCTCCGAACGATGCTGTTCCCTGATCTTGCTTCCGCCATACCCGGTAGTGTTGGACGCATCTGGCGTGATGGATACTGCCTGGCAGGTTCCTTTCAGGAAGTCGGTGCTTCGGTTAATGTACTTACCGACCACTTTGCTGTCGTAGCCTTTGAAGTAATAACTTTCACCGGTACTTTGCAGGTTTTTGTAACCGTTGACGAAAGACTCGTACTTACCGGTGAACCACACTACCACCTGCTCACTGGCTTTCTTTGCACCAAATGGCACAAACGGACGATAGTTATTGTCCGGTGAATCAGACGTTACCGCTTCCCACTGGAACGAATCGCCCTGGTTGATAATGGTTCCCTTGTAAATCTCATACTTAGCGGTTTCCTGCCCGTTGCGCGGGTCAACATTCGCTGAAATGAAAATTTCATTGGTATTGTACGGGTTCAGGGTAATACCGCCGGCATAGTCGATCTGCGAACCACCAAATGTTGTGCCGTCCGGCGCACTCATTGGCTCAGGGATCAGTGCGTCGCCCGCATCCGCAACCCACTTTTTCACCCAAGTGCTTTGAGTTTCATCCCAGATAGCCATGTAGTAATCGATGGTATTTTTGTCCAACTGATGGCTGTAAAACAGCACCGGTTTACCATCAGCACCATAGCGCATCTCGTGGTTCCACGGGCGGCGTGATGTACCGTCTTCACCATATTGGTACACAACCGTTGCATCGTTTTTCCCAAACGGAGCATCCTGAAGATTCCCGATCAGGCTGTTGTCACTTTTATAGACTTTCCCGCCCTTGATATACATGTGGTAAAGGCTGGTTCGGCTCGGGGTTGGGTGGCCATCTGTGAAAAACACATCAATACGGTCGACGCCGTTCGACGCGTATTTGGCATAAGCCTGTCCCACCATTGCGTCCCATTTTGGATAAAGTGCTTGGCTTCACTGGGGTTTGCCCCGTTACTGTCAAAGGTCGCGTAATAGGGATCCCGCGCACCAACGCGGAAAAAGTTATAGACGCGATCGTTTTCTGCCGACAGTTGGTAGGCGTTGTTATACGTGGCCGTACTTGGAATCGGGTAGGTTTTTTCCTCGCCCCAATCTTCCAGGGTCAGCGGCAATGCGTTGGACGACACCCTGTAATACTGTGTGCGCCGCGCATCATGGAGGGTGTACAGCGTCATCATCTTGCCATTTTTCAGCGGCAGGATAGCGGCGTTGTTGTGGTCATCAGCGTGCTGAAAGCTGCTGATATCAATGTCGTCACCAATACGCGAACCGGACTCAAGATCCAGGGTCGACATACCGGTATAACCATCAATTTTTACGTAGGATGTAAACAGAACACCGTTATTGATACGGGCACGCTCGTCGATGTACCAGATATAGGTGCCATCTTCCGAGGCAACAAAATCGTATCCGGTCGAAACAGGTGCAGCGCTCAAGTTAAGCGGTATTGCCAAAACCAGCGGAAGCAACGTGCTTACACTGGGTTTTATCCAGCAAGTGTTCAGGTACTTTTCAGAGGTGTTCATTTCAGTTACCTCTCCATTTTTTGATTTTCCCGAAGATCAGGAAATCAAAATAATTGAAAAGTAACCGGCAGATTAATTGTTATAAAAAGAATATATCTTTGCCGGTTACCACCATAAAACACATTTCTGCTATTTCGCAGAAATGTCCGACAAAGAATGAACAACGCAATTTAAGTGTTACTTATTTCCTCCGGATCACGTCAATGTGATTTTTTATATTAGCGACTTTTTGCCGCTGGCATCACAAACAAGATCTTTTTATAAAGACAAAAAAGCAGGACATGCCTGCTTTTTTATATTAAACACCGTTATATTAAACTTCGCGTGTAAATTGATTAATTACTGCTTTCCGCATCCAACTTTTTATATCTGGCTATACCCTTTTCCAGATGCCCAGACATTGCGCTTCCGGCCATTGCCGAATCTTTATTTTCAATATGCCTGTAAATTGCTTCATGTTCGAAATACACCTTGCCAAGAAAATCCACTTCATCATCAGGCAGTTGATAAAGGTCAATCCGGGAATGAGGGATGATCTGAGGGCCAAGATGTTCCAGCAATTTTAAGAAATACGGGTTACCGGATGCTTCTGCAATGGCCATGTGAAACTGGAAATCAGCCGCGGAAATTTCATTGTAATCCATTCCGGCTTTTTTGAATTCTTCCAGCGAGTTGGCAATCTTGGCAAGTTGTTCCTCGCTACGATTCTGCGCCGCCAGCTCCGCCGTTTTGGCTTCGAGACACAGTCGCAAATCGAGGACGTGCAGAATGTCCTTCAAGGTTCTCGGGTTAAAAATATCCAGTTTGTTCATTGGATTGTCGGTAACGAATGCACCTACACCCTGCCGGGTAACGACCATTCCGTCCGCTCGAAGGCCAGCAATTGCTTCTCGCACCACTGTGCGACTTACCCCGTATTGATTAATGAGGCTCTGTTCAGAAGGCAGTTTGTCACCAGGCGCCAGATCGCCATCCAGTATGCGTTTCTTAATCTCTTCTATCAATTGAGACGCCAGCGTCCTTCGCTTTCCTAACATACTTTTCCATGTGCTCCTTAGAGGAATTATCTGCTTACCTTGAAAATCTTATATACCCAAACCACCTCAAGGTGCAGGTTTCAGCGAGAG
>BAXG01000005.1 GCA_001310455.1 Photobacterium sp. JCM 19050
TAGAGAAGCGAGTTGCGAGACAGAGCCTTTTATCACCACTCAATACTCGTCGCTCACAGCTTAAAATCGGTGAATAGCGCAGTTTGGTAGCGCATCTCCGGCTTTTAGGAATCAGCGGACCAGAGGGCGACCCTCTGAAACCTGAACTTCTAAAGCAAAACAAATCTCGGTGAATAGCGCAGTTTGGTAGCGCATCTGGTTTGGGACCAGAGGGTCGGGGGTTCGAATCCCTCTTCACCGACCAACTTAAAACCGGTGGTTGCGTGTGAACACGCAATGGGTCGGGTGCGGAAGGCCGCCCCGTGCGAATCCCTCTTCACCGACCAAATTTTCAAAACCTCGCTATGCGGGGTTTTGTTCTATCTGCCCCTTCTTTCCACGTTTTGCGTGTTCAAATATCAACCAATTGTGAAAAATTATCTTTCAATTATAGATAATGGTTCTTTTTAATCATTCATATAGATTGGTTTTTTCTGTAAAACGATTAAATTGCAGCATTTCACTATTGATGTGACCTCGATCAAGTCGTATAACACTATCTGCAATAATCTGTAAGCCAACACAACATCCACCGGGTAAATATATAATGACTAAACCACAAGCCGGTGACCTCTTTGGTCATCCAAAGGGATTGTTTCTGCTTTTCAGTACTGAATTGTGGGAACGCTTCTCTTACTATGCAATGCGAGCCATTCTTGTTCTTTACCTGACTGACAAAACCGTTAATGGCGGACTTGGCTGGTCAACAGAACATGCATTAAGCCTTTATGGTACATACACAGCGCTGGTGTACCTGACTCCAATTTTTGGTGGCTGGATTGCGGACAACATTCTGGGTCAACGTCGCTCAATTATCATCGGCGGCTTTATCATGGCGATGGGCCAATTCACATTGGCACTTCCTCACTCTGTTACCGGTGCGCATGTTGAAGGTGCGTTTTATCTTGGCCTGACTCTGCTTATCGTTGGTAACGGCCTGTTTAAGCCAAATATCTCTACTATGGTGGGTGACCTTTATAAAGAAGGTGATCGTCGCCGTGACGGCGCATTTACCATCTTCTATATGGGTATCAACCTTGGCTCTCTGCTGGCGGGTATTATTGCCGGTTCCGCAGCGACTGAATTCGGTTGGAAAGCCGGTTTCCTGTGTGCCGGTTTCGGTATGCTGTTCAGCTTAGTGCTGCAACTGTTCCTGGCACAACGCCTGCTGGGTGATATCGGTAAGATTCCTGCCGCCAAGCGTCCTGAAATGCTGGGTGCAAACGGCAAGAAAGCGCCTCTGACTATGGTTGAGCGCGATCGCCTGAAAGTTATCATCATCATGTCGGTGTTCGTGATTGTGTTCTGGGCTGGCTTTGAACAAGCCGGTGGCCTGATGAATATCTACTCACAGGAATACACCAACCGTATGCTGGGAAGTTTTGAAGTACCGGCTGCATGGTTCCAGTCTCTGAACCCATTCTTTGTTATTGTCCTGGCGCCAACACTGGCTCTGCTTTGGGGACGTATGGGTGCAAACGAGCCAAGTTCTCCTGTTAAGTTTGCGTTGGCAATGTTCTTCCTGGCATTGGGCTTCCTTTGCATGGTTGGCGCAGCGCTGGAGCAGGGTGGCGATCCAACCATCAAGACCTCAATGATGTGGCTGGTAGGTGCGTATTTCTTCCACACACTGGGTGAACTGTGCCTGTCTCCTATCGGTCTGTCACTTGTCACCAAGCTTGCGCCTGTACGCCTTGCCTCTCTGATGATGGGTGTGTGGTTCTGTGCAAACGCCATTGCCAACAAGGTTGCCGGTGTTATTGGTGCTCACGTTGGTGAAGCCGGCCCGCTGGCTATCTTTGGTGGCATTGCGGTTACGTCGACACTTGCTGGTTTGCTGCTTCTGATGTTTGCCGGCCGCCTGGTTGACTGGATGCACGGCGCGGAAGGCAGTCATGAAGTGAAAAAAGAACTCGAAGAAGAACTCGAGACTGCTGACGCACATTAACAGACAGAATTGAATTTATACGTGAAGCCCGCCAAATTTGGCGGGCTTTTTATTGGCTGCTGAAAACGCGTTAGCGACAGATCACCGTTTCTGGCTGGTTTTCCCTCACCAGCGTAAATCCGGCCTTCTCAAGCAGCATCGGCAGGCCCGATTTTCCTACAAGATGCAGTGCGCCGGCGACAACCAGGTATTTTCCGGGTGGATAAAGGGCGGTGTCTGCCAATTGTGTTACCCAGTTTTGATTGCGGTTGGTCAGCAGAAGGTCTTCAAGGGCAGGGTCGTCAAAAGATTCCATAGAGAGGGTTTTCAACGTTTCCGTATCGCCGGCTTTCCATGCTTTCAGCAGACATTGAAGACTACCTTCCATCTCTTCCCAGTTATCAATGGTGGTAACTAACAGAGGTAACCCGTTATCTTCCATACTCGACAGAAGATCGACCTGATAGTTTACGCCTTCCAGTTCATAGATGGATTTTTTGTCTTCAACGGCTTTTACCAACAGCTGCGTATCAACCAAATTGAGGGGAAAGACCTGCTCGCTGAGTCATGGCGACTTGCAACGACATCGCGACCTGCCAAGGCGCAGCGTTGTTTAACGCGTAATAGGAAAGACCAAGCTGACCGGCGATTTCTTTGAGCCGTTGTTTCTGGTTTGAATCGAGAAGATCGCGGGTGAGTGTTGTATTCGGGTGAATTTCGATGTCGGCATCAAGAATATTGGCTTCGACGACTAATCCTCTAAATCCCGGCCAACGGTCAGCTACCGGGGGAGGAAATACCATCATGTCATCGTCCCCGACATGAATTGAACCCAAAAGCGTAAACTCGACACCGGCTTTGGATGCCGTCCAGACGGCAGGCTCTGCATGTACCCCCGCAGATAAACGGTAAAAGTAGGAGTAAGCGCTTCAACCAACGTTTCAGTTTTGAGCGTTTGGGGAGAGGAAAAAGAACGAAGTTTTGGAAAACATCCTTGGGTTGCGGCATACCTGCTCCGGGAGTCCATTGTCCGGTTTGTAGCTATGTGGCTAGAAGCGCCACATCTAAAGCCAATTTTACTTAACAAAATGGCGAGATGTGGCGCATTTACAGGATTTTACAAACTGGAGCTTACTGGTTGTGCTTATTGTAGACCATGGTCATACCTGACTTGGTGAAACCCAGCACATTGTAGGCATCTTTCTGGTTGCCGTATTCCATGCCTGGAGAGCCCATTGGCATGCCCGGTACTGCCAGACCCGCCAGCTTCGGTTTTTTCGCAAGGAAACTGTTGATGTCTTCTACAGGAATATGGCCTTCAAACACATACCCATCAATCACCGCGGTATGCATGATGCCAACTGAGGACGCAGACCCAATTTGGCTTTAATCGGGTTCAGGTTCTCCATATTCACAACTTCTATCTCGTAGCCGTGGTCTTCCATATACTTAACCCATTCCTTACAGCAGCCACAGTAAGGTGATTTGTAAACGGTGCCTTGTGCTGCCATCGCAGAACCGGCCACCAAAGTAAGGGATGCCAGCAAAAGTTTGGCAGTGGTCAGTTTTTTCATCGTTACTCCTCAATGGATTTTGTTACAGCAATGGGGCTTGTGGACGGCGCCATCGCGAAGGTTATTGTCTGAAAACAGGTAGAGCTTGTAGCGCAGGCGGTTAATAAAACCACCTGCAATGTTTAACCCTGCAAGCATAAGCAGGTTTTCCAGATTGGCGATATCGGCGCTGTAACTGATGGTAAGTGTTTTCTTGTTGCACGTTACATTCGTTACAGAATTCTGTTGCGCCAACTTTGCCAATTCGTCTGTTTTTGCTTCTTTTACCAAGCGGAGGTGCCGGGTTACCCAATAAGGTTAGTGTTTCCCACTTTGCTTGTCTCCACTGAGCCAGAACCATTTAATGATGGCGGCGATGATCACAAAGCCAATCAGGTTAACGATCATGGTTATTTCTCCTCAGAGTTCACTGGCGAGCGGAAAAGTCGCAGGCGGTTTGCATTACTGACGACAGTAATAGAAGACAGTGCCATTGCTGCACCGGCAACCACCGGGCTCAGCAGTGAACCGGTCAGTGGGAACAGGATACCGGCGGCTACCGGGATACCCAGCGTGTTGTAGACAAAGGCGCCGAGTAGGTTTTCTTTCATGTTGCGCAGAGTAGCGCGTGACAGGGCCAGGGTATCGACGACACCGACGACAGAGTGGCGCATCAGGGTAAACTGAGCGCTTTCAATCGCCACATCGCTGCCACTGCCCATGGCAATACCCACCTCAGCCTGTGCCAGAGCCGGTGCATCGTTGATGCCATCACCGACCATGGCAACTTTGTGTCCACGGGTTTGCAGGCGGCGAACCTCTTTTGCTTTGCCGTCTGGCAGCACACCGGCAACAACCTGGTTTATGCCGACTTTACGGGCGATGGCTTGTGCGGTGGCAGGGATATCGCCGGTGAGCATCACCACTTCGAGGCCAAGCTTTTGCAGAGCGGCAACTGCTTCAGCGGAGTCAGAGCGCAACGGGTCACTGATACCCAGCAGGCCAAGCAGTTCACCATTTTCAGCAACGTAAACCGGTGTCTCGCCCTGGGCAGCCATGCTGTCGATAAGAGGGAGGGAATTTTCGACAGCAACGCCACTTTGTTCCATCATCTTGGCATTACCCAGTGCGATCTTTGTGCCTTCCAGGGTGGCGGATACGCCCATACCGGTAACAGCCTGGAATTCTTGAACAGGCTGCGGGTGGAACCCTTTTTCCAGCACTGCTTCCATCACTGCTTTTGCCAGCGGGTGTTCAGATTGCTGCTCAAGGCTGGCGGCCACGGTCAGCAGTTTTTGCTCATCGCCGCTAATCAGGTGCAATGATGTCAGACGAGGCTTGCCTTCAGTCAGGGTGCCGGTTTTATCCAACACGACTGTATCTACTTCTGCGCCTAACTGAAGGGCTTCTGCGTTGCGAACAAGAATGCCGAGTTCAGCTGCGCGCCCAACCCCGATGTTGACGGACATAGGTGTCGCGAGACCGAGTGCACAAGGGCAGGCAATAATCAGTACCGTGGTTGCAGTAACCAGCATGTACATGGTTTTGGGATCCGGGCCGAAGTTGTACCAAATCAGCGCAGTGAGAACCGCAATGATCATGACCGAAGGTACAAACACGGCTGAAATTCTGTCGGCCAGTTTTGCCAGTGCCGGCTTGCTGCTCTGGGCCTGGCGCACCAGTTGGATGATGCGTGACAGCATAGTGTCTGCGCCAATCTTTGTTGCTTGGAACAACAGGCTGCCGGATTGGTTAACTGTCCCGGCATGAACCGTATCCCCCGGTTGTTTGTGTGCCGCCAAAGGTTCACCGGTCAGCATGGATTCGTCAAGGTAGCTGCTGCCCTCAAGCACCACACCATCTACTGCAACTTTGCTGCCGGGTTTCAGACGCAACGTCATTCCCGCTTTGACATCAGCCAACGGTACTTCGCGTTCCACGCCGTTTTCCACAACCACGGCGGTTTGCGGGCGGAGATCCATCAGGCGATCAAGCGCTTTGGATGTCCGGGCACGGGCGCGGGCCTCAAGGGCATGTCCGAGGGTAATGAGACCAAGGATCATCGCGGTCGCTTCAAAATAGACATGGCGAGCCTGCAGCGGGAACCAATCCGGTGCAATGACCAAAACGGTGGAATACAGCCATGCAGCACCGGTGCCGAGAGAAACCAGGGTATCCATCGTCGCTCGGTGGTGGCGGAAGGCCTTCCACGCACTGACAAAGAAGTGGCGACCGGCTGTCGCCAAAAGGGCAAGCGTGATGACAGCCACAACCCCCCAGGCCATTCGGCTTGTCGGAGTATCTACCGTCATGGTGCCACCAAGAACACCCCATGCCATCAGAGGGATGCCAATAGCCAGAGAAATAGCAGAATGGCGAACGTGTGTTCGGTAGGTCTGAGCCTGGTTTTCTGCCAGTTTTTCCCGGCGGGTTTGTTCGTTTTCACTGAGCTCGGCTTTGTAACCGGCCTCGGAAACGGCGTTGATCACCGCTTGTGGGTCGAAGTTGCCACTGACCATGGCGGTACGTTCAGCCAGGTTAACGCTGGCTCCGGTGACGCCCCGGACGGACATCACTGCTTTTTCTACGGAGGAGACGCAGCTTGCACAAGTCATACCTTCAAGGATGAACTGCCGGGCATTCTCGCTTGCACCATGGTTTGCTGAGTGAATGTTGATAACGTCAGCCTCAGAAACTGACGGAACCGGGCAGACTGGTACGGCAGCTACTGTCGCCTGGTAGCCCAGGGCGGTGATCAGTGCCATCGCCTCTTCTTCACTTAAAGTAGACGTCACTTCTGCGGTGTTTTTTGTTACGGAATAAGCGGAAACTGCACTGTTTGATGCCAATGCACTTTCCACTTTTGCCACACACTTGCCGCATGAAAGCCCGGAGAGCGCAAAGTGATGAGTTTGGGCGGTAGGCACCCGGTATCCCAGAGATTCAATCAGGTTTACCAGTACCTCTTCGGTGATGATGCCGGTGACTGAAACCTGCTCTTTTGAAACGTGCGCTTCTGCGACATCAGTACGCGCTTCCAGGGCTTTTTGGACCTTTGCGACACACTTGCCACAGCGAAGGCCGGCCAGTGGGAGGATCAGCATATTGCCGGCAGAATACCCAAGACTGTCGACGGTCTCGATAACATCTTTCAGGGAAAAATGCCCTTGGATGCGTGCTTCTTTGGTGTCTACCTCAAGCGAGGTAATGCCCGGCAACTGTTCCAGTGCCTTCTGAACTTTCCCGGCGCAACCCATGCAGGAAAGACCACTGAGGGGTACGGTGGTCACTGCGGATGCTTTTTCAATAACGTTGGTCGCCATGGTATATCTCGCTTAACCCGTTCTTGTTTGAAACGGGAAGTTTGCTTTTTTTGTGGAAAACTTTTTACTAGTAGTGGAGGATAAACCTTCCATCAACTGGAAGGTCAAACGCTTTTTGAGGTGATCGACAATGAAGATAAATGATGTCGCCAAACAAACCGGTCTTAGCAGCAAAACAATCCGGTTTTATGAAGGGAAAGGGATAATCTCTGAGCCGGCTCGACAAGATAACGGTTACAGGCTCTACGGCCAAAAGCACGTTAACGAATTGATGCTGATAAAGCGCGCCCGTCTGGTTGGCTTTAGCTTGGAGGAAAGCGGGGAGTTGCTGGCGCTTTCCCGGGATCCGTCACGCCGTAGCGCAGATGTGAAAGAGAAAGCCATCAGCAAGCTGCAGGAGATCGAAGAGAAAATCAGCGAACTCCAAGCGATGAAGACCACGCTTGAGACACTGACTAGCAGTTGCCCCGGTGATGACGGCGCACATTGTCCGATTATTGAAGCACTGAATAACGATGGTATTGTGGCAAGTCCGGCGTGCTGTGGCGGTTCAAAGAAGACGCAATAGGTAATTTGATAAAAATGAGAAATCAGATTGACCCTGATATTAGTACTCTTTTGTTGTCGGCGCAGGGAGCCTGAGTACCCTGTAGCGAGTCCAACAAATTGAGTGAGCACTATGGGTATTTTCAGACAGTTCTGGCGTTACATCCGGCACTATTTTCCCCAAGCCGGTTTGCGGCACCTACACACCTCGCTTGCCCTGCTGATCATCCTTCAGATAATCAACAGTAACTTTATCCATATGACCCATGAGGGTGTTCTCAAAGACACTCCGTTTGCAACGGGGTTTCTCTGGTTTCACATCATTGCAGGGTTGCTGGCGGTGATCTGCACGATTGCTATGATTTTTTACATGCTGAGCAGACAGTCATTTCGTCAGTTTTTCCCTTACCTGTTCGGCGATAATGAGGTACTGAAAGACGATCTGGCGCAACTTGCCCGTTTTACATTGCCTGAACCAAGGGATAAAGGCTGGGAAATATTGTACAAGGCCTGGGTATTGGGGCTTTAATCCTGATTGAAGTGGCTGCAGTAACCTGGTTGGTGCTTTGGAATATGCACTCGCCTTACGCGAATGAAGTTCGGGAAATCCATAAGGCGCTGACGGGACTGATTGAAGCTTACCTGATTGGCCACGGTGGAATGGCACTCCTTCACTTCGTTGTTGAGCGAAAGCGCTTCGCCTGAAATGCCTGACAAATTGAAGGAATGAAAAGGGTTGGACTTGTGCCAGCCCTTTTTGGTTTCTGGTAGCCGGCTTATACGGGCTGTTCGAATTTCAGCAGTTTCTTTTCAAGGCCACGCATACCGAGCGAAAGAAGTGCATTGATCGACAGATAGATGAGCCCCGCAGCTCCGAATACTGCCAGCGTGTCGTAAGTCTGGGCATTGAGGCGCTGCGCATAACCCATGATGTCCATGATGGTGATCGTGCTGGCCAGTGAAGATCCTTTAAACACCAGTACCACCTCGTTGGAGTAGGAAGGGAGGGCGCGCTTCAGGGCATAGGGCAAAAGAACCGAAAGTGTCTGGTACTGGGTCATACCCAGGGCAGCACAGGCTTCCCATTGGCCTTTGGGTATGGCACGCATTGCGCCGTTAAACAACAGCGTTGCGTAGGCAGCACTGTTCAGGGCGAGTGCGAGCATGGCGCAAAACCAGGGCTTGGCAAACAGAGCCCAAAGAAGACTTTCCTTGATAATGGCGAACTGGCCTGGCCCGTAATAGATAAGAAATATCTGAACCAGAAGCGGGGTGCCGGTAAAGAGTATAAGAAATCCACGCGCCAACCCGTTCAGTACCGGGGTTTTCAGCGTCCGGATGATGGTTAGCCCAATGGCCAGCACAAAACCCACGATAAGTGCGCAGACGGTTAACGTAAGGCTGGTAACCAATCCGTGTGCTAATGTAGGGAAATAGTCGAACATAATCAGGCCGCTCCTTTCTCAAACCTTGTTACGTGGTTTTCAATCAACTTCAGGCCGGATTGGCTGACCAGGGTAATCCCCAGGTAGATCAGCGCAGCAATGGCAAACCAGGTAAACGGCTGCCAGGTAGAGGTGGAAATGAGCTGCGCCTGGCGCATCAAGTCATTCACGCCGATTAAAGAGACAAGCGCGGTGTCTTTCAGTAGTACAAGCCACTGGTTTCCCAGCCCCGGCAGAGCATGACGCCAGAGTTGGGGCAGAATGAGACGGAAGAAAATAACCGGCTTTTCCATGCCCAGCGCCAATCCGGCTTCCCATTGACCACGGGGAACGGCTTTCAGCGCCCCGCGAAGGGTTTGGGACGCATAGGCGGCGAAGATGGATGACAGTGCGAAAACCCCACACCAGAACGGGCTGAATTCAATAAAATCACCGGTTATCAAAAACAGTATCTGAGTCGATCCGAAGTAAACAAAGAGGACCACCAGAATTTCAGGGAGCCCGCGAAGAACGGTAACCAAGGCGGTTACCGGCCATCGCAATACTCGCCAGGGCGCTGCTTCTGCTGCTGTCAGCAGCATGGCAAAAAACAATCCAACCAAGAGTGCTGTCAGAGCCAGACCGATGGTAAGGCCGGCTGCCTGCAAAAGAAGGAGAAGAAACGCCGTCATAGAATTACCTGTTTTTTACTTTCAAGACTTATTGGAACCACTTGTCGTAAATGGTCTTGTAGGTACCATCTTTCTGGATGCTTGCCAGTGCCTGGTTCAGCTTTTTCACCAGAGCCTGGTTATCCTGGTTAACGGCAATACCAAAGCCCTGGCCGAAGTAGTTGGTATCGGTCACCGGTTTGCCGACTGTTGCCAGCGTATCGTCTTTTTTGAGCCATTCTGCAACCACGGCGGTGTCACCGAATACCGCATCAATACGACCGTTTTTCATATCGATGAAGGCATTCTGGTAGCTGGCGTACGGCACGGCTTCTACACCAGGAAGTTGTTCTGTGACGTATTTCTGGTGGGTAGAACCGTTTTGTACACCCACACGCTTTCCTTTGAGGGCCTTAATGTCACCAAACTTTCCGTCTGCGCCGATAAAGCTTGCGCTGTTGTCGTAATACGTGTCAGAGAAGGCGACCTGTTCCAGACGCTCAGCAGTGATGTCCATCGCTGAAATTGCTGCGTCATAGCGACGGAATTTGAGCGCCGGGATCAGGCTGTCAAATGCCTGGTTGTGGAAGGAACACTCAGCTTTCAGCTTTTCACACAGGGCGTTGGCAACATCCACGTCAAAACCAACAAGCTCGTTTTTGTCATTGGTGTATTCGAAGGGCGGGTAGGTTGCTTCCATTGCGAACTTAATGGATTCCGCTTGGGCGGCACCGGCTGCCATTACGGAGGAAAGCAGAACTACCAGGGGCATCAGTTTCATAAACCTCTCCTTGGACAAAGAAAATGCGTTAGTGAGATAAGTAAGCTGAAAATTCAGCAGTTTGAGGTTGGATAAAGCGTTCGGCTGAACCGGATTCCACGATCCGGCCCTGCTCGAGATAAATCACTTGGCTGGCAATACGTTTGGCAACATCCACTTCATGAGTCACTACCACCTGAGTGATCCCGGTCTCCGACAGTTCTTTCACAATGTTGACAAACTGAGAGGTGATTTCCGGGTCCAGTGCTGCCGTGGGTTCGTCAAAAAGCAGGATCTCCGGCTCCATCATCAGTGCCCTGGCAATCGCAACACGTTGTTGCTGACCGCCGGAAAGCTGCAGCGGATAACGGTTCTCCAGGCCGGAAAGGTGCAGGCGTTCAATCAAGCTCTGTGCTTTTGCGATAGCGGCGTATTTTGAAATTTTATGCACTTTTATCGGTGCTTCTGTCAGGTTTTCCATGACTGTCAGATGTGGCCATAAATTGTACTGCTGAAACACCATCCCGACGCGGGTACGCAATTCGCGGATTTTTCTGTCGTCCGGTGTTTGAGACAGGTCAAATTGGTCCCCGGCAAGTTTCAATATACCGCTGCGGGGGACTTCCAACAGGTTGAGAACCCGCAACAATGAGCTCTTCCCTGCGCCACTTGGCCCCAGTAATACAAGGGTTTCGCCTTGTTTGCACTGAAAAGAGATGTCAAACAGCGACTGGTGCTGACCGTAGAAGCAATTGATGTCTGCTAATTCGATTTTCATACTGAACCATCCCGCTGAAAATTGGTTTAGTCGTTGCTGATTTGATGAAGCACGCAATCATCGTCTGGCGACTCTTTCTGCAACTCGAGAAGTTCGTGCCTCAATGTGTGGTTGAATTAAATTTCAAAATAAATGAATAAATCATTAAATCCATTAAACGATGTTTTTAGTGGTTTGAATAGGGGAAAGTGTGTTTTTTAACTTGTTTGATTGTTTTTTGTTCGGTGTTATTTCCGCAATCCAGTCAGTTGTCACTGTGTGATTGATGCTGTGAATGGATTAATTGTGAATTAGAGAGAGGTAATGTTTGCATCAGTGAGGTGTTAGATAATAGTTTAAAGGTAAATATACCCAAACCACCTCAAGGTGCATCTTGAGGTGGCTTGGGTATATCAAAAATAAGATAACGCTTCGTTTGGCTAGTATGCGGTTACCGGGAGCAAATTATCCTGGTGTATTGAAGCAGCAAAGAGTCGTGTCGTAGAAGGTTAACGTCACGGCAAAAAAACTTTGCGTCGTGGAGCATACCAATGAATTCACTGTTTTTAAGGATGAGGGCAGTCCACTGGCTGGCCATTGGCATACTCACAGTAAATATTTTCATTTTTACTGATTCGTTAATTTCGCAGATTATCCAGGGGGTATTGATTCTTGCCGTTGTCATCCATGACTGGGATGAAAAGCGTTGGGGTGTGGACACCCTGAATCTGGTTAACGAGCACATGGGAAAGTTTTCCCAAAAAGATCTTGGGGAAGATTGCAACGTCAATACCCGGTACAACACTGAAATGCGCAGTGTGGTAGATACTGTCAATTACTTCCGCAAAACCATGCAGGACACCTTGCTGACGCTGAAAGCGGTCTCTACAGCCAATCAGGAAGGGGCCACGGAAATTTCTCGCTGTCTGGTGATGATGGACAACAACATTCAGCAGTCCCAGCACATCTCCGAAAGAGCCTCGGTGCAAATCACAGATATCCGTACGCTGTTGACCACGCTGTCGGAAGGCATGGCGTCTGCCCATACCTGCATGAATGAAGTGAGCACTAACCTTCAGGAAAGCAGCGCGGATGTCAGTACCCTCAGTGCGTCAGTGAGTGAGTACTCTTCGCAGAACAATGCACTAAACCAGCAGTTTGATTTGCTGAAAAATAATGCGGAGGAGGTCAAAAAGGTGCTGGTTGTGGTGGCAGACATTGCAGATCAGACAAACTTGCTGGCATTGAATGCTGCCATTGAAGCTGCGCGCGCGGGGGAGCACGGAAGGGGATTTGCCGTTGTGGCCGATGAGGTGCGAGCTCTGGCTGTCAGGACCCAAAGCAGTCTGGATGAGATTCATTCCATTGTCCAAAGTATTACCCAATCTGCTGATAACGCGTCGGTCACCATGCAGGCTCAAAATGAAAGCCTGGCGCCGCTTGTTTCCCTCGCTGAGCGCAATGCTGAAATAATCAACAAAGCGGCCGTGGACGTCATCGACTCATCTGACAGGATTACGAAACTGGATGTGTCCTGTCAGGAAGTGGAGCGGGAGGTTGCAGCGATTAACAATGATATCGAGAGTCTTTGCCGCGCAGAGGTCGAAAATGCGGAAGGAATCCGCCATATCAACGATCAAATGGACAAGGCGCAACAGACAACATCTGAAATTGGGTCTCTGATAAAGGCGTTCCGGTTGGGGTAGTGCCGGTAATCAGATTGGGGCACCGCAGTAAAAAGCGGTAAAAAACCGGCCGATAAAACGGCCGGTTTTTTACATTAATCTGTTAGTACAACAGTGTGTATAGCTGGCGACGGAATTTGGATGCGACAGGGTTACCCTGGCCGAGTGATGACAGGATATCCATCATGGTCTTGCGTGCTTCGCCATCGGCTGTGTTTAAATCCTTGCGGAGCATTGCCATGAGAATTTCCAGGGCTTCCTCGTGACGGTTTACCTGGCTCAGCTGCACAGCAAGCTTAAATCCAATTTCGTGGTTTTCCGGATCTTCGTTATAGGCTTCCTGGAGTTGGACCACTTCTGGTGATTCGGCAGCCTGATTGTGTAATTCCACCTTGGCGATCAGCGCTTTGTATTTGGCATCCTGATCCTGCATCAATACCGTGTCCAGGATTTCCTGTGCTTCATCAAACAGCTGTGTTTCCACCAGACATTCTGCCAGGGCAAGTTTGAACGCACCTGCTTCACCGAGAACCTCCTGCAGAGGCTTCAGAATACCCAATGCCGAACCAAACTGTCCTTCTTCCATCAGCGACTGCGCTTGTTTGAAGTCCAGTTCTTCCTGACTTGGCAGGTGCCGGGTCAGCATTTCACGGACGGCTTCATCCGATTGCGGACCGGCAAGACCGTCTACCGGGCGACCCTGGTTGAAAAGTGCCAGAGTAGGCAAAGCCCGCACACCCAGCTGCATGGCAAGCATCTGCTGCTGTTCACAGTCAACAACTGCCAGAGTGAAGGTGCCGCGGTATTCGTGGGCAAGTTGTTCTACACTTTGGCGCATTTCGAGGCTTTCGGGGACGCTTGGAGCCCAGAATAGGAACAACAGCGGAGTGTCCATGGAGGTTTCTAGAACCTGTTGGGCATTCTGCTCATTAACGTCGACGATATAAGTGTTTTCCATGAAATTGCCTTAATCCGGAAGGGGTTAACTTAATGGTGGGGTTGGGTTGGGGCAATTTCAAGCACAAAGGCCATCCGTTTGGATGGCCTTTGAACAATAACGCATTTTATTTAGCAATCTGGCTTAGATCAGCAGTACCACCAGAGCAATGCTGACACAGAGCCAGTTGAGCTGACTCAGGGACATAGGGTTATTTGCCTTGTTAATGCTTTATCAATCGAAGTTTCAACGCTTTGGCTAGTAGTTTCTCAGAAGTGTACAAACTGTTGCGTTTGCTTTTTTATTAGCGCTTCTTGCTGACTCTATACCGTGATTAAAGAATAAAGCACTTATATGACAAAAATATTTCCAGGATCCGAAATGATCCTTTCAGGGCTGGAATCAGTCTCCTTTCACCAAAATGCGGTCCATCATCCGGCTGCTGAGTAACCGCTTGAGCGCCGCCATCACCTTCGTTGGTTGGGTGACACGGTAGCGAATTTTTGGTCTCTCAGACTCCAGAGCATGCAATAGTGGCGGGACGATGGCGTCGGCCGGCAAGGTGTAGCGATTGGTTGATGTCTCCTTGCCAAGCCTTTCCAACTGGCGCTGGTATTGAGTTTGGTGGGCACTGCCGGATAACGTAATGTGTTTATGGAACATTTCCAGAGCATTCGCCCGGAATCGGCTGTGAATCGGGCCGGGTTCGATAAGGCAGATATGGATACCTGTGCCGGCCAGCTCAAGCCGCAAGGTATCTGTCCAACCCTCAATGGCAAATTTGGAGGCGTTATAAGCTCCGCGGTAACGCATCGCGACGATACCGAGAACAGAGCTGTTTTGGATAATCCGGCCTTGGCTATTGGCGCGCATCATCGGCAAGATGGCCTTGGTCAGGTGGTGCCAGCCAAACACGTTGACTTCGAACTGTTCCCGCAACGCATCAGTAGACAGGTCTTCCAGTGCACCGGGTTGACCGTAAGCGCCGTTGTTAAACAGGGCATACAGTTTTCCACCGGTTAGCCGGCGAACCTCTTCAACGGCGCGTTCAATGCTGCTGCGATCTGCAAGGTCGAGCTGAAGGGTCTCCAAGCCCTCATTGCGAAGTCGGTTCACATCCTCTTGTTTCCTGCACGAAGCAATGACCTGATATCCCTTGTCTTTCAAAGCATGGGCACAGGTGTAACCGATACCGGATGAACAACCGGTAATCAAAATACTTTGTTTCATTTTATTTCCCGTCGTTAAGGAGAGGAGAGTTGACCGGCAATATGGTCGGCTATCCAGGGTTGGGCGTCAGGCTTGGGATGCAGGCCATCATCCATCATCCATTCTTTTTTCAGGATGACCTCCTCCAGGAAAAAAGGCAGCAGGGGAACATCGTATTCCACACTCAGTGAAGGGTAGACGGCGGCAAAGGCTTCGCTGTAACGTTTACCATAATTAGGCGGAACTTGGATCTGCATCAAGATAGGCACCGATCCCGCGTCCTGTACCTGTCTGATCATTTGGTCTAAGTTGGTTCGTATAACCTTGGGTGCGAAGCCCCGGAGGCCGTCGTTGGCACCAAGCTCAATAAGGACCCAGTCCGGGCTGTGCTCGTTGAGAACGGCAGTCAGTCGGTCAAGGCCATTGCCGGTGGTATCACCGGAAACACTGGCGTTGACCACGTTAATATCCGGCTTTCCCGCTTCTTCAAGGGCTTCGGGCAGGATTGACGGCCAGCTTTCACTGGCTTCCATGCGGTAGCCGGCGCTGAGGCTGTCACCAAGAACAACCAGTGTCTGTCCGTGGACGGCACCGGTTATCAATATAAAAAACAACGAAAGGATTCTTGCCATGGCTTTCCCTGTCATTGATGCAAAACAACTGGTTAAGCAGGTTACTACCTCAGACCATGAGCTGACAATTCTTGATGGTGTTTCCCTTACCGTAAATGAGGGAGAGTCCCTGGCTCTGGTTGGGGTTTCAGGGGCGGGAAAATCAACTCTGATGACACTGCTGGCGGGGTTGGATGTGCCGACCGGCGGCGAGGTACATTTTCTCGGCCGAAGGATAGACACATTGGATGATGAATCCCGGGCGGCCATTCGGGCTGATTCTGTCGGGTTTGTCTTCCAGAACTTTTTGCTGGTGCCTTCGCTGACCGCGTTGGAGAACGTTGTCCTGCCAGCGACTATCCGCGGTGACGAGGAGGATTGGGGCCGGGCCAGACAATTATTGGAAGAGGTCGGTCTTAACGGGCGCGAACATCACCGTCCTGACCAGCTTTCCGGCGGCGAGCAGCAGCGTGTTGCACTTGCCCGGGCTTTTATGACTCGTCCCAAGGTGCTGTTTGCCGATGAACCAACCGGCAATCTCGACCAGCACACCGCGGCAAAGGTGATTGAACTTCTTTTTGCTCTTAACCGTGACCATGGCACCACGCTGGTAATGGTGACCCATGACCCCAGGCTGGCAGACCGGTGTGACCGCAAGTTGGTGTTGGACAGTGGCAGATCGCCCGGGAGGCCGTATGAGTGACAGCGTAAGCCTCGAAAATACCGACCAAGAAAACAGCCGGGGTGGTTCACTGCGAAGCCGCTGGGTATGGCGTGAACTCCGGCAAGGTGAGCTATGGCCGATTGTTGCCGCGTTGACCCTGATTGTTGCCACTGTCTTTGCGTTGGCCGCACTGGCCGGGCGGATTGAAAATGTACTCACCGATCAAGGCAGAAACCTTCTCTCGGCAGATTTGGTGCTTCGGACCGCAGAACCGGTGTCTGAACAATGGCTGGACAATGCTGAAACGTCCGGATTGCGCGTCACCCGGCAAACCCGCTTTGGTACTATGGCGTTCAGCGATGAAGGTATGCAGCTTGTCAGCGTCCGGGCGTTGGGCAGTGCGTATCCGCTGCGAGGAGAGCTAGTGCTGGAGGGGGAAAAGACCCATTCCAGTGTTCAACCCGGTGAGCTTTGGCTGGAAGACCGGGTGTTCAGCCTTCTTGAGGTCAAACGTGGTGACACGCTGGATATTGGTGACAGGCAATATGTTATCTCCGGCCGGATAGCAAGTGAGCCAGAGCTCTCTTTCAACCCGTTCAGTCAGATGCCGGGTGTGCTGGTTCACCAGAACGACATTGAATCTATCGGTGCCTTGCAGCCGGGAAGTCGGGTGAGTTACCGGTATTACTTCAGCGGCAATGATGAATCACTGACTGCATTGAAAGCCGGTTACGTGCTGAAAGCCGGTGAGCGCTGGACAGATGAAAACACACCAGGCCAAACCGGTGATATGTTAGAGCGAAGCCGTCAGTACCTGGCGTTGACGGTAATGCTGGTGGTCATTATGGCGGCGGTCACCCTGGTGCTGACCTGCCGACACTACGTGCGAAGCCGGGTTGCTGTTATCGCGATGCTGAAAAGCCTCGGTGCCGGCCAGCGGTGGCTACGCACATGGCTTGCATGTCAGTTGGCCGGATTGTTTTCGGTAGCGATTGTTGCCGGCTGGCTGGGCGGCTACCTGATAGAGTGGCTGCTACGCCTACCGCTTATCGATGTGCTGCCACAACCTGTTCCTAGCTTTGGCTGGCAACCCTGGGTCGTTGCACCAATGGCGGCCATTCTGGTGTCTATTCCTGCCCTGGGTATCCCGTTAGTAACCTTACTTGCAGCACCGGCTAAAGCTGTTATGCAGCCGGAGGCGCTTCCTTCGCCCTGGCGGAGCGGACTATCCTGGCTGATGCTTGCCATCCCTCCCGCCGTCATGGCCCTATGGGCTGCTGACAACACCCTGCTTTGGATGGTGTTAGGTGCGATGGTGGTAATGATTGTCCTGCTCGCCTTCTTTGGCATGCTGGTTTTCCGGGGAGCCCGCCGGTATGCCCGCAAACCGGCGCTCAAACTTGCACTGAGCCGGATTGTTCGAAGCCCCTTTGCCAGCGGTGTCCAATTGGGTGCGCTGGCATGTTCTCTGATGCTGGTGGCGGTTATCTGGTTACTTCGTACTGACCTGCTGGCGGACTGGCAGCAAACCCTTCCGGACGGCGCGCCAAATGTCTTCGCCATCAATATCAGTGAGCGGGAAGTGCCGGGGTATACGGACGTCCTGGATCAACAGAACATCCTCCGCTCAGAAGCCTATCCCATTTTGCGAGGCCGACTGATTGCTCAAAATGGGGAAAACCTGATGGACAGGCCGGGTGAAAAAGATGAATCGCTGCAGCGGGAGTTGAATTTTACCTGGCGTGACACGCTGCCGAGCCACAACGTGGTGGTACAGGGGCAATGGCCGACTGATGGCGGGGTCTCGGTTGAACAGGGCATTGCAGAGCGCATGGGTATCAAGGTTGGGGATACGCTGACCTTTGCGGTGAGTGGCAGGGACTACAAAGCGACGGTGAACTCTATCCGGGATGTGGAATGGCGTAACATGAAGCCAAATTTCTATTTCATCTTTGACCCGAAATTGTTCAGCGACATGGCCTACTCGGCGATATTGAGTTTCAGGCTGGAGGCCGACCAGTCGCCGCTTCTTGACACGCTTGCCCGGGACTACCCAACGGTGACGGTTCTCGACCTGCGTACAATGAGTGAACGCATACAAGCCATCCTGCGTCAGATTTCCCTGTCGCTGTCTGTGCTGGCAGGGTTGGCTGTTATCAGCGGGTTGTTGCTGTTGTTCACGCTGCTGCGATTGAGCCTCGCCGAGCGTCAACAAGAGATAAAGCTTTACCGTACCCTGGGGGCTGCACGCAAACGCATTACCGCAACCTTGTGGTTTGAATTTGGCCTGATGGCCGTGGTTGCCGGCATGATTGCGGTAGGCGGAGCGGAGTTGGCGATGGCGGCACTGATGGAGTTCGGGTTTGAATTGCCGGCTAAACTTCACCCCGGTATGTGGTTTGTGTTGCCATCGGTAGCGCTGCTGCTTATCGGTGCGACTGTCGCGACGATGTTGAGAAAGCTGTTGGTACCGCTCAGGAGCTAACAGGAAACCGAACATTCTGTTTGAAAGCAAAAAAGCCCTGTGTCATGGCGAGACAGGGCTTTTTAGTGGGTACACGCAAAAGCGTCAGAACAGGTCGCGCATTGCGTCGTCTATTTGGGTGAACTTGAAGGTGAATCCGCTGTCCTGGAGGGCTTTTGGGACTGCTCTGGTACTGTCGAGCAGCAATTTGGATGCTTCCCCGAGCATCAGTTTGATGGCGATTTCCGGGGTGAACAAAATATGTGGTCGGTTTAGTGCCTTTGCCAGTGCTGCGCTGAAATCCCGATTGGTGACCGGATTGGGGGCTGTCAGGTTATAGGGGCCGAAAGCCTGTTTGTCATTGAGCAGGAACATTATTGCGCCTACCATGTCATCAATGTGGATCCATGGCATGTACTGCTGCCCGCGCCCTATCGGACCACCCAGGCCAAGACGGTACGGCACCAGCATTTTCTTTATTGCCCCGCCTCTGGCACTGAGTACGATACCCGTACGCAGCAGACAAACCCGCGTTTTCTCACTCTGGGCTGTGAGGGCGATTTCTTCCCATTTCTGGCAAACCTCATGGGCAAACTCATTGCTTTCTATACGGAGGGATTCGGTCACTTCATCGTTTTGCTGATCGCCGTAGATCCCGACCGCTGAGCCGCTGATAAAAATACCCGGAGGGTTTGAGCTGGCCTGAATCAGTTCGGCGAGTTTTTCAGTGATATCCCACCGGCTTTTGCAAATCACTGACTTCTGGCTGTCTGTCCAGCGCTTGTCAACAATGGGCTCACCGGCAAGATTGATGACGGCATCGAAATCGTCGAGGTTGGAGATTGAATCCAGAGAGGTCAGGAATGCCGGGCCATCACCCAGCAGATTTGCCGCCCGCGCTGAATCACGGGTCAACACCGAGAGTTGGTGTCCCTCAAGGCCACGGACAAGCGCCCGTCCAATGAGACCTGTGCCACCGGTTATCAAAATATTCATGTTGCACCTTTAAATTTCGCTTAGCAGAAACGCTCGCGTTCAGGCAGGTGTGCTCGCCAACAGTGCAGAAATCTTATCGCGGGGTTCAGGACGGGCAAACAGGAACCCCTGGATGTAGTTAGCGCCAAGCTGCTCGGCATGCTGCCGCTGCGATTCTGTCTCTATACCTTCGTAAACCAGTGAAATGTTTCTGGTTTGCATCACTTCTCCCAATGACTTTAGAAGGGTATAGCTGTCGAGGCAAGTTAAGCTTCTCAGCATGAAACAGCGATCAATTTTCAGCTGGTTAAACGGCAAGGCGAACATGCTGTTTATCGAGGTGAATCCCGCGCCGTAATCATCAATGGCGACTTCAATTCCGGCAGAAATCATCTGCGAAAGAACAAGAGCGGCATTCTTGGCATCACTGATAAGGCTGGTTTCGGTGAGTTCCATCCCGAGGCTGTCGGGCGACACATCATGGCGCTTGAGTATATTGAGTACCTGGCGGGTCAGAAAGGGTTCACCCAGAAGGGCGGCTGAAAGGTTGAACCAAATTTTCGGAATGGTGAGCCCGGCGTCAGCCCACGTTTTAATGTCGCGGCAGATTTGCTCGATCAGCCAGATGGTCATCGGGGCGATCATACCGTTCTTTTCCGCTGCGGGGATAAATTTTGCCGGGGATATTGGCCCCATACCTGGTTCATCCCAACGCATCAGCGCTTCAAGACCGACTATCTCGTTTCCTTCGGCGGTGTATTGCGCTTGGTAGTGGAGCGTAAAGCGGTTGTGGTAGAGCGCTTGGGGAAGACGGTTGGTGACAGAGCAGTTTTCAATGGCGCTAAGCAGTTCAGAATTACCCAGTACCCGGATATTGCAACCATGAGTGCGCTCCTCTGTATGCAGAAGGCATTGGGAGTACCCAAGCAGGCGGTCGGCTGAGCATTCCAGGGAGGTTTCAACAGCCAGTGCGTAAAGGGTAGGGTAGAAAAAGTCGTTATCCAGGATGAGCGGTGCACGCAGCTTGAGGTAGAGGCCGTGGAGCCATGCGGTCACGATTTTCCTGCTTCGGGAACGCGTCATCACAATGGCATAGCGCTGAGGGCTCAATGCAAATACCGGAAACGGGGTTTCGTCTTTGATCCGCTGGGAAAAGGCATCCTGAAATTGGGGGAGGTGAATGCTGCGGGTAACCCGGGAGCTTTACTTCGAAGACAATAAGCCATTTCGCCGGTGCATCCTGAGTAGGTGCGAGTAACCGGCAAAGTTGAGCTTCAGCTAAATTGTCATGGAAACTAACTAGCTCTTCCCCGGTTGAAGGCTGGGGAGGTGCAACATTATGTAATGCAACAACTTTGCATTCATTTGATGCGCAATCAGCTTCCCGACGGGATGCTACAAAACTAGACAACGTACTACCTACTACAACGTCAAAACGCAATCAAAGAGAAACAGACGGGGAGCGCATTTTTTAATATTGTTTTTATATAAAATTGTTAAATCCCAAGGACTGACTTTAATAAGGGTGCGCACCACTGCGACATACTGATTCCTTCTCGGTTGGGATACAAGTCGGATGTGTGTTTTTGGTTGTCAGATCTCGTATTTGATAACCCTATTTTTTAATTTTGCCTGCAGGGAACGTAAGTGAAAGGAATTAAAGCACTTTTTATTTCCTTACTTGGAAGTTTGAAGGACTTGCTGCCTATTATTCTGGTCATTGGTTTTTTCCAGATTGTGGTACTGCAGCAGCCCCTTCCGGATTTGGTATCCATTTCTATCGGGTTGATTTTAGTCGTTTTTGGTCTCACTTTCTTTGTGTTTGGACTGGAAATGGGCCTCTTCCCGGTCGGTGAATCCATGGCACATGCTTTGGCACGCAAAGGTAGCGTTTTTTGGCTAATCACCTTTGCGTTTTGTCTCGGATTTGGGACAACAATTGCCGAGCCGGCCTTGACAGCAGTGGCCGATGAGTCCCAGGTTGCTGCGGAGGGGGGACTAATTTCTTCATCCGCAGATTCAATGAGCAGTTATGCTACGGGCTTACGTATTACCGTAGCGTTATCGGTTGGCGTTGCCATTGTAATAGGTGTGTTGCGCATCATTAAAGGCTGGCCAATTCATCGATTGATCATTGGCGGATACATTCTTGTCGTCATTATTACCGCATTTGCGCCTCGCAGTATTATTGGCATCGCCTATGATTCCGGCGGTGTGACCACATCAACGATTACCGTACCTCTGGTTACTGCTCTGGGGGTGGGGCTTTCTACGGTTATCAAAGGACGAAACCCTATGATTGATGGTTTTGGCCTGATTGCCTTTGCGTCGCTGACGCCCATGATCTTCGTGATGATTTACGGGATGGTGGTGACATGAGTAGCCTGCTTGATCTGATTACCGCTTTCGGTGAAACACTGCTGAGTACCATGCGGGATATTCTGCCTATTGTAGTGTTGATTTTTACTTTTCAACTCGTTGTGTTGCGAAAGCCGATGCCGAATGTTCAACGTGTTGTCATCGGTATGGTGTACGTAACAGTCGGGCTGTCGTTATTCCTTCTCGGCCTTGAACTGGCATTGTTCCCCCTCGGGGAATCCATGGCACGGCAACTGACTGACCCCGCATTTATTTTCGGTGAAGGCGTGCTGCCTCCGATGGAGGTGGACTGGTCCCACTATTATTGGGTTTACCTTTTTGCTGCGGCGATAGGCTTCAGCACCACTGTCGCTGAGCCTTCTCTGATTGCCGTTGCGATGAAAGCCAGCCAGGTTTCGGGCGGCGCTATTTCCGTAAACGGGTTGCGCTTTGCCGTCGCTCTCGGGGTATCACTTGGTATTTCTCTTGGCAGCTACCGTATTGTGGTAGGGGACCCGATTCACTACTACATCATTGCCGGGTACGTCCTGGTGGTGATTCAGACCCAGCTTTCCCCTAAGTTTATTGTCCCGCTGGCTTATGATTCTGGCGGAGTGACGACATCCACAGTGACCGTTCCCTTGGTAACGGCGCTGGGGTTGGGACTGGCCTCTACAGTGCCGGGACGCAACCCGATGATTGACGGCTTTGGGCTTATCGCGTTTGCCAGCCTGTTCCCGATGATAACCGTGATGGGTTATGCCCAGTTGACGGAATATCTGAGCAAAAGGTCGGCGGTTAAGGAGTAATTATGCGATTTAAACTGATTATCGCGTTTATTGAAGATTCAAAAACGGATGATGTCCTTGAAGCGGCGCGGGAAGCCGGCGCTACCGGGGCAACGGTTATCAATAATGCGAGGGGAGAGGGGCTTTAAAAAGCGTAAAACGTTTTTAGGCCTGACACTGGATGTGCAGCGGGACGTGGTCCTTTTTGTGGTGGAGGAGCACCTTGCCCGCAATGTGATGGAAACCATTAATGATGTGGGTGAATTCGACTCTTCATCTGGCCGGGGAATTGCCGTCCAGCTGGATGTGGAAGATGCTGTCGGCGTTGCCCACCAGGTTCAGGAATTAAGACGAGTAGTTGAGGACGAGCTATGACTTACGCCAAAAATGTGCGGGTGAGAGACGCGATGCAGAACACCTTCGCTATGGTGGACGGTTTGACCACGGTTGAAGAGGCGATAAAGATTGCCCGTAATCGTCAGGTCAAAGCCCTGATTGTGCAAAAACGCAGTGATGATGATGAATATGGCATCGTCCTGATGAACGATATTGCCAAGAAAGTACTGTCTGCCAACCGCGCACCAAGCAGGGTTAACGTCTACGAGATCATGACTAAACCGGCGTTGACCATTGACCCGGAAATGAACGTGAAATATTGCGCTCGGATGTTTGAGCACTTTGGCATCAGCCGTGCGCCGGTGGTGGAAAACCGGCAGGTGATTGGAATGATAAGCTACAACAACATCGTGATGTACGGAATGTTGCCAAACGAAGCATAAGCCTCAGCGCATTTATTTTTTGTCGGTATGACCAAGATCCCGCTCGGGATCAATGATATCCCGGACCGTTGTTTAAGCACTTTGGCGTCCGGGAATCCACCGTCTTCTTTACGCTCCCAAATTCGGGTGCCGTTACAGAAAATTTCAAACCGGCCCCCGGTATCCGGATGAAGGGACACGGTTTCGATCTCTTCGCTGAAGGTGTGCAACAGTTCCTGGGTCATCCAGGTTGAACGCAGCATCCAGTTACACTGGCGGCAGTAGTAGATATTTATGACAGCTTTACCTATGGCTTTTCCGGACATTCAGCTTTTCCTTCTCTATTCGAATACAAAAATTTCTCATTATGGGCTCTGGGAAAACAGGGATCAGGGGAAGAGATAAAGTCAGTATTAGCTGGCAGATACTTAGAACCGTTTTTCCCGGTTCCGGGCGGTTTATCCCACCAATAGCTTTATACCGACCAACAGGGTAAGAACCTCAAAAGCCCGCTTAATCAGGTTATTGCTGTAGCGAGAGGCCAGGCTTGCGCCGAAGTATCCGCCAAGCGCGGAACCGGCGAAGAGCACCGGAACCCACGGCCAGTAGATTTCAGCGCCAGCGAGATACATGGTGACAGCCCCAGTACCGTTCCAAAACAAACCGACACTGACCAGTGTCAGGGCGACAGCCTGTTTATAGTCATAACCAAACCAGCGAACCAAAAAGAGAGTGACAAACAGACCCGTTCCGGCGGTCAGTGAGCCGTTGAGAATACCGATAGCAGCAAGGCCTACCGCACCAAGCAAAAGCCCTCTCTTGTTCCGGTTGACCGGGTTGGCTTCCTGCCCGAAGGACTTTTTAGTCATCGAGTAGATGCCAAGCCCGATAATCAGTAACCCAAGAGCGACAGTTGCCGTCCGTCCCGGAACGGAGAGAATGCCATTTGCGCCAATGACTACACCCGTAAATCCCGCGAAAACAACAAAGAGGTTTTCTTTCAGTGTTACGGTCCCAGCACGGGTGTGCTTTATGGCAGCGCCCAACCCCAGAGCAACAGTCGCAACCTTGTGGGTGGCCAATGCAACGGTAAACGGGAGGCCGAGAAAGATAAGGAGAGGGAATTGCAGCAATCCTGACCCACCTCCGGAAAGGGAAGCGAGGGTATTGGCAGTCAGGGAGCCGAAGAAAAGCCCGAAGGCTGATACAAAATCCATTTCAGGGTCTTCTTGATAAGAGGCCACGTTAATTCCGTGTGGCCTCGTGACAGCGTGAAGCCATTGTAACCCAGTTCAGTGCCGGGCAGAAGGGATGAGGTGTTTGGATATATATGGAATTAGATCAGCAGCTTAAGCCCGATGATGATGGTCAGCATTTCGAACGCCCTTTTTATCAGCAAGGTGCTATATCGGGTGGAAATTCTTGCCCCGATATAACCGCCAACGGCTGATCCGACGACCAATGCCGGTACCCAAGGCCAGTATATTTCCGCACCCACTTTATAGAGTGTAACGGCACCAAGACCATTCCAGAACACACCCACACTGATAAGCGTAAGGGCCACGGCCTGCTTGTAGTCAAAGCCAAACCAGCGCACCAAAAATAGGGTAACAAAAAGACCGGTGCCGGCAGTGAGTGAACCATTGATGATCCCGATTATAGTCAGGCAGATACCGCCAATCAGTAATCCCTTGAAATCGCGGTTTATCGGGTTGTATTCCTGCCCGAATGACTTTTTGGTGATTGAGTAAAACCCAAGGGCCAGTACCAGAGAGCCCAAAACAGATTCTGCCACATGGTCAGGTACGTATAAGATGGTATTTGAGCCAATCATTACGCCCGCCATACCGCTGACAATGACAAAAAAGATATCTCGCCACGAGGTGGTTTTGTTGCGGATGTGTTCGCAGGTAGCCCCGAGCCCCAATGCCACTGCTGCGACTTTATGTGTGATAAGCGCCACTGTAAAAGGCAGCCCCAGGAAAATAAGAAGAGGCAGTTGTAATAATCCACCACCACCGCCAGAAAGTGAAGCAACAGTGTTGGCTGTCAGAGAACCGAGAAGAAGTCCCGTAGTTGACAACATATCCATGCTTTTACCTATAACCAACTGTATTATTTTGTTTATTAATGAGTCATTTTAACTCACTGTCATATAAAGGATTGTGACATTAAAGCGAATTTTAATGACACCCTTATCAATTAGAATATTCTGACCCTTTATTGAGAAATTAGCGATATTTATGCGAAGAAAACCAGAAAAAATCGCGATTTCCTGATAAACAGAAAGGCCGTAATGCAAGCTTGTTAGCATCCGTTACCATGAAAAATGACGTAATTTGTCACGCAGATATTGCTCAACGGATCGAAAAAAAGGCTGGAATTACTATCAATCGGACTCAAGCCCTGCGCGCTCAGACGGGTTGAAATCATGCCCCGCCGACAGATAGATGAAACCAATTGGTATTACCAATAAATACGACTGTTTTGTTGGTGGTTCAGCCGGCTAACGACCGAAAATCTGTTGGTGAGAGTCCGGTATGTCGTCTGAAAAATTTAGCAAGATTCGTGGCTTCATCAAACCCAAGCCGTATTGCCAGATCCCCGATGGAAAGGTCGCTGTAGGCCAGTAACCGTTTGGCTTCCAATAATGTTCTGTCATCAATCAGAGCCTTGGCACTTTTACCTGTTTGCTGCTTGGCTAGTAAGCAGAGCTTTTTGGGTGAACATCCAAGTAACGTGGCGTAGTCCTGCACATGGCGATATTCCAGAAAGTGTTGCTCTAAGGCCTGCCTGAAACGGTCAAAAAGTGAGTGTTCAACAATAGCATCCATCTCTACTGGCTTGGCATGTTTTTGGAGGATCTTGTGTGCAAGAACACGCATCATACAGTGGAGGAGGTCTTCCCGGTGCGGATGGTCAGCCTGGTACTCCCGGTAAAGGTCGTCAAAAAATGGCTGGAGAGCGTCGGCTGGGCAATGGTTGACCTTTTCAAACAGCGTAACCACCGCTGGTTTCAACCTGTCATGCGGTCCCCGGAACAGCATATTGTCAGTAAAGGTAATGACATAACCCTCACTGTGTTCGTTCATTACGAAATGGTGGATTTGGTGTCGGGCTATCAGAAATAAACTTCCGGCTCGGTAGCGGTACTGCTTTGAATCCACCACGTGGAAACCTTCACCTTGTGTGATGTAAATGACGGAATAGAAGTCCAGACGGTGTGGGACAGTGAGTGGATAGCGTTCCCGGTCTGCAAACAGGGTTTTCAGCGGACGCATTGTCATGTCCAATACACCCATTTCTTGGCTGTTAAACATGATTGAGAGTAAGGTATCTTGGGGCATACTGATTCTTAAGAAGATGATACGTCGCAAAGATAAGCGTTTGGCATTTAAGGGTTTTGATTTGGTTCGGGTTTATCACTGGTGCGACTGGTTCAGTCGCACCAGATTCGTGAAACTGTGACCTCGATTCTATTCGAAATCACCAACCTTCGGCTTTGGATGTCTCCGCATTCATTTCAGCCAGTTTCTTGTAGTCGACTACCTCAACCTCCTGCTCTGGGAACGAGGCTTCCGTACGCAGTATCCTATAGACCGCAGATTGCTGGTTTTGTTGGTGGTTCAGTATATGGGCGGTAGTGGCAATGTGCGCCAGGATAAGCCCGGTTGCGAGAATAAAAAACAGCGTAGAGATTTTATCGCGCATCGCCATACTCCTTGCTTTTACGGTTCCTTGTCGCAGTACGGGGTCTCCTTCCTGCGCTCTTGAACCACTGTTTTACCACTCGGGTGAAGGCTGCGATCTGGGAGACAGGACAGAGGCTCTGGCACCAGGCTTATTCACAAACAGTGATGTCAGAACAATGGCAATTGTCAGGGCAAAGAGAAGCGGGCCACCAATCATATTAAACGCCATACCAAACGGCTCGAAGCTGAACGATGAAGGGTTTCGGAAATAAAGACCCATTGCCAGCGCAATAGTCAGAAGAACGCGAGGTGTCCAAATCAGTAATGGATGGTTGGATTTACAGGCTTTTGCGTTATTGAGTTTGCCAATGCATTCTTGTGCTGCGCCAAACGGACATACCGTATTGCAATAGACATTCTTGTTGGAATAAAGCAGATATCCAATTGTTGCCAGAAGCAGCAAAAGGGCGGTATAGCTCGCCACACCATCAAGCCAGAAACCGTTTAGCACGAAACCCAGTGTGCCCGCTCCAAAAGGTGCGGCAGCAAAGAAGCCAAGGAATATCAGCGAAAGCCCCATGATTATGTGACGACCAATAATCTTATGGGCAAAACCCGGGCGATTGATGGCGACAGCAGCAAGAACAGAAGCAACGCAAGCCCGTCCATCCAGTCAGGTAGGGTCAGGTTGCTGATTACTGTCTCCGGTATATCCAACCCGAGGCTTCTCTTCCAGTATGAAGGGCAGAAGAGGTAATCGCTGACTGCAGCGCTTGGCTTGTGAGCGTGGCACCGGTAATCGCATCGGAATGATTGAGTGCATTGACCGATTGGTTGACGTACGCATCCACCAAGCCACTGCCGATAACCTGCTGAAGATAAGAAGCCGTTTCAGCACTGGCGGTCACTGCGATTCCACTGATTGCGCCGCGGGTATCAGTGGCGGTCACGATTTCAAGCGGGCCACCGTAACCGGTCGCTTTTCCAATAGAAAGCCAGTTGGTGGTGCTGTCCTGATCGGAGGGTTTTGCAGCCCATAGGTTGTCTTTACTGGCAATGAAGACCATACCGTCAGGTGTTGCTTGCATCAGTTTTTGAACTGTACTGGCATCTTGCCGCATGCCGCCGAATAGCCAGGCCAGTAGCAATATCATAATTGTACCGACAGCGGCTAGACGTTCCCATTGTTCCCTTTTCAGGCGCATCGGGTTTCCTCCCTGACGGTAACGATCTCGTTATGTTGCCTAATTTTCCGTATGTGTTCATCGAAGGTCACAACCGCTTTGGGATGCATGCCTTGCAGGAAATAGTAACAGCGCTCAGCTTCGGCGAAGCGCTTCAACGCAAACAGGCATTCAAACTCGAGTGCAGAACTCTGGACGTTGTAGGGCTCAATAGCCTTCAGACGGGCCAGATCTGCCAGCGCTTCGTTAAATTGTCCGTTTTTGGTTAGGCATTCTGCCCGGGCTAAGTAAAGCCCTACTTCCTCCGGCATACCTTTGAGAGCCAGGTTCAGGTGCTCTGCAGCTTCTGCAGTTTTACCTTCCTGTTTCAGTGCAAGACCCAGCGTTTTGTGAAGTTCTGGGTGTGGCTCTCCAAGTTGCATACCGTCGAGCAGCGCATCAATTGCCCGGTATGTATCACCGAGAGCCAGGTAACATTTACCGAGTGCAACCCACGAACCCGCGAAATCCGGAGCTAGCCTGCAAGCTTTTTCGAAGCAATTGGACGCTTGTTCAAAGTCTTCCAGCTGGTACAGACAAACTCCTTTGTTGTGCCAAGGACCAGGAAGATCCGGCTGGCGCTCAATAACACTGTCAAAGGCATCAAGGCGTCCACATGACGGCCCAGACGAAGGTATTCCCCAGCAAGATAGAAGTACGGCCGGTGATCCTCTGGACAGGCGCCGGCCATGGCCAGATAGCTGGAAATAGCCCCTTCTGGCTGGCCAAGCGCTGACAATGCCTTGCCACGAAGCAATTCAAGAGAAATATCTTCCGTTTTTTGCTGCCCTTTACCGATACAGGTCAAAGCAGATTCCGGCAGGCCGATATTAATTAGCCCTGTAAGGAAGGCTTTCTGCACATTTGGGGTAATACCATTGGTGCCCACACCATCAAACCCGGTTTCATCAAGCCACAAGTTTATTTCCGTTTGCAGCGCCTGGTGCTCAATCCAGCCATAAAGGGTTGCAGGTTCCTTCCCGTCGAGACTGTTTACCTTCTGGCTCAATAGATTCCTGGCCTGTTCACCGACAGCAGCAACCAGCGCATCCACATCAAGTGGGGTCGAGAGGGTATTCAGGCAAAGCTCGGACAGGGCTTCGATTTGTTGTTGCGTGTGTTGGGATAACATGTTTGTGTTCTCTTTTGCAGCCCGGATGAGTCGGGCTGCTGTGTCGTACCTGTTATATTTTTAAGCTGTCTTGCGGTCGCGCAGCCAGACAAGCAGGCGCGCGATACCGAAGCCGGCGATCACCAGGCAGTGCCGACAACACCAAGGAAATACCAGCCGGCGTTGCCTCATTTTCACCCAGCAAGGTGAAAGCTCCTGCGATGGTAAGCAGGAATGACGCCCACCAACCACCAACAAGCACCCATTTGGCCGGGTTCATATTTAGGCGGAATTCCCCTGCCCAGTATCGGGCGTTCTGGAATAGGTAGAGCTGGATGGCACCCATCACCATCCAGAAAATCGGGTCGAGCAGAGTTGATTGTGGAAACATCAGATTCCCTCCCAGTTACCGTCGTATGCCCAGGTCTTGTCGACCTTGAAGTAGTTTTCCGTACGCATCCATTCCGGTGGCTGGTGGTAACCTGCCATATGCCCACCGTTCCAGTCTCCGTGGTAAGCCTCGGCCTCTGGGTAGTAGAACATGTTGTGCTGCATGGCGAGCAGTGCCTTGCGGGTGGCACCGGTTTTGTCTCGTGGGTCAGCCTCGCGGACGATGGTGTGGATCCAGTTGTTTTTGCGGGTGTAAGGGCATACTGCAATACAGGCCCGGCAACCCATTCCCATCGCGGTGGGGCCGCTTTGCCACATGCGGTAGCAACTGTCCTGGTTGAAATCGTAGCGCTTGAACCCGCGGATCACCGTATCGGGCTCATCAGAAAGCGAGATTGAACCAGAAGGGCAGCTGGTTGCGCAGATTTTGCAGTCACGACAGAAGTGCTGCATACCCAGATCAACAGGTTTGTCGTGTTCAAGTTCAATGTCAGTTACCAGCGCTGCCAGACGGACGTTAGTACCCAGTTCCGGTGTCATCAGGGTGCCGTTACGGCTAGCTTCACCAAGGCCGGCCAGCACGCCGAGCGGTGGAATGGTCATCTCATAGTCGTTACCTGGTACCTGGCAACGGGAACCGTAACCCAATTCACCGAGGAATATCTGCAACTTGCCAATCGCAAGGCGGCATTTGTGGTATGCATCGTATGAAGTTGAGTAACCGATGGCGGAGTACATTGGATCCCAGTTCATCGGGATACCAATAACGATTATCGACTTCCAGTGCTCCGGTACCTCATCGCCCCATTCATCCATTCCCCGCATCATATTTTTGAATATGAATTCTTTGTGGACACCAGTGATGCCGACCAGGCTGGCACCGAACTGGTGAGCCATGGTTTTTACCAACTCTGAGGCGTGGCGTGGCGATTTGAAATCCAGTCGTTTGCGGGAAGGATCGACGAAGTAATAGTCAGCCACTTCCGGAGGGCCTTCCGGGCGCTTGGGGAACTGGATTGGGTGGTCATGGGTACCGTATGCGGCTTTTTCATGGGCGCAGTCATAAGCCAGCCAATAGCAAACTGGTCACGCAGGCGTTCAACGTTGGCCTTACGTTTTTCGTTTTCACGGAACGCTCGCAGCATTTCCTCAAACCGGTCTGGCATATCCTTGTAGTAATCGCGGATACGTTTATCGGGGAAGGTGGAAAGGCCCATATCTGGTGTCCAACCGTCAGTAAATGCTTTGCGGAAACATCCGGTTCGGTTGAAGAGATGTGACGCCCACTCCGGGCGTTCGATCGTTCCCACCTTGCGAAAGGTGGGCGGGTAGTCAACACGGAAAGATTCGCGGTCAAAGAACATGTCTTTGCCTTCTTCCGTGCGCCCCCAGCCTACATAGCTGTCTGGATCACGGCCCAGCTGGAAGCCAGCACCGACAGCTCCAGCAACCGAGGCTGCTACAGCAGTTACACCACCGAGTTTAAGAAAGTTGCGCCGGGAAGGATTGGAAACATTTGTTGTAGCATCATGCCTTTCGTGGTTCATCACGTTCATCCCAATTTAAATCAAGTTCTGATGAGGATTGCAGTGATTGTTATCTATTGATTGGGTGGTCAAAAGGTAGATTTCGGCCTTTAACCGATAAAAAACGGACAAGTGGTTTCGGGTTTGTTGCTGTTTTGACAAGAAAAAATAACCCCCGGGAATCCGGGGGTTGAGGGTAGGTGGAAGACAAACCGGGATTACCAGCCTTTTACGACACCGCCGTCGAAGATTTTCTGTGCTGCAGCGTTGACCTCGTCGGACTGGTAAGCCTTCACGAACTTTGTGACGTTTTCTGCTGTCACGTTGTCAGAACGGGAGACAATAAGGTTCACGTAAGGGGATTCCTTGTCTTCCACAAACACCCCGTCTTTGCTCGGTGACAGGCCAACAGTGGCGGCGAAAGAGTTATTGATGACCGCTAAATCCACATCTTCCAGTGAACGTGGCAGTTGGGCGGCTTCAAGCTCAACGATTTCAAAGTTCTTTGGATTTCCCACAATATCGAGAACGGTTGCTTTCAGACCGGCACCTTCCTTGAGTGTCAGAAGGCCCTGTTGTTCAAGCAGGAGCAGTGAACGACCGAGGTTGGTTGGGTCGTTAGGCACAGCAATCTGTGCGCCTTCCTGCAGTTCGGATACGTTTTTCACCTTGTTGGAGTAAGCGGCAATCGGGTATACGAAGGTGTTACCGGCGATGGCAAACTTATAGCCACGGTCAGTGACTTGCTGATCCAGGTATGGCTTATGCTGGAAGGCATTCGCATCGATAGATCCCTCGTCAAGTGCGGCGTTCGGGGTGACGTAGTCTGAGAAGGTGACGAGCTCCACGTCCAGGCCATACTTGTCTTTGGCTACTTTCACTGCGACTTCTGCAACCTGCTCTTCAGCACCGGCAATGACGCCGATTTTCACTTTGCTGAGGTCGATTTTTGCTTCTTCTTCACCACAACCGGTCAGTACCAGAGCGGATGCCAGGCCGGCAACGGCAAAAAGGGATTTCAGGTTAAATTTCATGGGCTATTCCTTCTTAAAATTTCCATTATTTTTTGGCTGCCTTCACGCAACCTTATTTGAATTTTTTCAGCGATGGTCGACTTTGCGGACCAGGTAGTCACCGGAAGACTGGATAAGCTGCACCAGAATGACCAACATCACCACGGTGATCATCATGACTGAGCCGTCGAAACGCTGATATCCATAACGAATGCCGACATCACCCAGACCGCCACCACCAACCGCACCGGCCATTGCCGAATAACTGACAAGAGTAACCAGTGTAATGGTGACGCCGTTCAGGATGCCCGGCAGGGCTTCCGGTAACAGTACCTTGGTGATGATCTGCAGCGGTGTAGCACCCATAGCCTGAGCCGCTTCGACCAGCCTGACGGTACTTCAATCAGTGCACCTTCGACCAGACGGGCGATAAACGGAATGGCGCCGACGGTGAGCGGCACAATGGCGGCTGCGGTACCTATGGAGGTGCCTACTACAAAGCGAGTAAAAGGGATAATGGCAACCAGCAGAATAATAAACGGAATGGAGCGGCCGACATTGACCACACTTCCCAGTAATTTGTTGAATGTCCGGTTCTCAAGCAAGCTGCCGCGTTTGGTCAGGTGCAAAAGCACACCCAGGGGGATACCGAACACAAAGCCGATAATCCCGGAGACCAGCACCATTGTCAGGGTTTCCCCGAGAGCGGAGATCAGCAGGTCTACCAGACGGTCGTTTTCAACAAACCATTGTGTCAGAGAATTAAGCGACATAACCCAGCACCTCTACGTTGACCTGATGTTCCTTGATAAATGCAATGGCCTGATCGGTGGCATCTTCCGGGCCAAATATTTCTGCCAGCAATAACCCGAACTTAACGCCGCCGGCATAGTCCATATCGGCACTTAGAATGCTGATATCAATGTTGAATTTACGGGATATTTCACTGATCACCGGTGCGTCAACAGTGGTGCCGGTAAACTCCAGGCGAACCAGCGGGTAGCTGTTTTCAGAGCGTTTGGTCTGAAGGCGCTGCTCGTAGTCTTCTGGGATGGTTAGGTTCAGGGTGGAACGAATAAAGTTGCGTGCTAAAGCCGTTTTCGGGTGGGCGAAAATATCACCGACTGGTCCTTTTTCTACCAACTCTCCGCCACTGATGATGGCAACCTCGTGGCAGATGGTTTTCACCACATCCATTTCATGGGTGATGATGAGGATAGTCAGCCCGAGCTTGCGGTTGATGGTTTGCAGCAGATCCAAAATGGAGTGGGTGGTTGCCGGATCCAGTGCGCTGGTGGCTTCGTCGCACAACAGCACTTTCGGGTCGCAAGCCAGTGCACGGGCGATGGCAACGCGCTGCTTTTGTCCGCCGCTGAGGTTAGATGGGTAACTGGCATATTTGTCTGTCAGTCCAACGAGGTCCAACAATTCTGAAACTTTGGTGTTGATGGTGTTTTTGTCCGCACCGGCCAACTCCAGAGGGAGAGCAATATTTTCAAAGACGGTACGGCTTGAAAGCAGGTTGAAGTGCTGGAATATCATGCCGATATTTCTGCGGGCTCTGGTGAGCTCTGAAGAAGAAAGGGAGGTCAGTGCGACCCCATCGACGGTGACTGAGCCGGATGTCGGCTTTTCCAGCAGATTCACTACCCGAATAAGCGTGCTTTTTCCGGCTCCGGATGCGCCAATTACCCCAAAGATGGTTCCCTTAGCCACAGAAAGGTTCACGTCTTTGAGGGCGTGAATTTCCCGGTTGCCCTGTTTGAATACCTTGTTGACGCTACTTAATTCGATCATCGAACTTCCTTAATCGACAAAATACAAGAATTAAATGTTGCTTAATTGTTATTGTTTGGTCTTTATGATTGCTTATTTGTGTTTGACGCTGAATTTGATGCTATTTGCTTCACACTTTTAAGTCAATAGATATTTTTACGTCTGGACGTCTAAATGTCCGCTCTTGGAATATTATGTGTGTGGATGCAATGAAAATAAGAAAAACACGTAGTAGTGACTACGTAGTTTTACAGGCTGAAAAATGATGCTGAGGGTGTTTGGTGGCGGATATTTGACTGACTTCAAACAACACCGGGTGAAGACTACACAGCTTTGGCAAATTGGATAAAGTGTTGTTACAGCTTGTTAACATCTGGCTGTCTAAAAACAAATCCAAACGTGAATGCACACAACAGAGATAACCGCACAAAAACAAGGAGCGCGCGATGCGTATCAAGGACATGTTGAAGACTGTCGCTGCGACTGCGACAGTTGCCATTGCGATGATGCTGCCATTTACAGCGAGCGCAGCAGCGGAACACAAGTGGAAAATGGTCACCACCTGGCCAAAGAACTTCCCTGGACTGGGAACCGGCGCTAACAATCTGGCCGAGTTGATTGGCCAAATGAGTAATGGCCGTATTGAAGTGAAGGTTTATGGTGCCAATGAGTTGGTAGGTGCACTGGAGGTCTTCGATGCGGTTTCACGCGGAACGGCTGAAATGGGTCATGGCGCCGGTTACTACTGGAAGGGTAAAGTGCCTGCCGGTCAGTTCTTTGCAGCGGTACCGTTCGGCCTGACAGCTCAGGAAATGAATGGCTGGATCTACAGCGGCGGCGGTCTGGAACTCTGGAAAGAAGCGTATGAACCCTTTGGCATTATCCCGATGCCTGCCGGTAACACCGGGGTCCAGATGGGTGGCTGGTTCAATAAAGAAATCAACTCACTTGATGACCTGAAAGGCCTGAAGATGCGTATCCCTGGCCTGGGCGGTGAAGTGCTCAAGCGCGCAGGTGGTACACCGGTTCTGTTGCCGGGTGGTGAAATCTTCCAGGCGCTGCAGTCCGGCTCTATTGATGCGACGGAGTGGGTAGGCCCATACAATGATATGGCGTTTGGTCTGCACAAAGCGGCCAAATTCTACTACTACCCTGGCTGGCATGAGCCGGGTACCACCCTGGAAGCGCTGATTAACAAAAAAGCGTTCGATAAGCTCCCTGCCGATCTGCAAGCCATTGTTCTGGCGGCAACCAAAGTCGCTAACTCAGACATGCTGGCTGAATATACCGCTCGCAACAATGCAGCGCTGGAAACTCTGGTGAACAAGCATAAGGTACAGCTCAAGCCGTACCCGGCTGAGGTGCTGGCCCAGCTTAAAGCACTGGCTGATGACGTGGTTGCAGAAGAAGCTCAAGGTGATGAAATGAGTAAGAAAGTTTACGACTCATACATCGCATTCCGTGAGCAGGCAACGGAATGGCACGAAGTGTCTGAGCAGGCCATGCTGAATGCCCGCAATCCGCAATAAATTTATCTAGAACAATAAAATCGGGCGGGTATTTATCCGCCCTTCGCCTAATTTGTCTGGGCTTTGTTGTATGAATCAAACTTCTTCTCCGTTACTGGGCTTTGTGAAAGCCGTCAACAGTTTCAGCGACTGGACGGCCGGGTTGTGTCGTGGGCTGTTCTCGCTATTGTCGTTCTCACCTTTGTTATCGTGGTAATGCGCTATGTGTTCAACACCGGTTCTGTGTTTATGCAAGAGCTGGTGGTTTACTTCCACGCCTACGTCATCATGCTCGGTGCCGCTTACGCACTGCTGAAAGGCGCCCATGTGCGGGTGGATATTTTTTACCGCCCCAAATCGGCAGTTCATAAAGCCTGGGTAGATCTGCTGGGCACCTTTTTCCTGTTGCTGCCCACTTGCCTGTTTATCATTTACATCGGCTGGGAGTATGTAGCCGCTTCATGGCGAATCATGGAGGGCTCTCAGGAGGCCGGTGGGGTCGATTTCCGCTATCTGTTCAAATCATCCATCATCATAATGCCGGTGATGATGATCCTTCAGGGACTGGCAGAAGCAGCCAAATCCCTGCTGGTTATCGGTGGGCATGAAAATCTGATTAAAGCTGTCGATCAACATGAAGAGGAGCACGGACTATGATTGAGCTGCTTCCCCTTCTGCTGTTTGTTTTCGTTTTTATCATATTGCTAATCGGATACCCGGTAGCCTTTTCGCTGGCAGGTGCCGGGCTGATGTTTGCCGGAATTGGTTACTTTACAGGAACCTTTGATGCGGTTTTCCTTGAGGCGATTCCTAACCGGATTCAGGGCATTCTCTCCAATGAACTGCTAATCGCCATCCCCCTGTTTGTATTTATGGGGGTCATGCTCGAAAAGTCCAAAATCGCGGAAGAGCTGCTTGATACGATGGGGCAGGTGTTTGGCGGGTTGGCCGGGGGGCTTGGCCTGTCGGTCACGATTGTTGGGATGCTGCTGGCTGCCAGTACCGGGATCGTCGGTGCGACGGTGGTAACCATGGGGCTGTTGTCCCTTCCGACCATGATGAAGCGGGGTTACTCACCGGAGATCGCGACCGGTACTATCTGCGCGTCGGGTACGCTCGGGCAAATTATTCCGCCGTCTATCGTGTTGGTGTTGCTGGGGGATGTGATTTCCTCGGCTTACCAGCAATCCCAGCTCGACCAGGGCATCTTTGCGCCAGAGAGCGTCACTGTTGGCGACCTGTTCCTTGGGGCTTTGATTCCGGGGTTGTTGCTGGTGGCACTTTATGCCGCGTACATCATGGTTGTTGCTATTTTCAAGCCACAGAGTGTACCGCCTATCCCGGCTGAAGAGCGCAAGGTGAGCAAAGAGCTGTGGATTCAGGTAGCAACGGTTTTGATTCCGCCAATCGTGCTGATTGTACTGGTCCTTGGTTCGATCCTGGCGGGTATCGCAACACCGACAGAAGCGGCATCAGTAGGCTCAGTTGGCGCGGTGATCCTGGCAGCCGCCAAACGCACCTTTAGCCTCACTATCCTGCGCGAAGTGATGCGTACTACCACGGAAGTGACCGCCATGGTCTTTATGATCCTGATAGGTGCGTCGGTCTTCTCGCTGGTGTTCCGGGGGTTTGGCGGGGATGACCTTGTTCGTGACTTTCTGATGAGCCTGCCGGGTGGCGTGTTCGGTGCAGTGCTGCTGGTGATGGTGGTGATGTTTCTGCTCGGGTTCTTCCTCGACTTTATCGAAATTACTTTCGTGGTAATTCCGATTGTTGCCCCAATTTTGCTGTCGATGGATCTCGACCCTATCTGGCTTGGCATCATGATAGCCCTGAACCTGCAGACTTCGTTCCTGACCCCGCCATTCGGGTTCTCGCTGTTCTACCTCAGAGGCGTGGCACCGGACAGTATCTCCACCGCACAAATCTACCGCGGTGTCATTCCGTTTATCGCTATCCAACTGCTGGTTATTGGCCTTTTGGCTACTGGCCGGAAATGGCAACCTGGCTGCCTACAGTGGTTTATGGGTGAGGCAATTGCGGAAAGCTCGTAATCGTTAGATGCGGAGTGAGAGCTCCGCATTTTCTTTTTGAGTTGCTTTGAACACGATCCGGGCTGATCTCTCTGGCAGGAAAGCTAGTTTTATTTGTGACTGCTAATATATTGACCGTAGAGAATATCGCGAAGTCGGTTTCATCAAGCTTACCCAATACCAAGTCTCTCACGGCGTCAGCAGCAAGTCATTGTCATGGGTTAGCTCAAAATCATTCAGAGAAAGGTATTCTAGCGCTACTGCAAGTCCAGTTCTTTTGTTGGCATCAGGTAAAGCATGGGCAACAGCTATGCTCGAGGTATATTTTGCCGCGATTTCAAAAACATCATCCAAGCCTTGATAAGCTATGGCATTATCTATTCGCCCCAACGCTCCTTGAAGCTTTGGAATATCAACAGTCCCTTTCATTCCCGGTTCTGTCTTCAGGATGAACGCATTAATTTCTATGACACGCTCAAATGGAAAACAGATAAGGTTCATTACATATCTGCCAGTTTTTTAAAGGTTTTTTGATGAGTTCTCATCGCCAATTTTGTCTCTGATTTAACAATCTGGCGACCGGAGTCTCCTGTCAGATCTAACTGTTTTGTCGCTTTGATTTTAGGCCTTTCGACTGAAGGGACACCATATGCTTCAACTTTTGCGTTCATAAATTTCTCCGTTCACAGCCACAACTTCATTATAACGGGTTGTTCTGAATAAGATATAAACCTTGGTGGAGATGATTTGAAAGCTCAGGCAATGTTCGTTCACTTAGCCCGCCGCCAACCACACCCCAACGCCCATCATCAGGGAGCCGGCTATCCGGTTCAGTAGTTGTACATTCCCGCGCTGTTGCAGGAATTTGCGCAGTGTCCGGCCGCCGCTTGCGTAGAGGATAAGGCAAAGGAACTCGGTGAGCAGGATAATTGTCACCAGTACAGCCAACTGTGGTGGCATGGAATAGGTGGTGTTGATAAACGGTGGGAGCAGGGAAATCATAAATGCCCAGCCTTTCGGATTGGCAATGGCTGTAACAAACCCCTGCATCGCCAGCGCACCGGGTGCCGTGTCGATTTCATCATCAAGGTTGTCCGGGATAGCCAGCTTGCCCCTGGAGCGCCACATCTGTATACCCAGCCAGAACAAGTAGCCGCCACCGGCATACTTCAGGAACAGAAACAGCTCCGGGTAGTTCAGCATAATGGCTGCAACACCAATGACGGCAGATATGGCCACCAGCCCGACACCAATTAATTCCCCCCACATCATGGGCAGGCTCCGGCGTACGCCAATAGTCATGCCGAGCGTCATGGAAAGTGTCATGCACATTCCGGGGGTCACGGAAACAAAGAAAAAGGTCGGGATAAATACCGCCAGTACAGCAAGGTCCAACATTTTGCGATCTACTCAACTATCCGGTTGTTGAAGGGAGCATTTTAGGATTAATGAGATTGCGTACTGAGTCAACTTTTTCCATGGAGGGACAGAAACAAAAAAAGCCCCCAACTGATGTTGAGGCTTCCAATTCTAACCGGAGCTAAAACTTAGGCTTGAGCCGCTTTTGCGTCTTCAGCTTGTTTAGCCTGGATAGCTGTCAGGGCAACGGTGTAGACGATATCGTCAACCAGTGCGCCACGAGACAGGTCGTTTACAGGCTTGCGCATACCTTGCAGCATTGGACCGATAGATACCAGGTCTGCAGAACGCTGTACCGCCTTATAAGTGGTGTTACCGGTGTTCAGGTCTGGGAACACGAATACAGTGGCCTTACCGGCTACTGGTGAGTTCGGTGCCTTAGACTTGGCCACGTTTTCCATGATCGCTGCGTCGTACTGCAGAGGACCGTCGATCATCAGGTCAGGACGTTTTTCCTGAGCGATGCGGGTCGCTTCACGTACTTTGTCTACGTCTGCACCCTGACCGGAAGTACCGGTAGAGTAAGAGATCATTGCAACGCGTGGCTCAACGCCGAACGCTTTGGCAGAATCTGCAGACTGGATAGCGATTTCAGCCAGTTGCTCAGCAGTTGGATCCGGGTTGATTGCACAGTCACCATAAACCAGAACCTGGTCAGGCAGCAGCATGAAGAACACAGAAGACACCAGAGATGAACCCGGTGCAGTCTTGATCAGCTGAAGTGGTGGGCGGATAGTGTTGGCAGTGGTGTGAACCGCGCCAGATACCAGACCGTGAACTTCGTCTTGCTCTAGCATCATGGTACCCAGTACCACGTTGTCTTCGAGTTGCTCACGGGCAACAACTTCAGTCATGCCCTTGTTCTTACGCAGCTCAACCAGACGTGCAACGTACTGCTCGCGAACCACTTCAGGGTCAACGATCTGGATGCCTTCACCCAGAGATACGCCTTGTTGTTCAGCAACACGCTTGATTTCTGCAGGGTTACCCAGCAGCACACATTCTGCGATCTTGCGCTCAGCACAGATAGCAGCAGCCTTGATAGTACGTGGCTCATCACCTTCTGGCAGAACGATACGCTTGTCAGCGCGGCGAGCCAGGTCAGTCAGCTGGTAACGGAAGGCAGGAGGGCTCAGGCGACGCTCACGGGTAGCGCCTTCAGTCAGAGACTCAATCCAGTTACCGTCGATATGGGCGGCAACGTGGTCAGCAACAAACTCGACACGCTCTTTATCGTCTGCAGGTACTTCCAGAGTGAAGCTTTGCAGGTTCAGAGATGTCTGCCAGGTGTTACCAGAGGTGGTAAATACTGGCAGGCCGGTTTCGAATGCGCGCTTGCACAGGTCTTTCAACTGTGCAGGGATGCTGTAGCCGCCGGTCAGCAGCAGGGCACCGATTTCAACACCGTTCATGGCTGCCAGACATGCCGCAACGATAACGTCAGGGCGGTCAGCAGAAGTCACCAGCAGTGAGCCAGGCTTGAAGTGTTCAACCATGTTAGGGATAGAGCGGGCACAGAAAGTGATGCTCTTGATACGACGGGTGTGTAGTTCACCTTCGTTGATGATTTCAGCGTCCAGGTGAGATGCCAGGTCGCTTGCACGGGTCGCAATCAGGTCGATTTTCCAAGGCGCTACACCCAGTACGCGTACTGGGCTGGCGTTGAAGATTTGCATCACTTCAACAGAGTTCTTTTGCGCCAGGTTTGCATCATCAAAGATGTCTGACAGGTCTGGGCGGGTACGGCCAGACTCATCAACAGGTGCGTTCAGCTTGTTGATGATAACGCCAGAGATATTGCTGTTCTTACGGCCACCGTAGTTAGATGCCGCCAGGTCAATACGCTCTTTCAGCTGGGCTGGGTTGTCAGTGCCTGGAGTAGCAACAAACACGATTTCTGCGTCCAGTGCTTTTGCCACTTCGTAGTTAACGGTGTGTGCAAACTGGTGTACGCGGGTAGGAACCAGGCCTTCAATCAGGGTCACTTCAGCGTCAGACACTGAGTCTTTGAAGCGCGCGATGATGTCTTCCAGCAGGACGTCCATCTGCTCGCTGCGGATGAACTCTTCCGCACGGGCCATACTGATTGGTTCTGCAACCTGCATGTCGCTGTTAGCGCGGATGATTGTGGTAGTCAGGTCAGGCTGTTCGCCACCCTGGCGTGGTTGAGCAATCGGCTTGAAGAAAGAAACGCGAAGCCCTTTTTGTTCCATCGAACGCAGCACGCCCAGACTAACGCTAGTCAGGCCTACGCCGGCGCCGGTTGGAATCAGCATAATGGTACGGGACACGGTGATTACCTCTTTGTTCTAAAACAAAGCACTGGCAGGGTTCCGCCAGTGTAGATAAGTAAAGCCGCTTTACGCCGGCTTTTAAGAATTAGATAGCTGCCAGACGGGCAGTATCTTGTGCGATAACCAGCTCTTCGTTGGTTGAGATAACCATCGCCGGTACGCGGCTGTCAGCAGTAGTGATAACACCTTCACCGCCAAAACGAGCCTTCAGGTTAGCTTCGCTGTCAACTTCAACACCCAGCAGACCCAGACGGTTCAGAACCAGTTCACGGATTGGGGCAGAGTTTTCACCGATACCACCAGTGAAGGTGATTGCATCCAGACGGCCTTCCAGGCATGCAGTGTAAGAAGCAACGTACTTAGCCAGACGGTGGCAGAATACGTTCATTGCACGGGTGGCTTCTTCTTTCTCACCGTAGTTGTCTTCAACGAAACGGCAGTCAGAAGTTACTTCAGTCAGACCTTGCAGGCCAGACTCTTTGGTCAGCATAGTGTTGATTTGCTCAACGCTGTAGCCCAGTGCATCGTGCAGGTGGAAGATGATTGCTGGATCGATGTCACCAGAACGGGTACCCATTACCAGCCTTCCAGAGGAGTCATACCCATAGAAGTGTCTACTGACTTACCGTTCTTGATAGCACAAACAGAAGCACCGTTGCCCAGGTGGCAGTTGATGATGTTCAGTTCTTCAACTGGCTTGCCCAGACGCTCTGCAGCTTCCTGCGCAATGAAGAAGTGAGAAGTACCGTGCATACCGTAACGACGGATAGCGTGCTCTTTGTACAGGCTGTATGGCAGCGCGTACAGGTACGCTTCTTCAGGCATAGTCTGGTGGAATGCGGTATCGAATACTGCAACGTTCTTCAGGCTTGGGAACGCAGCCATTGCAGCGTTGATGCCGATTACGTGTGCTGGGTTGTGCAGAGGTGCCAGGGTTGCACACTCTTCGATGCCCTTCAGTACATCTTCGTTGATCAGAGCAGAAGCAGTGAATTTCTCACCGCCGTGTACAACACGGTGACCGATAGCAGCCAGGCTCTCTTTCAGTTCAGGCTTAGAAGCCAGGATGGTGTCAACGATGAAGCTCAGAGCTTCCTGGTGTGCAGCGCCGGCACCCAGTTGTGCTTCGTGCTTACCGTCCAGCTTCCACTTGATGCGTGCTTCAGGAAGGTGCAGGCATTCAGCCAGACCAGACAGGTGCTCTTCACCGTTTTGAGGATCAACAATGGCGAACTTCAGGGAAGAGCTGCCGCAGTTAAGAACAAGAACCAGATTCGACATTTGAGACTACCTATATCACTTAAGCAGAATTGCGTCTGAAACGGAAAAATAGCCCAGATTTTACCGGACAACTTTCCCATAAATAAAAAGGAACACCAGTTGCGTGGAGGCATCTTCCCTGTGAGTTGAGTTTCCTTTATCTACCTGCAAAAGGTTGCGGTATGTCTCAATCCAAGCAACAATTGGTAAAGGTGCGCTAAGGATAGCGATTGTTATCACAGATAACAAAAAAATTTGCATCAAACTTGATTTAAATTAAACCAATTGCACCATTTTTTATACTTTATAAAAATTTGAGTGTAAATTCCCGTGGTAACAGATTTGGCTGCAGTTGCTCTGTCTAAAACAATGTGAATACCTGATAGGTGTTTTCGTCCAGGACACAGCCATTGCCCCAGTTACAACCTTTTTGCCACAAACGATGTAGGGGGACGACCATGAGCAAATCAATTTGGCAGACCTTCAGGGATGGTCAACAATACATCTCTGAATGGCCTGTAAGAAAAGAACTTGCGCCGATGTTCCCTGAAAACCGGGTGATTCGGGCCACCAATTTTGCTATTAAAGTGATGCCTGCTGTCGCGGTCATCAGTGTGTTGATGCAAATGGTCTTCAATAACTATGACGCGATGCCGCAAGCCGTCGTTGTCGCACTCTTTGCCCTCAGCATGCCGCTCCAGGGGCTTTGGTGGCTTGGCCGCCGCCGTCAGACTAACCTACCACCGGCACTCGCTGGCTGGTACCGGGAATTGCACCAGAAAATCACCAGTGCCGGCTACGCGCTGCAACCTATTAAAAGCCAGCCGCGTTACAAAGAGTTGGCGGTTACGTTAAACCGGGCTTTCAAGCAGCTTGACCGTACCACGCTGGAACGCTGGTTCTGACACCAAAATAAGTAGTTCAGGAAAGAGGCCGTTTATCGGCCTTTTTCATGTCCGCTACCGCCTCTCATTGAATGTTACCGGCAGGTATTTTTTTCGCTTTGTGTGCGCATTACCGCAATTGCCCCACGCATTTCGTCATGACTGATATATTGCTCAGGCAGTGGAAGCACTTCGAGCCGATAGTCCGGGCTGGTTGCCGGAAGAGGGCTGTCTTTGGTTACAGGGGTTATCATCACGATATGGAGTGACGGATCCAACCGGTGGATCCGGGCGGCGATGCCCAACCTTCGCTGACATGGAAGCCCCCGGCGATATGAAAAACTTTACCACCCGGCTTTTTTCGCGTCTGCCGGACGATACTCTCAGCCATGGTTTCATCCCAGGTAACCTGCGCGGCAAACTGCTTTTCAGACTGATCTTTGCTGCCATGGTGCATGGAAGCCATAAACCGGGTTTTATAAACGGACTCCGTGGTATCGACGTGTTTGGCTACAAACCCCCGTTCTTTGGGGGTGAGTTTTTCGAGGTATGCCAACCCTTGCTGGCCAATGCAGCGAACAACTGATTTTGGGGCGTTGGCCGCGATGACATCCAACTTGGCCGCTTTGGCAATTTCAACCAGAGGGCGGTAGTCGCTGGGATAGTTATTCCACGCATTTCCTTTGCTGATCAACGTATGTTCCCCGATTTTTCCCTTAAGGTATTCATTGATTAACTCCTGCCTGTCGCGGCTGAATTGCTCCATGGATAACGACACACCAGGATAGTGCCGGCCAGCGAGGAAAACAACTTTGCCTGGAATAAGTGCACGCCAGCATGGCCATGCCATTCGCCCACAAGGATGACGTCTACATCGTGGAGTTTTTGTGTTATTTGGTCGATACCGAGCGCTTCACCCTGAGGTGTGGTCAACCGGTAATCGTAGAGCGTGGGGAGAGAGGCCGCTGGGGATGGAAAAGTGATTATGCTGAGCAGTAATGCTGCAAAGGTTGTTTTCATTATGGCTCCATCCATATTGAAAGGGCCAGTAAAAAACTGACCCTTGAGCGAAGATATCCTCAGTGTGGCACGTATCAGCGTTTACGGTAGATCCTCAGTGTGAAATCGGCCTCGCAGTCAAATACCCCGGCGTTTCGCACTGTCTCCCAGACTGTTTCTGACGCTCGCCATGCGAAAGGCGTCATTTGTAACAGCCATTCTGCCTGTTGCCCGGTCAGCTTCATCGGGTAATGCAGGTTTTGCTCGCTTTCGAGTGTGAACCCCGGCAGTGTTTCCGGCGGGATATCATGAAGGCGAACCTCATCATAGATCAGGCCTTTCAACTGATAGAGATGGCGACCGGCCGGTGTCACGGTGACGAGAATGCCGTTCTCTTTTACTACCCGGTTCAGTTCTTCACCATTGCAAGGGGCATAGATTCGCACCACGCCATCGAGAGAGGCATCCGGGAATGGAAGCCGCTGTATTGATGCGACAGAGAACCGGCAATTGGCGTAACGCTTTGAAGCATAGCGTATTGCAGTTTTGGAGATATCCATGCCATATACCGTGGCATCACTTAATTGATCGGCGAAATAATGGGTGTAAAACCCCTCGCCGCAACCAATATCCAACAGCATTGCTTCAGATTCAGGAAGGTTGGCTTTTAGTACGTCAGCCACGCCCTCGCGCATAGGATGGTAATGGTTCCCTTCTAGGAAAGCCCGGCGGGCCTGCATCATCTCTTTGCTGTCTCCCGGCTCTTTTGATCGTTTGTGTTGAACCGGCAGCAGATTCACATATCCCTCTTTGGCGATATCAAACTGGTGACGGTTTTCGCAACGAAGCGTATTTGATTCCTGGCTCAGTGGAGCCTGACAGAGGGGACACAGGTAAGTCATAAAAAGAGTCCGGATGCTTTGGGTGGCCTAAGGCTAACGACAAGTGTGACGATGCGCAACCGAATACGGGCATGAGAAATATGTGAACCCGGTCGAGTTAGTGAAATTAGATGTTCAATTCATTTCTTATTGAGAATTGAAGCAATAAGAGTTGGAGGTCGTTTCGTGTACTATGGCCGGAAATTTTATGTTTTTCATATAGTTGTTTTGAGGCTGTTATGCGAGCTTTAGGCGCTCTATCTTTCAGGAAAAAATTATTCCTGCCCGTTATTCTTGTCAGTGCGGTTTTCCTTTCGGTACTGGCTGTTTCTTACCATTCCTTCCAAAAACAAACCCAAGCAACCGAATTGCTGAACCTGAAGGTCCGCCCTGTTATGGACAACATGGAAGATGCGTACCGGGACTTGTACCAGGTTATGGCGTCTGCCCAGGCACTTATCGCCAATGGTTTTTCGCCGGCAAATGTGAAGCAGCAACAATTCGAGTTTGAGGACAATGCGCCGAATATCACGCCGCGTCTTCAATCTGTCCAGGCACTGATAGATGCTGGCATTATTGACGATACCTATCAGGGTAACGTGATTAAGCTGGTCAGTGATGCAGATGCGTGGGCGTCGAAGATTGGTCAGATGGTGAATTCTCCGACAACTGCCCGCTCTTTCTACATGAAGAATCACGTCACGTTGGAAGAGGAATTCTCCTCCCTTCGCAGCCAGCTGAAAGAAATACAGAAAGAGGTAATCAAGGCCTCGCGTAAAATTGGAAAGGACGTTGAGTCTTCCACGGTACTTGCAGAACGAACCATTATCGGTGGAGCATTGCTAGCGTTGCTGGTAGCAGTAATCGGCAGTGTTGTCCTCAGCCGGTTGTTGCTTGCACCGCTCAAGGAAATGGGCTCAGCACTTAACGATATTGCCTCCGGAGAGGGAGATCTTACCCGCCGCCTGACTGTCACTTCATCTGACGAAATCGGCCAGTTGGGTGAGTCATTCAACCTGTTTGTGGCAAAAATCCACGCCAGTATCAAAGATGTCGTCGCTGCTTCAGAAGAAGTGCGCCGTCAGTCAGAACAAATGCATAAGGCGTTAAATAGTTGCGTACATGATTCGAAAAGCCAGCAAAGGGAAAGTGATCAGGTTGCTGCCGCTATCCAGGAGATGAGTGCGAGCAGTGAGCAGATCAGCCAGAACGCCGGTGATGCAGCCGGTGCTACCCAAAAAGCCAATGATGAAATCGGTCAGGCGCAGGAAAGCGTTGTCGGTGCGGTTTCGTCAATGGATACCCTGCTGGCAACCATCGGCCAGTCGCAGGAGATGATCAGTGCACTCAACAGTGATGTGGACAGCATTGCCTCCATCATTGATGTGATTCGTGGTATTGCTGAGCAAACCAACTTGCTGGCGCTTAACGCTGCTATTGAGGCCGCTCGTGCCGGCGAGCAAGGGCGTGGGTTTGCTGTGGTTGCCGATGAAGTACGTAACCTGGCCAATAAGACCCAGCAAAGTACAACTGAAATTCAGGATAAGATTGGCCGCCTTCAGGAAGGAACCCGTCGAGTGGTTTCAGCGATGGATGAAAGTGCTGAGGCGAGCTCGGAGACCGTCCAACAAGTCCAGCAGACGTCGGATTACCTCAACGAAGTGACCGGCCTGATTGAGAATATCAACGAAATGAACAGCCAGGTGGCTACGGCGTCATCCCAGCAGACACTGGTGTCTGAGGATATCAACCGTAACATTCATGGTGTGGCTGAAAATAGCCTGCGAGTGCTGCAGAATCTCGAGGATATGGCCCGGGCTTGCAGCAACCTTTCTGAGCGCAGCTCCCAGCTGGATAAAGTAGTAGGCAGCTTCAGGGTTTAAGACGGGTAAGAAACCTGTCTGCAAAAGGTTCCGGCCGGGGCTGTTTGGTTGTCTATGAGGTTAAAAAATTGCCGCATCATAGGATGCGGCAAACAGGTTATAAAGCGGAAGGAAAAAACCTAAAGCTCTATTTTGCAATTTGTGCAGACAGACAACGCTGCACCGGTCAACATCAGTTCACGCTCAATAAAAACTTCCATCATCCTTCTTCATCTGGCATTCAGGTGCGTCAGACCCTTCTGGGCATTCCTTTTTCTCATCACCTCCGGTTGTCGTTGCGAAAGCCATTCCGGAAAACATCACAAATAAAGCCAACATCATTGTTTTGAGCATCGTCATTGCGAATCTCCTTCTCCTTATTGAGGGGAATAGTGAGTCTGAATTTCGCTGCAGCACCCATAGAGTTGCGTAAAAAACGACCTGGATTGTTAGCTGAACGTAATATCTGTGTTAGAGGCTGAATGGAGAAGAGGAAGTGAAACAGTAATCAGGCCACCCAAGGATCAAATTGAACGCATAAAAACAGCAGTTCAGTGTCACTCATCCTGTTGTTAATTTATGTATCTTGACGTGATTTGGTCATAAAAAAGGCTTCCCGGAGGAAGCCTTTAACGAAATTAAGAGAAGGATATTCAGAAGTTGAAAGTCAGACGACGGTTGTCATTGATAACTTCCACCACGGATTCTTTCTTGTTCGCTGCCAGAGAGTAGAACGCATTCTGGCCGGCGTTTACAGTGGTGGTGACGCGCTTACCTTTTCCGATGTAATCGCCATTTACGAAATGCTCAGCATCATCCCGGTTGCTTACTATAACGACTTCAAAGGCGTTGATACCTAAAGTGCGGGTAATGCTCTCATTGATGTCTGCGCTGAATGTACCTGTGTAGCGTACGTTGACGGCAAAGTCGGCATTTCCGTTCAAATCCAGAGAGAAGCGTGATAGGTATGGTCAAGAATATCGACCTTTGCAACCGGTAACGCTTTTTTGGCTTCGCTGTAAACGAGCTTCTCCAGCGGTACAGAGCGCATACATTCGCGAATGCTTGTATTGGTGCCGCATCGGATAGAGCCCGAATAGCTGATGTTTTTGGCTGACGAAACTTCTTTGATGTAGCGGTCGCGTATAACATCACGCAGGGCAAGGAGCTGGGTGTCTTTCAGGTTTTGCGTTCGCTTGAGGTCGCGTTTAAGCGTATCAAGTTTGTTGGTCAATTGCGCCAGCTGGTGTGCGATTGTTACTTCCGCTAATTCAAGTTGGCTGATGTTGCCCGCGAGGGTTTCAAGATCCTGGAAAAGAGATTTAGGAGTAGCGATGCCGATAGGAGCAAGTTCTTCGCTCATCTCCGCTCGTTTGCTCGCAAGAAGGGATTCTTCCAGATCGCGGATTTTTTGCTGGTAATGCACTTGGTATTCCGTGAGGCGTTTGGCTTTTTCCTCGCGCTCCAGCTCAAGGTTCCGTGTGCTGTTTTGCACTTCATTGATCTCGATGAGAAGAGGCTCAGTGTTGTACTTCTCATAGATTTCTGACTTGGTTTTCGCTTCTTGGGCGGTTAGCAACGCACCCTGGGAGTGAAATGCCACCAGAGCCAGTAACACTCCTATCCATCTCTTCATTTCCCTGCCTCGTGTATGAACTGGTCGTTAGAACTACGCAACGTTAGAGCAAGATTAGCTTTATGTCCGGTCTCGGTCAATAATTCATTATATTTCAGTGTGTTAGTGACGGAGTTCTGACTTTGCGCTGTAAAAAGATGTCAATAAATCGGCACTTTTATGCGCTGCATCACATATGAGTATATCATCGGATTTCTCATTAAGAGTGCATTTGTCTTGAAACTGTTACGTGGGTCATTGAACAGGCTGTTTGAAGGGGCGCGTGAGTTGTGTGGTATGTCGGGTGGTTGTGGAAATGGCGGGAAAACATAAGCTAATCCAAAGTGTTAACTTGTGCGCATTGGGGGGGCAGTTTAGGGGCATTTCGATCATATGGCAAGAAGGTCATTGATGCCACACTGTGAACCACTTTATTAATGTTGCGATTGGTGCTGTCTGAAATCATGGCAGCCATCATGTCCTGGATAATGATCATCTGGCTGAGGACGCGCTCATAACTGTAATTGGGGACACCGTTGTCAGCGATTCCATTGCTCAACAGAAAGAGTGAGCCATCTTCTTTTTTCCGGTTATTAAGCAGCCAACTTATTGATTCCAAATTGCGTGCACTGTTGTAGAGTTTTTGCTGGTCGAGTTCATCAAGGAGATAGAACTCTGTCTGGTTGTTATATGCGTTGCTCAGCATTCCGGTGATACCGGCCATCAGGGCAAACACCCGGTCTCCTTGGTAATTTGCATCAAATGCCATAGGAAGGGCTGCGACACCATCATGGAAATTGAGTTCTTCAAACCCGGCGTTTGGACGCTCTGCGGTCATTAGCTGTTCAAGCCTTTTTTCAATTGTCATGCCGGGTGCTTTGTTAAGTTCCCGAGGGTTGCGACGGTAGAGTTTTACAATCAGGTTTTTTGAGAGGCTTCGGATTTGTTCAATATGGATGTCAGTGATCATATCCATATCTGACTTTGCCAGGTTTTCAATCTCAAAAGGGCGGCTGCTGCCACATCCGGAAACCAAAAGCAGCGTTAACAGCACTGCAAACACCCTTGTCATCTTCCACTCCACAACAACCAATTTGTAAGACGGCTAAGAGAATAGCCCCAATGGAGGGACAGACTCAACCTGAAGGAGGGGAAGGGGGACGCGGTTCGAAAAAGAAATGGGAGACAGCTGCCTCCCAAATTTCCCGGTATGCCGAAAATCAGGCGTTAAGAATCTTACAGATTTCGGTCGCACTCAGGTGATATTGGCGCGGACAGTTACGCCAGGTTTTCAACATCCGGGTATATTTTTCCAGCATAGGTACCTGGGCATTGAAGTGGTGTTCGGTTTTATCAAACTGCGGATACAGGCCTTCTGAGTCTGTAAGGAAGCGCACGTAGTGCATCAGGTGGCCTTCCGTTGCAGCATCGAAACCCCAGAACTGAAGGCGGCGCTGGTCCACCTGAGGCTGGTCATTTTCTGCCAGCATGCGGAAAGATTCCTGCAGGGCGTGGTACATCTCCATGTAGTCAATGATATCGCGGCACTGTTGCTCAGACAGTTCGCCGAAATCTTTTTCTACTTCGCGCATTTGAAGTGCATAACCACGTTCCACAATTGTCTGTAATCGGCGGTACTTCTTGGCATTTTCAGGATCCAGTTGTGCCAATAAAGTGTATTGATTAGACAGGATAAGGCGTTGTGCGTGAGTCATTTCCATTATGAAGGCCTCAATAGATGTCTCAATATAAGTGTCGATTTATGCAACTGAGGTTAGCATGTGGCACCATCTCAAAATATGATCTGATAACGGTTGTTGCACGAATAAATCCGTTTTGCGATGGAGGGTTACAGAGATGACCAGTTGGCACTGGCTGGGTGGGGGCTCGCGTTTGTGGTGCTGCTCGCAACCTTCCCGCGGGAGTTTTTTCCAAAGCTGAAATCAGATAAACCTTATCAGCATCTGGTATTCGCAACGGCAGTCTTCTTGTTTGTGCTCTGGAGCTTACAGGCAGGAGTACGGGAAGGGCTTTCCATCCACTTTCTTGGTGTTACCACACTGGTGCTGAGTCATGGCTGGCGGATTGCAAACTTTATCTGTCTTGCACCAACGGCTCTTTTGGTGGCTTTCGGATTACTGTCACCGGGTGATGTGGGTGCTTTTGCCGTCACGTCTTTTTTACTGCCCGGGCTGTTCAGTTACCTGATTTTCGTTCTTACCTATCAATATTTAACCCGGCACCTTTTTATCTATATTTTTGTCGCCGGCTTTATCAGTGCGGCCCTGACTATCGTTCTGAGTATGGTGCTTACCGCAGTCTGGTTATGGCTGGAGGGGCGGTATCCGTGGGAAACCATATCTCATGATTATCTCCAGCTTTCGCTGTTGGTGTGGTTCCCGGAAGCCTGATGAACGGAATGGCGATTACTCTAATGGCCGTTTACCGCCCTCATTGGCTCAGAACTTTTTATGACAGGGAGTACCTTTCTCCGGAGAGATAGCCCGAAGAAATAGCACTCAGAGACAGTGGGCATAGGATCAAAAAAAGCCGGTGTGATACCGGCTGTGTCGTTTAGTAGTTGGCTTTGAGGCCGTAGCTTTCAAGAATGGACTTCACACGTTCCATGGTGTCTTTCGATGGTGGCTCCACGCCTGGCAGCGGGTAGTCATAACCCATTGCTTCCCACTTGTGCTCACCGAGTTTGTGATAAGGAAGCATTTCAATTTTCTCGACGTTATCCATGTCTTTCAGGAATTCACCCAGCTTGTGCGCTGATGCATCATCATCGGTGTAACCGGGTACAACCACATAACGAATCCAGGTTGTTTTTCCGATCTTGTGGAGGTAACGGGCAAAGTCCAGGGTGCGCTTATTGGATACACCCACCAGATCCTGGTGGATTTCGTCATCCATCTGCTTGATATCCAGCATAACCAGGTCAGTCACTTCCAGTGCCTCATCAATCACATCAGTGAATTTCCGGATATGGCCATTGGTGTCGAGGCAGGTATGGATACCTTCTGCCTTGGCCGCACGGAACAGGTCACGGACAAACTCTGGCTGAAGCATGGCTTCACCGCCGGACGCAGTAACACCGCCGCCGGATGCGTTGATGAAATGACGGTAGGAGCGAAGCTCCTTCATGATTTCTTCTACCGTTGCATCCCTTCCGTCGTGAAGATCCCAGGTATCCCGGTTGTGACAATACTTACAACGGAACAGACATCCCTGGAGAAAAACGATGAATCGAATACCCGGACCATCCACAGTACCGCAGGATTCGAAAGAGTGAATACGGCCTATTGCTGACATGACGTTTATTTCTCCGCTCGAGCGTTTGGGCGTTATTTTATTACAAAACGTAGGGATAAAGTAGCATAGAGGGGAATGCGAAGGGTGAATAGTGAGATGTTTACGAGATTAGCGATGCCTGGCGTACCCAGCCAGGCATTCGCGCGTTGGAGCTTTTGTTACCGGGTTTAATCGCAGCAAAGTCCGTCAGCAACACGGGCACAGGGATTGCGTGCAATCCACTGCTGGTGCCAGGCTGCGAGCTCGGCAACCGGCATGGGGCGGCCGACAAAGTAGCCTTGTGCCATGTCACATCCTTCGCTGCGCAGTGACCACCAGTGAGACTCGGTTTCAACCCCTTCAGCCACGGCTTTGAGCGACAGTCGCTTGGTAAGGAGCAGACAAGCCTCGATGATGGTGGCAGATGCTTTGCTGTCGTGAGATGACTGAACAAAGTCCTTGTCGATTTTCAGCGATTCAAACGGCAGGCTTTCCAGCTGTTTCAGAGAGGAATACCCGGTACCGAAGTCATCAATGGAAAGCTTGCAGCCGTGCATACTAAGGCGCGAAGCCGCTTCAAGAGCTTGTCCCGGCTTATGTGCCTGGTTTGATTCGGTGATTTCAAAATAGATGTGGTCATTAAAGTCCGGTGTTTGGTCGATGATTTGAATGACTTCATCGACAAACCCCTCCGAGACCAGGTTCATCGGCGTGATATTGATGGCGGTTCGGCGGCCGGCAAGCGCATGACGGTTGTTAAGCGTAATACGTATATTGTTGAGGGTTTGCGCTGCTTCCAACCCTGCCTCTTCCATCTGGCGCAGGAATGCGCCGGGTGGGATAACACCATGTTCCGGGTGCTCAAGGCGGAGCAATGCTTCATTGGCAACCCAGTGGCCATCTTCCAAAGAGACAATTGGCTGGTACCAGGGTTTAATCCAGCCCGCAAGGTAAGCTGTTTTCACATCCTCTGCTGTCAGCATGGCGACAGGACGCTGCTCTGAAAGCATGTGCTTGCGAGCGAGCTCCACCATTTCGGAAAGCTCATCAATAGAGGCCGGTTTGGGCAGGCAACCTAAAATATTCAGCCGGTAGCTTTGACACATCCGCTCGACAGTACTGATGACCTCCGTGCTCGCGGCACTTGTAATGACCACGCTGCCTTTATAGGCTTTTTCTGCAATACACCCAAGGAACTGGATACCATCCATCTCTGGCATATTCAGGTCACAGAGGATCAGGTCCGGACGGAAAGTTTTCATCGCATCCAGCGCTTCAAGGCCGGTTGCAGCATCGCATATCAGATCATCCGGTGCGATGACCCTTTTCAACTGAGTATGCAGAATATTTCGTTGGAATGGATGGTCTTCTATTAACAGTATTCTCATCACAGCGTATCCACTTCTGCCTGTAGTTGAACCACCGATGCACCCAAGCGCATCAGGTTTTCCGGAATGTGTTCCCCTTGCTGCTTGTGCGCGTCACTTTCAATGGCCAGGCAAAGATCAGCAATGGCATGGCAATCCATCATTCTGGCCGCCCCTTTTATGCGGTGGCTCAGCTGCGCAAGCTGGTCATAATCCTCACGATTGACGGCGCACAGTTGGCTATAGTCGTCCTGACAGGTGGCAGCAAATTGTCTTGCCATCTCCCGGGCCATCTCCGCATCACCAAACAGACCTTCGAGCAGGGAAAGACTCAGCAGTTGAGTTTTGCTGGTTAGCGCCGGGTCTGCGTTTGGTGCTGTTTGCTCATCCGGAATGGAAACATGGAGAAAATCCCCCAGATCCCAGTCGTCTGTGGCTGCAGGAGCCGGATTTGCTTTCGGCATCCAGGTTTTCAGCGTTGCATCAAGATCCGGTACGGAAATCGGTTTTACCAGGAAGGCGTTGAATCCATGGGCCTGGCAAGGTTCCCCCTGGCTGCCGGCTGCGTTGGCGGTTAGGGCGAGGATTGGCAAAGCCGGGGCGCCGGACAATCTCTCTGCGTCCCTGATTTTTTTCGTCAGGGTGTAGCCGTCCATTTCAGGCATATGGCAGTCAGTGATCAGGAGCGGGTAAGCGAAGTTGGAAATGGCTTTCAACGCTTCGATACCATTTTCAACAATGTCTGCCATATAACCGAGTGTTTGCAGCTGGCGGCGAATAATTTCCTGATTTATCGGGTGATCTTCCGCTACCAATAGCAGTTTTCCCTGTGCCATCGCTTCTTCGCGAGTCAGGGTGGCCGGCTCGGTCTGGCCATTGTCCGCTGCTTTTTCAACAGTCTGGACATCATTGTCTATCGCCAGGTGCAGATGTTCAGGCAGCAAAGGGTTGAGGGAGACCTGCCAGCCCAGTTTACAAGGTTCCGGCGAGAGCATACTACGCTCACAAAAGGTGACCCACAAGGCGCCAGGAAGGCGCGCTTTCATCTGTGAAAGCTGGACATCCTGTGACTGGAGCCAGGTGCCGGCCACAAATATATGGGAAGCCTGAACAGAGAGTGCTTGCTGTGTAACCTGCTGCCAGGACTGTACAGGCAGGAAGTGAACGTTATCGAAGAATGATTTCAGGTATTGCGGGAGGGCAATATCGGATGACAATTTATCACCGATACACAGGCAGGCGGTTTTCTTCGAGATTTGGATGGCGGGCTCAATCACTGGCAAATCGACAGTAAAGCTGAAGCAGGTGCCTACGTTGGGCTCACTCGATACCCCGATCTCACCACCCATAAGGTGAACCAGTTCCCGGCAGATACTCAGCCCAAGCCCGGTTCCGCTGAATCGTCGGTTGGCATGGCCTTCCGCCTGTTCAAAAGGCTGGAAAAGGCGCTTGCAGTCTTCCTGCGAAATTCCGATACCGGTGTCAGAAACGGAGAATTGCAGAGATTGCTTTCCGTCTCTGGTCGAAAGGCAATCCACAAGCAGCGTGATTTTGCCTGACTGGGTGAACTTAATTGCGTTATTCAGCAGGTTGTTGAGCGTTTGCTTGAGGCGCAGGTCATCGACCCACACTTTATGGGCGACCGCCGGATCCAGCCACAATTTGAACCCGATGCCTTTCTGGTCAGCGTGGACCACATGGGGGCGGACAACCTCATAGATGGTTTGAGAGAGGTTTGTTTCGCCACAAACCAAGGATAATTTTCCTGCTTCGATTTTGGAAAAATCCAACACATCGTTCACGATATTGAGCAGGTTGTGCGCTGATTGGGTCAGGTTGACGTGAAGGCTTCTTGCATCCGGCTCTTTGACCTTGGGGGCCATAAGCTCAAGAAGGCCGAGAATACCGCTTATAGGGGTTCGGATTTCGTGGCTCATCATTGCCAGGAACCGGGATTTAGCCTCGGTGGCTTCTTCTGCCTGTGCGCGGGCTTTCTCAAGTTCCAGCTGTTGTGCCTTTACCTTGGAAATGTCGGTAATCAAGGTATTCCACTTCCACCCCTGTTCCACCCGCTGGATTTGGCTGCGGATTAACACCCAGGCGTCGATCCGGCCCGGAACGGATTCGATCTGCACCTCCTGGTGCCAGTAACCGGTATGAATGGCTTCTGATACTGAATGGATCAGTTCTTTGCCGTCGTGGCGTGCGCGGGCCATTTCAAAGAGGCTTTCTGGGTTGTCGAAAAGTGTTTGCGGTGCAATGCCGAGCAGCGATTCGATTTTCTCACTGACATAGAGCAATGTAATGTCAGTCGGATCTTCACTGTGCTGGATATGCTGAAGTAAAGCGCCATCGATATTGTTGGTCAGGTAGGTAAGCTGCTGCTCAAACGTTTTTCGTTGTTCCACTTCCCGGGAGAGCCGGCGGTTCCAGTAAAAGATAATCCCGACAATAAGCGATATAACGGAGCAGATAATTGCCCCCCAGAAAAGAATTTCCCGGAATGGGATGCCCTGGGAGAGCGTGACTGTATTCCAACGGTTTTCCAACTCGGCGTAACGTGTTGGCGGAATGGCGTTCAGTGCCTTGTTAAGCAAATCACGCAACATGTCATTGTCTTTGCGAACGGCCAGACCGACCGGTTGGTACATGTGATCCAACGTACTAGGGATCACTGTAAGCTTGCCGAGGTAACGGCTTTTCAGAAGTTCCGAAGCACTGGAAAGTGAGATGACTCCGGCATCCACGTCGCCGTCTGTCAGCGCATCAAGCAGGTTGGAACTGTCATCAAATGACAGAATCTTGTTGTGGGGGTAAACCTCATTCGCCAGTACCTGGCCATACCGGTTGGCGACAACGCCGATGCGTGTCTCATTGGATAGGCTGCCAAGTGGGCGTTGCGTTGATCCAATCAGCACCCAGTGTTCTTCAGTGTATGGTTGGCTGCATGCCAGAATTTTTTGCCGGTCTGTGGTACAGGTCACTGCCGCAACCAAGTCAACCTCTTCACTGTTCAGGCCCGTCAGGATGGTTGAGAGGGAAGACATCTCAACAGGTCTGATTTTTAAATTGAGCGACTGACTGATTTCGTTGAGTAAGTCCGCAGCAAGACCACGGAAATTGCCGTCTTTGTCTGTGAACTGGAATGGGTAGTCGCCGGGATGGTAGGCCACACGCAACTCCGCGGTATCAGACAACCACTGCTTTTCAACCGCATCAAGGTTGAGGGTGTTGTGACTGCCAAGCATCAGTTGCTGCCGTTCGGTCAGCCACTGGCGGTAGAGTGCATCCAACTGAGATTTGGTCAGGGACTCAATGGATTTGTTGAGCCGGTTTATGAGTTCATTCTGGCCAATTTGGGAAACAATAAACAGCCGGTCATAAGGAAGGGCGGTGAGTACAGTGAAATCGAGGTTTTCAGCATCACTGTCATTCATTTTCAGGGTGCTGAGTGTCAATGCGTTGCTGACGTAGAGATCGACAGTCTGATCTTTGATTGCCTGCAAAGCCTGTGTTGAGGTCGGAAATGAAATCAACCTCGGAGCGTAGGGAAGCAGGCCGCCCAGTTGCTGCTCGAGGGCAACGCCTTGCTCTACGGCAAAAATCGCGGAACTGGATTTCTCAAGGTCATAGCTTTCATTTGCCCGGGTGACCATGCCTTGCGGTGCCGACAGGATAGGGTGACTGAACAGCATGTATTTCTGGCGTTCAATCGTCGATGACACGCCGATCAGTGCATCAATTTTGTTCTGTCGGAATGCTGAAAACATGGCATCAAAGGTCGGGTAGACAACGGGTTCAACCCGGTAACCAGCATGACTCGCGATAAGCTCCATCATGGAAGGCAGTAAGCCGACGACATCGTCACTGGCAGATAGGCGAGAAAAAGGCTCCAGTTAAACGCCGGATAGCCGACGCGGATGACTTTTGAGCTGTCTTCAGTCTCAAGGTGTTTTGTGGATGACAGGGCAGAAACTGACATGAAAGACATCAGAATGCACAAAAGGAAAAAACCTTTTCTCATACGATGGCGTCTCCAGTTTGTTGAGGGCTTGAAGATATAGGTTGTTGTAGTAATTCGTATTTCTTGGTGAGTGCCAGGTACCAGTCTGGCAGTGTCTGGCGAGCTTCAAATGTCCAGCGTGCTTCTGTAATCAATGCGCCGTGGTTTTGTGGTGTCAGGATTTTCTGGCAGGCCAGAGCAATGACACAACGGGCGAGGGTGACATCGAAACGGTTTTCCGGCCAAAGAGTGATGATTTGGCGTGCTGCCATCCGGAACTGTTTGTCCCGGTATAGCGCCATTGCTTCATCATATTTTTCATTGGTTCGCAGACGGGGGAGTTCTTGTTTCACCCAACTCTGCTTAATGGTTTTCAACGTGGCATTTTGTTCTTCTTCCGCCAGCTTAGACAAGGCTGCCAAGGATGAACGCATACCCTGAACCATGCCCAGCCGACGGCATGCGTGGTAGGAGACAAAGTGAAACTCAAAACTCTGCTGGGTAATTGCTTTGGCATCTACTGTTTTGGTGGCAATCAAATAGCGGTACGCTGCCAGAACGTTACCTTGCAAGGCAGAATAATGTGCCCGGACTGCATTGAAAAAAGGTCGCTCTGCCTGTGAAATTGCTTTTTGTTGTGACAACCGCAGCCAGGTTTCTGTTGGAGGATCTTGCGTGAGTTTCCCTTCGATCATCACTGATGCCAACAGGCAGTAATAGTCCGGCAGGTTCCACACGGATTTGTGGAGGGTTGCGGCAGCGTCGAGCACATATTTGTCAGCTTCATTTGACAGGTAGAGTGTCTGGCCCAGCCAGATGAGGCAGAAAAGCCGGGTCAGGTTATACGGACAGCTTTGATGTGCCTGCTGAAGTATTACAAAAGCGCTGGAGGGTTTTCCGTCCTGTATCGCCTTGCGCGCATTCAGGTCCATCACTGTGATGGATTTTTATCCTGTTCCCAAAGGGCATCGATGACTTTTTCGGCCTCAGGGAGGCGATGTTCATTCATCAGCAAGTCAGCAAGCAGGGTTTTCGCCGGCAAGTATTCATGTTTTTGGATAAAACTTTGCAGCATAGAAATAGCCGCGGCCCTTTCCCCTTTTCGAACCATATATTTCGCCAGCATTGTCGCTGACTTTTTAAATGCATCTGGTGTTTTTGCCATTTTAAGGGCATCCCGAACCGCTGGGATTCCGCCTTTTCCATATGCTGTCACTACCGCCGCATCAAGGTCGTGCTGGTGGAAGGCTGCCATCAGGCGTTGTTGCATCATGTCGGGACGCAGAGGCTTTACCAGGTATCAGTCGGCTCAAATTCAGCAAAACCCATGACTACCGACATAGATTCCTCGGCAGTGATAACAAACAAAAGGGATGATGACTGAGCATGTTGTCCCTGCGAAGGCGCTCGAGAAGCTGCAAACCGGTACTGCCCAACCCCAGGTTGAAATCAACCAAGAGGATATCGAACCGCCGGGCCTGGCACAGGCGAACGGCATCAGCCGCAGAGGACGCGGAGACAAGTAGGTTGGGTTTGAATCCGCATCTTTGCAGTACGAGGCGGGTAGCGCTTTGAATTATAGGGCTGTCATCAATAATCAGTACAGACTTGCTCTGATACATCCACGAGGTACTTCACATCAGTCATTACATGCTCCCTGCCTCGAAATTTTTCACGTCCAGTATGAAAAGATTGGCAATTTTATGGGGGCAGTATAAGGCAATTGTCTTACAAACTAAACGGAGCAAAATGAAGTAATTTGTGAAACGGCTTGTTAACCCTGGTGGGTTTTTATGTTTTTTTATCGACTAAATATTCATTAAGTGAATGGATGGATATAAAAACACCCGGCAGAACCGGGTGTTTTCAGCGCCTCAAGGGCTATCTCTGGCCTAAGCACCATTACATAGTAGTGGTGAAGGTACGAGAAATAACGTCTTGCTGCTGCTCTTTAGTCAGCGAGTTGAAACGTACTGCATAACCAGATACGCGGATAGTCAGCTGAGGATACTTCTCAGGATTTTCCATTGCGTCCAGCAGCATTTCACGGTTCATAACGTTAACGTTCAGGTGCTGACCGCCTTCGATGCCTTCTTCGTGGTGGAAGTAACCATCCATCAGGCCAGCCAGGTTAGCACGCTGTGAGTCTTCGCTCTTACCCAGTGCGTTAGGTACGATAGAGAAGGTGTAAGAGATACCGTCTTTCGCGTGTGCGAATGGCAGTTTACCTACAGAGGTCAGAGACGCTACTGCACCTTTCTCATCACGGCCGTGCATTGGGTTTGCACCTGGTGCAAATGGAGCACCTGCTTTACGACCGTCTGGAGTAGTACCAGTCTTCTTACCATACACAACGTTAGAAGTGATGGTCAGGATTGACTGAGTAGGAATCGCGTTGCGGTAAGTGCGCAGGGAACGGATCTTGTTCATGAAACGCTCAACCAGGTCACAAGCGATGTCATCTACGCGAGCATCGTTGTTACCGAACTTCGGATAATCGCCTTCGATTTCGAAGTCAACAGCGATACCGTCTTCGTCGCGTACTGGCTTAACAGTTGCGAACTTGATAGCAGACAGTGAGTCAGCTGCAACAGACAGACCAGCGATACCACAAGCCATTGTGCGCTTAACGTCACGGTCATGCAGAGCCATCAGCGCAGCTTCGTAGCTGTACTTGTCGTGCATGTAGTGGATGGAATTCAGTGCAGTGACGTACTGAGTAGCCAGCCAATCCATGAAGTGGTCCATTTGATCCATTACTTTGTCGTAATCCAGCACTTCATCCATCATAGGCGCGTGCTTAGGACCAACCTGCATCTTCAGTTTTTCGTCGATACCGCCGTTGATTACATACAGCAGAGTTTTTGCCAGGTTTGCACGGGCACCGAAGAACTGCATTTGCTTACCAACAACCATTGGAGATACGCAACAAGCGATCGCGTAGTCGTCAGAATCAAAGTCAGGGCGCATCAGGTCATCGTTCTCATACTGGATAGATGAGGTGTCGATAGAAACCTTGGCACAGAACTTCTTGAAGCCTTCTGGCAGCTTCTCTGACCACAGTACAGTGATGTTTGGCTCTGGGCTTGGGCCCATAGTGTACAGGGTGTTCAGGAAGCGGAAGTTAGTACGGGTAACCAGAGTACGGCCGTCAAGACCCATACCACCCATAGATTCTGTTGCCCAGATTGGGTCGCCAGAGAACAGCTCATCGTACTCAGGAGTACGCAGGAAGCGAACCATACGCAGCTTCATTACGAAGTGGTCGATCATTTCCTGAGCTTCTTCTTCAGTCATCTTGCCAGCAGCAATATCACGCTCGATGAAGATATCCAGGAAAGTAGAAGTACGACCCAGAGACATAGCAGCGCCGTTCTGAGACTTAACTGCAGCCAGGTAGCCGAAGTAAGTCCACTGGATAGCTTCTTGTGCGTTTTCAGCAGGACGAGAGATGTCGCAACCGTACTTAGCAGCCATTTCTTTCATCTGGCCCAGTGCACGGTGTTGTTCAGCGATCTCTTCACGCAGCTGCATAGTCATCTCAAGGTTTTCACCTTTTTCGAAAGCAGCTTGCAGAGAAGTGAACTGAGCGTACTTGTCCTTCATCAGGAAGTCGATACCGTACAGAGCAACACGACGGTAGTCACCGATGATACGGCCACGGCCGTAGGCATCTGGCAGACCAGTCAGGATGCCTGACTTACGGCACTTCAGGATGTCTGGAGTATAGATATCGAATACGCCAGCGTTGTGAGTCTTGCGGTATTCAGAGAAGATTTTCTTGACCATTGGGTCCAGCTCGCGATCGTACGCTTTGCAAGAACCTTCGATCATGCGGATACCACCGTTAGATGATAGCGCGCTTCAGAGGAGCGTCAGTTTGCAGACCAACGATCTTCTCCAGAGATTGCTCGATGTAACCAGCGTCGTGAGCAGTAATGGTAGAAATCAGAGAAGTATCAAAATCAACAGGCGCGTGAGTCGCGTTTTCCTGCTTGATACCTTCCATTACTTTGTCCCAAAGCTTGTTAGTAGCTTCAGTACCTTCGCTTACCAGGAAAGACTCGTCACCTTCATATGGGGTGTAGTTCTTCTGGATGAAGTCACGTACGTTAACTTCGTTCTGCCATTCACCGGCTGCGAAGCCTTCCCACGCTTTAGCAAATTGCTCTGCCATGATGTACCTACCTGTTTACATTCAGTAGAAAAGTAAGAGATTTCGACGTGTCGATAGCGCTCAGCAAAAACCCTGAGGTTTAGCTGTGACCGTGGTCGCCACGAAGATGAATCAGCCAGTAAGTCATACCCACCAGCAGGCCACCACCAATGATGTTGCCAATGGTTACTGGAATTAAGTTATTCAGGATGAAGTGACTAACAGTCAGATCGGCGAAATCAGCCGAAGTATATCCTGTTGCTGCCCAGAATTCAGGCTTGCAAAAGATTTAATTACGATGCCCATTGGAATCATGAACATGTTTGCGATGCTGTGCTCAAAGCCTGATGCAACAAACATAGCAACAGGGAGAGACATCGCGAGAATCTTGTCTGAGACACTGCGGCAAGAATAGGTCATCCAAACAGCCAGACAGACCATCAGGTTGCACAGAGTACCCAGTACAACGGCTTGGATGAAAGTATGATGAAGTTTATGTTGCGCAATCTTCATCGCGTTGATGCCCCAGTCGCCATGACCGGCCATGTGCTGGCCAGCAAGCCAGATCATTGCAACGAAGAAAAATGCACCGACCATGTTGCCGAAGTACACAGTGACCCAGTTACGGCCAAGCTGGAACCAGGTAATGCGGTTACTTGCTTTTGCCACGGTGGTCAAAACTGTAGAAGTAAAAAGTTCACCACCGCAAACAACAACCAGAACCAGACCAAGACTGAACGCCAGACCACCGGCAAATTTCACCAGGCCCCACGGCGCGTCGCCAGCACCAGCTGTAACGGTTGTGTAGAAAACGAAAGCAATAGAAATGAATACGCCAGCAGTAATGGCAAGAATAAATGACTGGAAAGGCGCTTTAGTTGCCTTGTAAACCCCGACTTCTTCGGCTTTTTCTGCCATCGCGGGCGGCATAAGTGCGTCAAAAGGATTGGATTGAGTCTTCACGATAATGCCCGTAGGTCTCCAAATTTTTGCTGAAAAGATAGTAGCAGAGTTAACTCGAGATAAAATTGATCGAGATCATTGCTGTGAAAATTTATAACAATTATCTCATTCATGATTTTTCACAAACATCATAAGTACATGAAAATAAAAAATATAAAAAATCTGCAAACAATCAAAAAAAATTGAATTGTAATAAAATTACGTATTTTTAACGAATGAAAATGCAAAAGTAGACGTGAATTGTTGCATAGTAAAAGGTTAATTTGATGGTGGGTGAATGTTTTAGTGAGAGGTATTCATGGTTGAGACAAATCGCGGATGGAAATCAGCGATTTGTCTCGTTGTTTTAAGCATTCATCGCAGAATCAGCTGCGTTTGGAGATTTGCAGCTTTTGGTATGATGCCAGCAGTTTTTGGTGAGCACCGAAAGTGGCGAGCGTGTCATCAGCTGCCGCAAGCCCATAAAAACGTTCGCTGCCCTCAATGCTCGCCCAGGCTGCATCAACGATGCCTTTGCCGAACATTTTTTCAAAGACTTCTCGGTATTGACCGTTGTCGCGGGTTTCATCCATAAACAGCTCCAGGCTTGCCTTGAGACTGCGGAAGAAACGCTGGCGCTCTTTACTGTAAACCGAGGCATTGAAGTCGAGGCACCAACCGGCATAATCGAGTGCGGATTCGTGGTCACCGGAAGCGAGTGCCAGCAGGCACTTGAGCTCTCCGATGCGCAGTGTAGACCAGGCTGACCCTTTGTCCGGGGCGACACCAATCAGTTCGGCTACCGGGTTGAAGTCATCGAAGCCTTCTTCTTCCAGCTCACTAATCAGTGCGGCGTACTCTTCTTTACTCCAATCTGACTCAGGCAATGACAAGATGGTATCACGCCACTGTGCTCCCATATTGTTGTTGGCGAGCAGAAGCTCTTCCGGCGGATAAATTTCTGACCAGCCCGGTAGGACGATACGGCAGCAGGTTACGCCAAGGTGATCGTAGTCAGTGATATAGACATCGGTGTCTTCTTCACGGAATTTACCCATCAGGTAATGGAATTCTTCTTCCGACGTACCTTCGAAGTTCCATTCTGTGAACGGGTAATCGGGTTCGGACTTAAACAGATCCCAAGAAACCACGCCTGATGAGTCAATGAAATGCGTTTCCAGGTTATGGTGATCAGCCACATCTTCATTGTCGAAAGATGGCTCTGCAAATACGTCCAGTTGTTTCAGGCTGCGACCTTGCAATAATTCCGTCACTGTCCGCTCAAAAGCGACTTCGAAACGTGGGTGTCCACCGAAAGACGCAAAGCACGTTCCGTTTTCCGGGTTCAGCAGTACGACGCAAACAACCGGGTAACGTCCGCCGAGCGACGCATCGTAGCAATAAATTGGGAAGCCTTCTTTTTCCATCGTATCGATGGCTTCTTTTATGTGCGGGTAACGCGCAACCACTTCCACCGGCATTTCCGGCAGGCTGATACCTTCAGCAATAATGCGGTTTTTTATGGCGCGCTCAAAAACCTCTGACAGAGCTTGGGTGCGCGCTTCTGTTTTGGTGTTACCGGCTGACATACCGTTTGAAACATACAGGTTGCCGACAATGTTCATCGGGATGTAGATCGTTTCACCATCAGACTGACGCTCAAATGGCAGGGCGACAATGCCGCGTGCCTGATTGCCCGATTGGAGGTCAACCAAATCTGAGGCCAGTAGTTCACTCTCCGGGTCATAAAATGCGGTCAGGCGTTCGTCCAGGATACCTTCAGGCAATAGATCATCCTCAGGAACCGGGAACCACTTTTCATCCGGGTAGTGCACAAACTCAGCGTTGGCGATGTCACGACCCAGATAATAATCTGCGTAGAAATAGTTACAGGACAGGCGCTCAAAGTACTCACCCAAAGCGGAAGCAAGCGCAGCTTTTTTGGTTGCCCCTTTGCCGTTGGTGAAGTTCATTGGTGCATCCTTGTCCCGGATATGCACCGACCACACATTTGGGACAGGATTAAGCCAGGAAACCTCTTCTATATTAAAACCATGGGATTTCAGGGTTGCCTGAAAACGGGAGATGCTGTCTTCAAGCGCGGCATCTTTACCCGGAATAAAAGTCTTCATTGGTTTACTCATTGGTGGTTTAGCCGGGAAGTATATATCAATGCCGTTATCACTGTGATCTGACAATGCTTAAACGCATGAGTTATGTGGTAGAGTTTTCGGCAATCTCTACGTAAGGAATTGATATCCGTGAAAATAAGGGTGTTGTTGAATATTGGTGTCGCGTTGTGGTTTGTCAGTACCAGTGCATTGGCAAATTTGCAGCGCGACATGGAAAATGTTGAATACCTTATCGAATCACGGAACTACAGCGCTGCACTGGAGAAAAGCCTGATACTCAAGGCAAAAAAATGCAGAAGAGGAAGCAAAGCTTCATTATCAAAGAGGACGGATTTTTCTTGCGTTAGACCGGGACAATGAAGCTTATACCGCACTGACCCACGCTTATCTTCTCGATGCCCTGCACCCGGCCCGGCAACGAAACCTTGCCCGTATCCTTGCGCCGTTCGCGCTGGAACACCAGAATCAAAACCTGATTCTTAAACTGGCAGACAGCGGACAGGTTGCCTTCCGAAACGATGATGAGAGAGTGATTTACATCAACACTCTGTTTCGAAACAACCGTTGTGATGAAGCGCTCGAAGAGGCCTATATTCTGACAGAAACCCGGTCTGATTCCTGGCCGGGTATTTGGCAAATTCGCCTCGAATGTGAACGTAAACTGGCACGCTGGCATGAACTTCAGGCCACGATTGCCGAGATGAACGCCTTGTTTGGTCCCTCACGCGCCCGTATCCATCTCTCTGTCCTCACTTATGACAAACTGGGTAACCCGAGTGCGGCGGCAACCGCACTTTATGAAGGAATACAGGCAAAGCTGTTAACGAAAGACAGCGACTATTTCAATCTTGCCTATTACCTTTCCAAAGCCGGTCTGCCCGCGCGTGCGGTGAAAGCGCTGTCTGACGCCATCGCAGCCGGAGCCATTACAGATACCCGGGCTGCTTACAAACGGATTCTAAAGTACCAACTGGCTGGCCAGGACTGGAAAGCGGCTCGCGTTACTCTGGATACCCTGAATGAAATAGGTACAGATACTGAGCTCGCTTGGATTCGCGCCCAGATTGCAGCAAAAGAGGAAAACTGGGAGGAGGTGAAAACCTATGCTGCGCTCGCTGTTTCCGGGTTTGCCAGGAACATGCCTTCTGCCTGGGAGCTCTATGGTTATGCAGCGTTTAAACTGAAAGATTACAAAACTGCCCGCCGGGCCTTTACCAGACTGGCTGCACTTGAACCCGGGGGAGTGGCGGGGGATTGGATAAATACCATTGATATTATTGAGAAAAAATAGACTGAAATTGTTAGAAAGTTTCGCGCGGTGAGGGCTGTCACAGTTATCCTTTCCGACTTGTTTCACGATGGGAATTGATTGTGTCCTGTTGTTGTCCCAATCTCTATGGTTGGTGACAGGGAATCCGGGCTTACCCGGTTGTCGTTAAATTTGGTGGGAAAAATGATGATAACTGACCAACTGAATGTTGAGCGCTACCAAGACCCCTACCTGGAAGCTGTGTCGCGACTTATTGCCAAACCGAGCGTGCTATCTTCTCCCTTGCTGCAGAAACCCTTTGGTGAAGGCATTGATGAGTGCCTGAACGAAGCACTGGGAATATGTGAATCTCTAGGTTTCCATGTATTTAAAGATCCCGATGGTTACTACGGCTATGCGGATATCGGTGGTTCAGACCCTGATGCTCAGATGATAGGGATACTTGGTCACCTTGACGTTGTGCCTCCCGGTGAACTGAATGCGTGGACCACACCACCGTTTTCGCCTTCTCTTCGAAATGGCCGCCTCTACGGCCGCGGCACCCAAGATGACAAGGGGCCGACAATGGCAGGTATTTTTGCTGTTAAGGCCCTGATTGATGCCGGATATGTGTTCAGACATACCATCCGCGTCATATTCGGTACTGATGAAGAAAACCTTTGGCGTTGTATCGAACGATATTGTGAAAAAGAAAGCATTCCCGCAGCCGGGTTCACACCGGATTCCAGCTTCCCGCTCACCTATGCAGAAAAAACGTTGATACAAGGTTGGTTAACCGGGCCGGGCAGTGAAGACCTGACCCTTGATGTTGGTGGTACGTTGAATGCGGTACCAGAACTTGCCTGTTACCGGGGCGGTTACCGTGAAAGACTGATCGATGTGCTGAACGAGCTGGGTTTTGATTTCGCCTGCGAAGAAGATGAGATTCAGATTTACGGTAAAGCAGCGCATGCTGCATCTTCTGATACGAAAGGTGTCAATGCGATTGCCCGGCTTTGTATCGCCCTGAAGAAAGTGGGTGTTGATCATCCCGCTGTCGAGTTTGTTGCGGAACAAATTGGTGAGGATGCCAATGCAGCGCAGCTATTTGGCCCGCTCCATGATGAGAGCGGCAGGCTGACATGTAACATCGGTGCGCTTAGTATCAGCGAATATGAAAGTAAGATTGGAATAGATATCCGGGTGCCGGTTTCTGTCGACAAAGCAGATATTGACGCTGATCTTCGTGAAGTGTCGGGTGAATATGGCCTTGTATATGCCGAGCACTCCAGCTTGCCGTCGTTGTACGTTCCTGTGGACTCGCCACTTGTCGGATGCCTGATGGAAGCCTACCAATCGATAACCGGCGACCGAGATGCTGCGCCTGGTACATCCGGTGGCGCGACGTATGCAAGAGCGATTCCGAATTGTGTCGCGTTTGGTGCGATATTACCGGGCCGGGAAAAAGTCGAGCACATGCCGGATGAATATTTGACTGTTGAAGACATGATGTTGGCAATCAGGATTTACGCCGATGCGCTGCTTCGTATGGACAGCGTAGACAAATTCTGACGATGTCTGTTCTTGAGCAATCTGTCGAAAGGGCCTCTGGGGCCCTTTCTTTATCCTACGATATCTCCGGTTTCCGGCTCACCTTGCAGAACTTCGCTATTTACCGGCCTCAACGCTAATACTTGAAGCAGCCTTTCTTGCCACTGAGGCCAGACAAGCGGGACGTCAGGTGTGTTTTCTGGCGTGTTGAACCACCCGGTAAACCGCGATGTGTTGTATTGAACTGATTCCACTGAGTTGAACAGGGGAATGGTAATGAGCTGGGCCGCCGTCTCTTTCTGCAAAGCCTGAATTATCTGTCTTTGCTTGTCCTGCGTGTCTGCCAATAAATAGTCTTGAAGCAGCGTATCTATGTAGGCGTTCTTGTAAAAGTGGTGGGCGTACCGGGGGTGCTCTGGCCGCTGGTACCGGCTGTTAAAAGCCGCATCAAAATAGCGGAATGGGGTAATTCCATCCGGGTAGTTTGTTATTGCCAGGGTGTAATCACCAGCACTTAATCGCTTGAGGTAGGTGCTGAACGGTACTTTCTCAGCAGTGACATTGAAGCCGGCGGTTTGCAGTGATTCTGCAACCAGTTCGGCGGCTGTGTTGAAATCGGTCCAACCGTCAGGCGTCATGATGGACAGGGTGAGCGCAGATCTGTCAGGAAGCTCTCGCCAGCCGTCCCCATTTTTGTCGCAGATATTCAGTTTTTCCAGCGTCTGAGTGGCAGCAACCGGGTGGTGCCGGATGTAAAACACAAACTGTTCGGCAATGTCCCGGTCAATCCAGTCGACATATTTTTGGCTCAGTCCTGATGCAAAGTGCGCGGCTTCAGCCTGGCCGTAAGCGGCAATATTGATAAGTAAGTCACGTCTTATTGCCATGGAAAGGCCACGCCTGAAATCTACGCTCTGCATAACTTTTCGCAATACAGGGTTGGCGTGCCCGAAATTCATCATCAGACTGACGGTGCTCGCAGGTGCGTGGTAGTAATGGTAGTCCTCAGAGTACGATGCGTAGTTACGTTCAATGTCAGGGATGAAAGCGCTGGTCCAGTCATACGTTCCTTCTGCCAAGGCACTGATCAGCGCATCATTGGTGGCAGCCCTCAGGTAAGAGATGCAATCAATATGCAGTGTTTTTTGTTGCCAGTAGAACGGGTTGCGGCACTGAACCACATCGTTTTCAGAGAAGGCGGTAATTTGTGTAAACGGGCCGGTTCCTATCGGTTCCGGGTTGGCAAAAGTTTCTGGGTTTTTGATGTTACGCCACTGGTGTTCGGGTACGACTGGCATTGATACCAGTTGGTAGATGAATTGGGCATTGGGCTTTTTCAGGAAAATCTTAATGTTATTGCCGGGCAGCACTTTTACGCTTTCAACCCAGTCTGAAATTCCGTTGTAGTCAAGCTCCGGGTGTTTGCGCATTAACTCGACAGTGTAGGCGACATCCTTGTTGCTGAAAGGATAGCCGTCAGACCATTTCACATTGTCTCTGAGTGTAATCGTCAGCGTGGTGAGGTCTTCGTCCATTGAATATGCTGTTGCGAGCCGGTAGGCAGGAGGCGCAGTTTTCCCCTCCCGAAAAATGATCAGGGGCTCAAAAACAAACTCGTGAGCTGTTCCTATGACATTTGGGAGAAACGGGTTGTAGTTTCGCTCAAAACCGGAAGAAAGCTCTGGAAGTATTGTCAGTGTAACGGGTTTGGCTATAACACTGGATGAGAACAACACCAGCACGCAGCAAATATAACGAAATAAAAACAACATAATTCAAAGTGTTACTTGCTTTTTTGGACGTAATCCTCAGTACGTTAATACATCGGCAAAGAGGATTCAATGGTTGTGCAAAGCACTATGTCAGACAAAATTCCAGTCATGAAATATTATTCAAATTAAATGACTAATATTTGTAAAAACGCATGGTTAACAAAATGTTGCCTGATGGAGTTTGTGGTGTTATTTTCCTATAAGTCGTCATAAAACAGATTATCGTTTTGCGGCACGGCGCTATGAAATGTTCCCTAGACGCTGAAATTCCAAATTAAGTCGATGGCCGCATGTAAAGGAGATACAGCGCATGCCAGATGTAGTCGCGCTTCAGGTAAAGGATCTACACAAAAAATTCGGTTCGAACGAAGTCCTGAAAGGCATTTCTCTGGATGCCCACACCGGTGACGTTATTTCTATTATCGGTTCATCCGGTTCCGGGAAAAGCACCTTCCTGCGATGCATTAACTTGCTCGAAACCCCTTCCAGTGGCGAAATCCGTGTCCACGGTGAGTTGATTGAAATGAAGACCAACAAAGCCGGGGAATCAGTGCCGGCGAATGCCAAGCAGGTTCAGCGTATCCGCTCCCGACTGGCGATGGTTTTTCAGGGGTTTAACCTGTGGTCGCATATGACCGTGATGGAAAATGTCATTGAGGCTCCGGTGCATGTGCTTGGCATTCCAAAAGCAGAAGCGATAGAAAACGCAGAGGCGCTGCTTCACCGGGTTGGTCTATACGAACGACGGGATTACTACCCCGGCCATCTGTCCGGCGGCCAGCAGCAACGCGCGGCCATTGCCCGTGGCCTGGCGGTTGACCCGGAAGTGCTGTTATTTGATGAACCGACTTCCGCACTGGATCCTGAACTTGTCGGGGAGGTGCTGAATGTTATGCGCAGCCTGGCTGAAGAAGGTCGAACCATGTTGGTGGTTACCCACGAAATGGCCTTTGCGCGTGATGTGTCCAATCATGTCATGTTCCTCCATCAGGGAAGGGTGGAAGAGCAGGGACACCCCTCTAAGTTGTTCAACAGTCCTGAATCAGAGCGGCTTCAACAATTTATCTCATCGATTTACTAATATTAATCAGACAGAAAACAAGCGGTGGCGTTTTGCCATAAAACCGCAGATACACAACAGGAGACAGGAAGATGAAAAAATGGTTAGTTGCCGCAGCGGTTGCCGCTGCAGTAGGTGCGACTGCTGTACAGGCCAAGGAATGGACCGATGTGCGTATCGCGGTTGATGTTCCTTATGAACCTTTTGAATACAAGGCGCCGGACGGCACCCTGACCGGCTTTGAAGTCGATCTTGGTAATGCTGTTTGTGAAAATGCAAAGCTCAAGTGTACCTGGGTTGTACAGGCTTGGGACGGCATCATTCCCGGCCTGCAAGCACGTAAGTACGATGTGATCTTCTCCTCTATGTCCATTACCCCTGAGCGTGCTGAACAAGTTGCCTTCTCTGAACCCTACTACAACACGCCAAGCGGCTACTTTGCCCCGAAAGGTACCGGTATCAATCCGGATGATGCGGCGACAATGAAGGGTAAGCGCATCGGTGTGCAGCGCGGAACCATTCAGGATGGCCACGCAACGGATGCATTTGGTAAAACTGCTGAAATCAAGCGCTACACCACCGGCGATGATCTGGTTCTGGATCTCCAGGGCGGACGTCTGGATGTGGTACTGATTGACTTCCCGGTTGGTGAGTCTTCTATTCTGGGTGCTTCTGATGGCGATAAATTCGAAGCGGTTGGTGACACCTTCCAGCTGGGTGGTGGCGTAGGCGCGGCTTTCCGTAAGCGTGACAAAGACCTGGTTGAAATCTTCAACAAGTCTCTGTCTGAAGTAAAAGCCAACGGTACTTATGACACCATCATGAATAAGTACTTCCGCTATAACATCAAAATGTAAGCCGCCTCTGCGGCAAACCGGCTTGACGGCCGGTTTATCTCTACCGGGCAGGCTTTCAGGCCTGTCCGGCGTTTCGTGCAGAGGAGGAAAGGATGTTAGATCTGCATGGTTATGGTCCCTCCATATTTATGGGGGCGATTCTCACCGTTGAGCTGGCGGTTTTTTCCGTTCTTATTGCTGTCTTTCTCGGCCTGATTACGGCGCTCGCCCGCTTATCCAAGAACCCGGTTACCCGCGGTATCGCCACGGTTTATTCAACGGTTGTCCGCGGGGTGCCGGACCTTGTGCTGATGTTGCTGATCTTTTTTGGCGCCCAGATCATGCTCAACAACTTCTCTGACTGGCTGTATGAGTCCTACGAAATCGACGTATTTTTTAACGTTGACGAATTTACGGCCGGGGTCTCTACCATTGGCTTTATTTTCGGTGCTTACATGGCAGAAACGTTCCGCGGGGCATTTCTGGCTGTGGATCGTGGGCAGATAGAGGCCGGTACAGCATACGGTATGAGTCCGTGGCTTATTTTCCGGCGAATCCTGTTCCCGCAAATGATGCGTCACGCGCTGCCGGGTATCGGGAACAACTGGCTGGTTCTGGTCAAGACAACAGCATTGGTTTCGGTTATTGGCCTTGCTGACATGACTCGTCTGGCGAAAGAGGCGGCCGGGGCAGTGAATGAACCGTTCAAATTCTTTATCCCGGTTGCGATTGTCTACCTTGCCATTACCTCCCTTTCCGAGTTGGTATTGAAGCGGCTGGAACGAAAGTTCAGTGCCGGCGTGGTTCGGGGATAAGGGGGATCAAAATATGATGGAATCAATTTACGCGCTGCTGGACCAGAACAAGATTTTCAACTCCACAACCATACTCCATTACTGGGATGGCCTGACGGTCACGGTCCAACTGGTTTTTCTCTCCCTGGTGATTGGCCTTATTTTGTCTGTTCCGCTGGCAATAGCCCGGACATCCAAGAACCCCTGGATTAACCGCCCGGTATGGTTTTATGTTTACGTATTCCGTGGGACACCGCTGCTAATCCAGCTCTACATTATTTATTACGGTGTTGCGACCATTGAAGGCATCCAGGACTCTATGTTCTGGGCGGTGGTTGAGGATGCGTTCTATCCATGCCTGTTGGCATTTGTGCTGAATACGGCAGCGTATACAACTGAAATTCTGCGCGGTGCAATCATGGCGACCCCTCATGGAGAGATTGAGGCGGGCAAGGCATATGGGATGTCACCATTCACTATTACGCGCCGGATTATCCTGCCGTCTGCGTTTCGTCGTGCTCTGCCGGCATACAGCAATGAAGTGATCTTTATGCTGCATGCCAGCTCTATTGCGTCAGTGGTTACCATTATTGACCTCACCGGTGCAGCCCGGGATATCTATGCCCGGTTTTACGCCCCCTTTGATGCTTTCCTGTTTGTGGCGGCCATCTATCTTTGCCTTACCTTTACCATCGTATATGCGTTTAAGCGTCTGGAAGGGAAGTGGCACAGACACTTGCGGCCGTTGGAAACGAAATAGACTGAAAGGTTCGCCCCGAAACAAAAGCCAGCATTACCGCTGGCTTTTGACTGACAGGTGAATGTCAGTGTTTACGTCACATCCTGAATGTTGATTACCAGACTGTCCCAGTCGCGCTGATTGTCCAGGCTGAACTGCGCTCCATTGTCGTCGGCGTACTGAAAGCGTTTGATAGCCGGAGTCTGGCTGGTGGCCTGGTAAAGCCAGTAAGCTTCCTCTTTGAGTGATTCGTCTATCGGGAGATCGACAGACGCGTAAACGGTCCGTTTGCAGGCCTCGATTGAGGCAGACGGGAATTTTGCAATCCGGTTGGCAAGGGCGTCAACAAATGGCCCGAGCTCATCGGGCTCAAATGCGCGGTTTATCGTTCCATAAGCCTCAGCCTGGTCGACATCAAAATCTTTCGCACTCAAGACGATTTCCAACGCCCGGCCCAGCCCCACCTGACGGGCCATACGAGAAGCCCCTCCGCCGCAGGGTAATATCCCCATGCCGACTTCCATCTGCATAAACCTGGCTTTTCCTCTTGCGGCGAAACGCATGTCACAGGCCAGCATAAATTCGTGTCCGCCACCCCGTGCAAAACCTTCCACCTTAGCAATGGTAACCTGTGGCACTTCACTTACTCGCTGAAGTACTTTCTGAAGATAAAGCAGCTCAACCTCTTCTCTGGAAACAGCGTCCGTTGACATGTCTTTAAGGAAGTTTGTGTCGGCATGGGCAACAAAAATCTCAGGATTTGCAGACTGGAATACAACCACCTTGATAGCAGGGTCGCCTTCCAGCAGCTCACAGAGCCGGTTGAGGTCATCCAGCATGGGTATGCCCTGTATGTTCACCGGTGGATAATCGAAGGTGACCGTAAGAACCCCTTCATTGGAATTTGCGTTAAACGTCGTAAAGCCCGCGTAAGCCATCTTGTTCTCCTTGATATAGTGGTCATTAACGTGCAACAACGACGCTACCACCATCAATTTGCCTGAATAACCGGCCACAAATCTGAATGAGTTTTTAGATTGTGTTGATAATCAATCAAGGCAAGTGAACCGTGATGAACAAAATGAGGGAAAACGATAAGCAGCAAAAGCCAGCGTGAGAGCTGGCTTGGCGAGTAGCATGACTAAGAGGAGTGATTAGTCGAACGTCGACCAAATTGGCGCATGATCTGATGGCTTTTCAATCCCACGCAGTTCGTAATCAATGCCGGCATCTTTCAATCGGTCTGAAAGCGTGTTGGTTACCATGATGGAGTCGATGCGAAGACCCCGGTTGTCGTCAAAGCCTTTAGAGCGGTAGTCAAACCACGAGAACCTGTCATTCACCTCCGGGTAGAGTTTGCGGAAAGAATCCGTAAAGCCCCAATCGAGCAGAGTTTTCAGCCATTCACGTTCTTCCGGCAGGAAAGAACACTTGCCAGTGCGCAGCCAGCGTTTGGCATTTTGCTCACCAATCCCAATGTCGAGGTCGATAGGTGAGATATTAATGTCACCCATCACGATAACATCGTCTTCCGGCTTGTGGTGATCGTTCAGGTAAGTCATCAGATCTTGGTAGAACTTCTCTTTCGCCGGGAACTTGGTAGGGTGCTCGCGGTTCTCCCCCTGAGGGAAATAACCATTCAGGATCACAAGATCCCGACCATTTTCCTGCTTGAACCACCGATGATCATCCGGCGCTGGGCATCTTCGTCATCGGTCGGGAAGCCTTTCAGGATAAATTCCGGCTCTTGCTTGCACAGCATGGCAACACCGTAATGGCCTTTTTGACCGTGGAAGTAAACCCGGTAACCCATGGCTTCAACATCCTCGACCGGAAAGGCGTCATCGTGAACCTTGATCTCCTGAAGGCCGATAACATCGGGCTGATGTTTGTCGATAAGAGCCTGAAGCTGGTGAAGGCGTGCGCGCAGACCATTGATATTGAATGAAATAACCTTCATTGTGGTTTTTATCCTTGTTGTCAGCGTGTCTCAGTCTCGGTGAGACTTCTCTGTTGTCCTTACTGTACCAGCCTTGCCGGGCACTGCAAAAATTGAATTTGCGTATTCTGTTAATAGGTGGTTTCAGAGAAAAGTAATGAAGCAATTCTCCCTCCTTCAATTTTTTCGACCAATTCCGCCAGCTTTAACCCACCGACACATCACCGTTCAGCTTTTATAATCAACAGAACGCTATATAAGGGAGAGCGCACATGGGAAAGCTGGTTGAAGGCCTTTGGCATGATGTCTGGTACGACACCAAATCATCAAACGGGAAGTTTGTCAGGGAAGATGCCGGGTTTCGCTCTTGGGTAACACCGAGCGGAGAGGCCGGACCGACGGGGGATAGTGGCTTCGCTGCTGAATCCGGGCGATATCATCTGTATGTTTCCCTTGCCTGTCCCTGGGCACACCGAACGTTGATATTTCGCGAGCTCAAAGGGCTGGTGGAGCACATCGACGTGACCGTTGTTGATGCCGAAATGCTGGAAAAAGGATGGTCTTTTTCCGCGCCTGAGCCTTTGTACGGCTTTACCCATCTTTACGAGCTTTATGTCAAAGCTAAACCGGACTACACCGGGCGGGTGACTGTGCCTGTGCTTTGGGACAAGAAAACAGAAACCATTGTCAGCAATGAGTCTTCTGAAATTATCCGGATGTTCAACAGTGCCTTTAACGGACTTACGGGCAATGAGCTGGATTTCTATCCGCAAAGTCTGCGGGAAACCATTGATGATTGGAACGGGTTTGTTTACCCGAATGTTAACAATGGCGTGTACCGGTGTGGTTTTGCCACGCAGCAGGAGGCGTATGAAGAGGCCTATGAAAAGCTGTTTTCGGCGTTAGACAGTCTGGAAGCCCACCTGAGCCAGTCACGATACCTGGCCGGTGACAACATTACAGAGGCAGACTGGCGGCTCTTTACCACATTAATCCGGTTCGATCCGGTGTATGTCGGGCACTTTAAGTGCAATAAACAACGGATTGCCGACTATCCGAACCTGTATTGTTACATGAAGGCGCTATACCAGCATCCGGGCGTTGCTGAGACAGTGGATTTCAAACATATCAAAGACCACTATTACGTCAGCCACAAAACCATCAACCCAACCGGAATTGTCTCGAAAGGGCCGGAGCAGGATCTGTGGGCACCACATGGGCGATAAGTGTTGAATTGTTGGAGACGCAAAAACGACAAAAGCCGGTGAAAATCACCGGCTTTTGTCTTGAATGATGGTGGTGGGAGAAGGATTCGAACCTTCGAAGGCTGAGCCGTCAGATTTACAGTCTGATCCCTTTGGCCACTCGGGAATCCCACCACGGGGTAACGCAAATTGTAAAGATGGTGGTGGGGAAGGATTCGAACCTTCGAAGGCTGAGCCGTCAGATTTACAGTCTGATCCCTTTGGCCACTCGGGAACCCCACCACGGGAGAACGCATTGTAACAAAAAATGGTGGTGGGGGAAGGATTCGAACCTTCGAAGGCTGAGCCGTCAGATTTACAGTCTGATCCCTTTGGCCACTCGGGAACCCCACCACAAGTGCGGGGCGAATATTAACAGACAGATTGATCCTGTAAAGGGATTTCTTTGCAATCATATTTCGTTTGCTGATTTTTTCGGCGTAAGGGTGAGAAATTAAACCAACTGGATGGTTTTGGCGCATTTCTCCGGTTTTTCCTTTTTACTGACATCGTGTGCACCGAATTTAGTACGCGATAAAGCTCTCACATTGCGATTGCGTAAGTATTTGTAAATCCCGGTGTGATTTACACTTCTTTACCCTATTTGCATAAGGTCTTGGGTAAACTCGCCCGAGTCTTATATGTCATGGTTTCCACCGATGAAAAAAGTCCATGTTTCTTCCCTGTCCATTCTGGCTGTCTCGTGTGCCGGGTGGTGGTATTACGCATCTGCGGCCAATACGGCGAAACCTCAAGCGCCCAAGCGTCCGCCGGTACAGGTTGCAACGTCTTTGGTTGATGCCCAGAGCCTTTCTTCTTCCCTCAGTCTTGTCGGCAACCTTGATGCCGTTCGCTCTTTGGAAGTGGCTTCAGAAATCACAGGGAAAGTTGACCGCATTGCAGTAAGCGCCAACCAAAAAGTGAAAAAAGGTCAATTACTGATAGAAATCGACCCGGTTAAAGCCAAAGCAGCATTGCTGGAAGCCAAGGCGTATTACACCGACGAGCAGCGCAAGCTGGAAGATTACCGGAAGCTAATCAAGCGAAGTGCGATTACCCAGACTGAGCTGGATGCCCAGCAAGCCAGCGTGGATATTGCCAAAGCGCGAATGGATGTAGCGCAAGCAAACTATGACGACCACTTTATCCGTGCACCGTTCAGCGGCGTGGTTGGCCTTATTGATTTCAGCATAGGCAAACTCGTCAATGCCGGTGAAACGCTGTTTACACTCGACGATCTTTCTACCATGCAACTGGACGTGAACGTACCGGAGCAACATCTGGGTGACCTCCATACCGGGCTGGTGGTGGAGGCCGGTAACCAGGCGTGGCCGGAAGATACGTTCAGCGGCAAGCTGGAGAATGTGGATACCCGGGTAAACAGTGACTCCCTGAACGTACGAGCCGTATTCTGTTTGCCAACCGGAAATGAAACTCAAGCCGGGAATGATGATGACGGCGACACTCACGTTCGACCCGCAAACTGTACCGGTAATTCCGGTTCAGGCTATCGAATACTCCGGTACCCGCCGTTATGTTTATGTGGTGGGGGTCGAGGGGATCGCCAAGCGTACCGAAGTTGACCTGGGTGCCCGGTTCGACAACCAGGTACAGATTGATGACGGTGTCACTGTGGGCGAACGCATTGTGGTTCAAGGGCTGGTGAATATGCGCGATGGCGCGAGAGTTAAGGACCTTTCCACCGCCAAGCTGGACGCGAAGGCGCCGGTTAAAGAGGGCAAGTAAATGTGGCTCTCTGATATTTCCGTAAAACGCCCGGTTGTTGCGGTCGTACTCAGTCTGTTGCTCTGTGTGTTCGGCCTGGTGTCATTTGACCGCCTGCCGGTGCGTGAAATGCCGGATATCGACAGCCCTGTCGTTTCGATTGGCACCCGGTATGCCGGTGCATCGGCCAGTATAATGGAAAGCCAGATCACTCAGGTGTTGGAAGATGAGCTTTCCGGTATCAGCGGTATTGAGGAAATCACCTCGGTAACCCGCAACGGATTTTCACGAATCACCGTCGAGTTTGAACTCGACTGGGACCTGATTGAAGGCGTGAGTGACGTGCGGGATGCGGTAGCCCGTGCCCAGCGTCGCCTGCCGGATGAAGCGGACGAACCGGTTGTTTCCCGAGATAACGGCTCTGGTGAGCCGGCGCTTTATATCAACCTCGCATCCTCTGAGATGGATCGTGCCCAACTGACAGAATATGCCGAGCGCACACTGGAAGACCGGTTCAGCCTGATTTCAGGTGTCAGCTCCGTGGGGATATACGGTGCGCTTTATAAGGTGATGTATGTGGAGCTGGATCCGGTGTTGATGGCCGGGCGTGGCGTCACCACCAATGATATTTCCGCCGCGCTGCGGGCTGAAAACATTGAAAGCCCGGGCGGAGAGATTCGAAATGATGTCACCACCATGCCAGTCCGCACCAAAAGACTTTATATGACACCGGAGGATTTCCGCTATCTGGTGGTGCGGACGGCAAATGACGGCTCCCCGATTTACCTGAAGGATGTCGCCAAGGTCTTTATCGGTTCAGAAAATGAAAATGCGACGTTCAAGAACAACGGAGTTAACAACCTCAGCCTGGCAATAGTGCCGCAATCTGATGCCAACCCGCTGGATGTGGCGAAGAACGTTCGAGAACTGGTGGACTCACTGCAAAGCTTCCTCCCGGATGGAACTCGCCTTTGGGTGGACTATGACTCCACCGTCTTTATCGAACGTTCTATTTCAGAGGTTTACAGCACCTTGTTTGTCACCGGTCTGCTGGTGGTGCTGGTGCTCTATATCTTTATCGGGCAGGCAAGGGCAACGCTGATACCGGCAGTGACCGTGCCGGTTTCGCTGGTCTCCGCCTTTATTGCAGCGTACTTCTTCGGTTTTTCCATCAACTTGCTGACCTGATGGCGCTTATTCTGGCTATCGGTCTGGTGGTGGATGACGCCATCGTGGTGGTGGAAAATATGTTCCACCATATCGAGAAGGGTGAAACCCCGTTGGTTGCGGCGTACCGGGGAACCCGTGAAGTCGGTTTTGCGGTTGTGGCCACCACCGCGGTTCTGGTGATGGTGTTCCTGCCGATTTCCTTTATGGAAGGCATGGTCGGCAAACTGTTTACTGAGTTTTCAGTGCTGTTGTCCGTGTCCGTGATTTTCTCGTCAGTGGTGGCGTTGACCCTCACTCCCGTGATGGGCAGCAAACTGCTAAAGGCGAATGTCCGCCGTGGTCGCTTCAATCAGTTGGTAGATAAAGGTTTTACCAAACTTGAAAACGGCTACCGTTTTATTGTGACTGGCGCAGTAAAAGCCGCTGGGGAGCACCTTTGGTAATTGCTGCCTGTTTAGGCGGAAGCTACTGGTTTATGCAGCAAGTCCCCGCCCAGCTTGTTCCACAGGAAGACCGTGGCGTATTGATGGCGTTTGTGAAAGGTGCTGAAGGAACAGCTTACAACCGTATGGTTGGCAATATGGAGCAGGTGGAAGACCGCCTTCTCCCGCTGGTTGAAGAAGGTCTGCTGCTGTCCGTCAGTATCCAGACCCCGGCGTTCGGTGGCATGGCCGGAGACCAGACCGGCTTTGTCATCATGCAGCTTGAAGACTGGAACAAGCGAGATCTGTCTGCTTCCGAGATTCTGGCAAAAGTCCGGCAGTCGCTGGGTGGGATTCCTGATGTCAGGGTGTTCCCGTTTATGCCGGGCTTCCGTGGGGGCTCCAGTGAACCGGTTCAGTTTGTCCTTGGCGGGGCTGACTACGAAACCCTGTTCAAGTGGGCGACGGTACTGAAAGAACAGCTGGAAGCGAGCAAGCTGGCAAACGGTGTCGACCTTAACTACGCAGAGACCACGCCGGAGCTGGTGGTCAACATTGACCGTCGCCGGGCAGCAGAGCTGGGTATCAGTGCCCAGGAAATCTCCAACACGCTGGAGGTGATGCTGGGCGGAAAGAGTGAAACGACCTTTGTTGATCGTGGTGAAGAGTATGACGTTTACCTGCGTGGTGATGAAAAACGTTTCAACTCATCTGCGGATCTGAGCCAGATTTACCTGCGTTCCCGCAGTGGCAAGCTGGTAACACTGGACACGGTAGCCAGCCTTGAAGAGGTTGCCTCAGCCCAGCGTCTCTCGCACACAGACAAGCAAAAATCGATCACCCTGAAAGCCAACCTGGAACCCGGGCATACCCTTGGTGAAGTACTGGACTTCCTGGATGCCAAAGCGATTGAACAGTTGCCGAAGGATATTACCATCTCCTATGCCGGTGAATCCCAGGAATTCAAGGATAACCAGAGCAGCATGCTGATGGTGTTTGGGCTTGCTATGCTGGTGGCTTACCTGGTTCTGGCGGCGCAGTTCGAAAGCTTTATCAACCGTTGGTGGTGATGCTGACTGTGCCGATGGGGATTTTCGGTGGCCTGTTCGGCCTGTGGCTGAGCGGGCAGGGGCTCAATGTTTACAGCCAGATCGGGATGATCATGCTGATAGGTATGGTGACCAAGAACGGTATCCTGATTGTGGAATTTGCCGGCCAGCTCCGTGACCGGGGTATTGAGTTCCAGCAGGCGATTATTGATGCATCGGTGCGTCGCCTGCGCCCAATCCTGATGACGGCGTTTACCACGCTTGCAGGCGCCATTCCGCTGATCATCTCGACCGGTGCAGGCGCAGAAAGCCGGATTGCGGTGGGTACGGTCGTATTCTCCGGTATGGCATTCGCTACCATGGTAACGCTGTTGGTTATTCCGGCGATGTGCCGTCTGATGGCAACTCATTCTCACTCTCCGGGCTTTATTGCCGATAAGCTGGAAAAAGAGTTGGCGAAGGACAAAGTACACCGTCCGGGACACGGCTAATCCCCTGAATATCCGGATGAAGTGTTAACCAGAAAGAAAAAAGCGCGGGTTTGAATTCCGCGCTTTTTCATTTATTGGCTCCAGAAATCAGAAATTGGCACCAATTGAGAATTGCAGGCCATTGATGTCGCCGATATCCATCAGTTCGCCTTTGCCATCCAGGTCACTGGCAATGACGTGGACATATTCACCGCGCAACCAGAACTTTTCGTTCAGGTCATATTGCACACCGCCACCGACTTCAAACATAAACGTGTTGTCGTTAGTTGCCTGGGTAATGGTGCTGTTATCCCGGTACTTTATTTTGGCTTTGCCACCTATAACTGATCCCCGGGCAAACAGGCTCAAAGGGGTATCAAACAGCTGTCCGGTTGTCGGGATAACAGAAAAACCTATTTGATGAATATCAACTTGTGCATTTTTTCCGCTGGGATTGTACTCACCATATTCTGAACTGACGTAACGGTAGTAGGTTCCAGGCCAAGGTTAGGTGCAGTTGATATCCCATTCCGACATGGAAGCTGGGGTCTTCATTTTTGCCGTTGTAATCGCGTTCACGACTGTCGGAGGAATAAGCCACCGTGCCACCACCAATGTACCCGTAGCTGTAAGCGTCAAACTCCTGCTCTTCCGCCATAACGCTGCCCGCCGACAGTGTGAGCAATAAAGCGGGAATGGCATAAGCAACTTTCACAATGAAATCCTTTTAGATATGTTTAAGTAACGTGGAAAATTCTTATAAGAGAGAAAGCATTATGTCAGAGAAATTAACCAGCCAACAACAAGACCAGTTAGATGCAGCTGCATTTCGCAGGTTACTTCAACATCTTGATGAACATAAGGAAGTTCAAAACATAGATTTGATGATTCTGGCCGATTTCTGCCGTAACTGTCTGGGAAAATGGTATAAGGCGGAAGCGGACAAGCTGGGTATTGATGTCAGTGATGATGAAGCGCGCACCCGCGTATACGGCATGCCTTACAGCGAGTGGAAAGAAAAGCACCAGCAACCGGCAACGCCGGAGCAAATGGCTGCATTTGAAGCGCGGCAGGCGGCGAAGAAGAGCTAATACCGGTCCTCGGAAAATCCGGTTCTGGGAACTGGGAAAAGCAAGAGCGAAGAGCGTGACTGAACATATTCAGACAACAAACTCTTGCATGGCCCAGGGCCCAGAATTTACAGCTTAGAGTTTTATAGCTGAAGGGCGGGTTAGTCCTTCCCCGCTTTCTCACGGTAACTAGCCATCACAGCCTCTTTATTGGCCAAATAACCGTCCAACCCTTTTTGGCGCAGGTCACAGGCCGGGCATTCACCACAACCGTTGCCGCGAACGCCGTTGTAGCACGTCAGGGTTTTTTCACGCACAAAGTCGAGTTTTCCGCAGGCATCTGCCATGGCCCAGGTTTCTGCTTTGTTGAGCCACATCAGTGGCGTTTCAATAGTCAGTGCGCGGTCCATACCCAGTACCAGTGACTGGTTTATGGATTTGACGAACTCATCCCGGCAATCCGGGTAGCCGGAAAAGTCTGTTTCGCAGACACCGGTAATCACAGTATTTGCACCGATTTGGTAGGCGTAGATACCTGCCAAGGTCAGGAAAAGAATATTGCGGCCGGGAACGAAAGAGTTTGGCAGGCCGTTTTCCTGCAGTTCATGGGATACAGCGATATTGTCACGGGTCAGGGAACTGATAGCCAGTTCATTGAGCAGGCTGACATCCATTACCTTGTGCGCAGTAACACCCAATTCTTTAGCAATGGCTTGCGCAACTTCAATTTCTTCGCGGTGACGCTGGTTGTAGTCGAAGGTAATGCAGTGAACTTCATCGAAGCGGCTGAGAGCTTCAATCAGGCAGGTCGTTGAATCCTGGCCTCCGCTGAAAACGACAACGGCTTTTTTCATGGACTTTCTTCCATCTGATTCTGTTACCGGAATTGTAATGTTATTCACGGGAATAACCAGCTCTGGGACGGAAATCGAATTAGAGAGGAAAAAGCCCCGGGTTTTACCCCGGGGGTGCAGAAAGGTGCAAGGAAGAGAGTTAAATCGAGTAGGTTTTCAGTGCTTCAATATGGGCTGAGATATCACCGATGTGGCTCTCAACCCAGGTGTCGTCAAAGTAGGTGTCGAGATACCGTTCGCCGCTGTCACAAAGCAGTGTCACGATGGAACCCTGTTCACCGCGGGCTTTCATTTCTTCAGCCAGTTTCAACGCGCCCCAAAGATTGGTACCAGTTGATGCACCGGCTTTGCGGCCAATGAAGTTTTCCAACCAACGAATAGTGGCGATGCTGGCAGCATCCGGCACGGTTTCCATCCGGTCAACGACGCCGGGAATAAAGCTTGGCTCCACGCGAGGGCGACCGATGCCTTCAATGCGGCTGTAACGGCTGAGAGTCAGGTTGGCATCACCGGTTTTGAAATAGTCGTGGAAGACCGAATCTTCGGGGTCAACAACCATTAGTTGGGTGGCATGGCAGCGGTAGTGAATGTAGCGACCAATAGTGGCTGAGGTGCCCCCGGTGCCTGCGCTCATTACTATCCAGGAAGGAATAGGGAAACGTTCATATTCCATCTGGTTGAAAATACTGTTGGCAATATTGTTATTACTGCGCCAGTCAGTCGCACGCTCTGCATAGGTGAACTGATCCATGTAATGGCCATTCAATTCACGGGCAAGGCGGCGGCTTTCGTCATAAATCATGTCTGAGCGCGGCACAAAATGCGCTTCACCGCCATAGAAGGCAATCTGTTCAATCTTCTTGCGGGAAGTGCATTCTGGTACAACCGCGATGAAACGAAGGCCCAGAAGACGGGCGAAGTAGGCTTCAGAAACCGCAGTGCTGCCGGAAGATGACTCGATGATGGTTGTGTCCTGATTAATCCAACCGTTACATAGACCATAAAGGAAAAGGGAGCGGGCGAGGCGGTGCTTCAGGCTGCCGGTTGGGTGGGTACTTTCATCTTTCAGGTAAAGGTCGATGCCTTCGAAATAGGGGAGGTCGAGCTTAATAAGGTGTGTATCAGCAGAACGCTGCATGTCTGCTTCGATCTTACGGATTGCCTGGCATACCCATGCTCGCTTGGTCATGGTTTCTTCAATCTGGCAACAACCTGTGTGGAATTCAGTTCTCATAGACAGCCCTAAAACAACGTTTTTGTTATAGGTCCAATCTACTTTTGCTAACGGAGAAAAACTTTGCTTAATTTCCTCCATGTTTGCTAATTTGGAGAAAATAATTCTATCAAATAGTGTTTTGTGATGAAGATCAATCTCGATAAAACCGACAGGCTGTTGCTCGGAATGCTCCAGAAGGACGCAACCCAGTCGCTTGCTGATCTGGCTGAAGCGGTAAACCTGACAACGACACCATGCTGGAAGCGATTAAAGCGGCTGGAAGAATCCGGCGTGCTTCGCCAGAGAGTCGCACTTTTGGACCCGGAAAAGGTCGGTGTAGCGTTTACTGCTTTTGTTCAGATAAAAACCAGTGACCATTCTGAAAAATGGTACCGGCGTTTTTCGGAAACCGTGGAAGACTTTGCTGAGGTGATGGAGTTTTACCGGATGGCCGGAGAGTATGATTACATGATGAAAGTGCAGGTTGAAGATATGGGGGCGTTTGACCGCTTTTATAAGAAACTGGTCAACAGCATTGAAGGACTGACAAATGTGACGTCTACCTTTGCTATGGAATCGCTCAAATATACAACAGCTTTACCACTCTGAAAGGCAAATTAAGGGCAAAAAAAGCGGCAAAAAAGGACTTTTTTGCCATTGAAACCCGGATTTTTGCCCCCATCTCACAGAAAAGTAACGATTGACTCGGGGGCAACTCGACTCCCGAAGTACGTGTCGCTATAATGGCGCGTCTTAAATTTCGGCCTGAAGGCTGACCTCAGTGCGCTGAGGTTCAAAGACACGTACCACTCAAGGGTGATCAATCGTGTCCCGTTTTACAGGCACTATTGCTTACGAATTCTTGACTGATTGCTGACTCGCAAGGTTGATTTTTCTCGCAGTAGTAAAAGGATGCCACCGGCAGTTGCCGGTACCCAGCACTCAGAATTCCTGAGACAGTTTTGAGGTTATATACATAATGCAAGTTACCGTTGAAACCAAAGAAGGCCTGCAGCGCCAACTGACCATCACTGTTCCAGCAGCAAACATCGAAGATGCTGTTACTGCTGAGCTTCGCAACATCGCAAAAAATCGTCGTTTCGATGGTTTCCGTAAAGGCAAAGTGCCTATGAAGATGGTTGCGCGTATGTACGGTAAAGCTGTACGCCAGGACATCCTGGGTGAAGTGATGCACCGTCACTTCATCGAAGCGATCGTGAAAGAAAAGATTAACCCAGCTGGTTCTCCAACTTTTGCACCAGTTGAAATGGAAGAAGGTAAAGACCTGGTATTCAACGCGACTTTCGAAGTTTACCCAGAAATCGAACTGAAAGGTCTGGACCAGGTTAAAATCGAAAAGCCAGTTGCACAGGTAACTGACGCTGACGTAGAAGGCATGGTTGAAACCCTGCGTAAGCAGCAAGCTAACTGGATTGCTTCAGAAGGCGCTGCTGAAGAAAACAGTCGTGTAACTATCGATTTCACCGGTTCTATCGACGGTGAAGAGTTCGAAGGCGGTAAGGCTGAAGACTTCAAACTGGTTATGGGTCAAGGCCGCATGATCCCAGGTTTCGAAGACGGAATCATGGGTAAGAAAGCCGGTGAAGAATTCACTATCGACGTAAACTTCCCAGAAGATTACCACGCAGAAAACCTGAAAGGTAAAGCTGCGAAGTTCGACATCGTTCTGAAAGCTGTAGAAGCTCAGGAACTGCCAGAACTGACTGAAGAATTCGTACAGCGTTTCGGCGTTGAAGACGGTTCTATCGAAGGTCTGAAAGCAGAAGTTCGTAAGAACATGGAACGCGAACTGGCTCAAATGCTGAAGAGCAAAGTAAAAGAGCAAGCTATCGATGGTCTGATCGAGCAGAACGACATCGAAGTACCGGCTGCTCTGATTGACCAGGAAATCGACGTACTGCGTCGCCAGGCTGCACAGCGTTTCGGCGGCCAGGAAAATGCAGCGATGGAACTGCCACGTGAACTGTTCGAAGAACAAGCTAAGCGTCGCGTAGTTGTTGGCCTGCTGCTGGGTGAAGTTATCAAGAGCGAAGAAATCAAAGCAGACGACGAGCGTGTTAAAGCGCTGATCGCTGAGATGGCTTCTGCTTACGAAGATCCATCAGAAGTTGTTGCTTACTACGAGCAGAACGAACAGCTGATGAACAACATGCGCAATGTTGCTCTGGAAGAGCAAGCTATCGATGCGCTGCTGGCTAAAGCTCAGGTTTCTGAAGTAGAAAAAGGCTTCAACGAGCTGATGAACGCTCAAGCGTAATTGTTCGCTTTATCAGCGGATTAACTACGCAACAAATTGAGTGAAAAATTGACTTAGGATTCACTCTTTTGCTAACAATGGTCCGTATGAAGCAATTCATCCGGACCATTATTTTTAGGGGAATACAATATGAGCTTCCATGACAGCAACACCGTGCCTTCGATTATGGACGCGCTGGTACCAATGGTGGTTGAACAAACATCACGTGGTGAGCGTTCTTATGACATCTATTCCCGTCTTCTCAAAGAGCGTGTCATTTTCCTGACCGGTCAGGTAGAAGACCACATGGCAAACCTTGTGGTAGCCCAGTTGCTATTCCTTGAGTCAGAAAACCCAGACAAGGATATCTTCCTGTACATTAACTCTCCTGGCGGCTCAGTGACTGCGGGTATGTCTATCTATGACACCATGCAGTTCATCAAGCCAAATGTCAGCACAGTTTGTATGGGCCAGGCTTGCTCTATGGGTGCTTTCCTGCTGGCAGGTGGCGCACAGGGTAAGCGTTACTGTCTGCCAAACTCCCGCGTGATGATTCACCAGCCTCTTGGTGGCTTCCAGGGACAGGCTTCTGACATTCAAATCCACGCTCAGGAAATTTTAACCATCAAAAAACGGTTAAATACATTGTTGGCTGAACATACCGGCCAGCCAATGGAGATCATTGAGCGTGACACCGACCGTGACAACTTTATGTCTGCTGAACAGGCAGTTGAGTATGGTCTGGTCGACGCTGTACTGAGCAAACGAGATTAAGTATTACATTAAGTTGCATCAATGAACCGGACTCTGCCGGACATTCGGTGCAACTTGATATAGACTTAACCTATGGTTTACACGGGCGAATAGCCCTGAGAGGTTAGCGAATGACAGAGAAGCGAAAAGACGGTGGTAGCGGCAAGCTGCTTTACTGCTCTTTCTGCGGAAAAAGCCAACACGAAGTTCGCAAGCTGATCGCGGGTCCTTCTGTCTATATCTGTGATGAATGTGTCGATCTTTGTAACGACATTATTCGTGAAGAGATCAAAGACATTGCACCAAAGCGTGATAGTCGCGAACTGCCGACACCCCATGAGATCCGCTCGCATCTGGACGATTTTGTTATCGGCCAGGAGCAAGCGAAGAAAGTTCTTGCGGTGGCGGTATACAACCACTACAAGCGCCTGCAAAACGGCGATGTGAGTGCGGACGGTGTTGAGCTTGGCAAGAGTAATATCCTGCTGATTGGTCCAACGGGTAGTGGTAAGACCCTGCTTGCAGAAACCCTTGCCAAATACCTGGATGTACCATTCACCATGCTGATGCTACCACCCTGACCGAAGCCGGTTATGTGGGTGAAGATGTAGAGAACATCATCCAGAAGCTGCTTCAGAAATGTGATTACGACGTTTCCAAGGCAGAGCGCGGTATCGTCTACATTGATGAAATCGATAAGATTTCACGCAAGTCTGATAATCCATCTATTACCCGCGATGTGTCGGGTGAAGGTGTGCAGCAGGCTCTGTTGAAGCTGATCGAAGGTACGGTTGCTTCTGTACCACCTCAGGGTGGTCGCAAGCATCCACAACAGGAATTCCTCCAGGTTGATACCTCGAAGATCCTGTTTGTCTGTGGCGGTGCGTTTGCCGGTCTTGATAAAGTGATCGATCAGCGTGTGGCCAAAGGTTCTGGAATTGGCTTTGGTGCGGAAGTCCGCTCTAAAGACGAAGCGGAAAGCCTGTCTAAGCTGTTTAAGCAGGTAGAGCCGGAAGACCTGGTCAAGTATGGCCTGATTCCTGAGTTCATTGGCCGTCTGCCGGTTGCGGCAGTGCTGGATGAACTGGATGAAGACGCACTTATCCAGATTCTGCGCGAGCCAAAGAACGCCCTGACCAAGCAGTACTCTGCACTGTTGGAAATGGATGGCGTTGAGCTGGAGTTCCGTGATGATGCACTGGTTGCTATTGCCCGCAAGGCAATGGAGCGCAAAACCGGTGCCCGTGGTCTGCGTTCAATCGTAGAAGCGGTGCTTCTTGATACCATGTACGATCTGCCTTCTAACAAGAGCGTTAGCAAGGTTGTGATCGACGAGTCTGTTATCAAGGGTGAATCAGCGCCTCTGCTGATTTACGACAATGCCGAAAATCAGGTTGCTGGTGGTGAGTAATTCATCACTTTTGGCTTGAAATTCAAACAAAAAGGAGGTGTATGCCTCCTTTTTTGTTTTCTCTGCTTCGTTCCATTGAATCTCAGAAGTTTAACCCCATATACTCATAACTATGTTCCAACGGAAGAGAGACGAATATGAACTTGGAGCGTTCCGAGCGCATAACGATACCCGTACTGCCACTGCGTGATGTAGTGGTGTACCCGCATATGGTGATCCCGCTGTTCGTTGGTCGGGAGAAATCCATCCGTTGCCTGGAAGCGGCAATGGACAACGACAAACAGATTCTGTTGGTAGCGCAAAAGGACGCGGCAACGGATGAGCCGCCGTTGATGATTTACATGGTGTAGGTACTGTTGCCTCAATTCTGCAGCTTCTGAAGCTGCCTGACGGCACGGTGAAAGTACTGGTCGAAGGTTTACAGCGTGTGAAGGTTAATGCCTTCCACGAAGACGATTTCTTTGTTGCTGATGCGGAATACATGGTGACGCCGGAAATGGACGAGCGTGAGCAGGAAGTCCTTATCCGTACCGCGATCAGCCAGTTTGAAGGCTTTATTAAGCTTAACAAAAAGATTCCACCTGAAGTTCTGACCTCTCTGAATGGCATCGATGAAGCTGCACGTCTGGCCGATACCATTGCTGCCCATATGCCTTTGAAGTTGACTGACAAGCAGCATGTCCTCGAACTGGTTGATATTAACGACCGTATCGAATACCTGCTGGCGATGATGGAATCCGAAATCGACCTGCTTCAGGTTGAGAAGCGAATCCGTGGTCGCGTTAAGAAGCAAATGGAAAAGAGCCAGCGCGAGTACTATCTGAATGAGCAGATGAAGGCGATTCAGAAAGAGCTTGGTGAACTGGATGATGCACCGGACGAATTCGAGTCTCTGAAGAAGAAGATCGATGAAGCCAAGATGCCGCAGGAAGCTCGTGAGAAAACTGAGCAGGAACTGCAAAAGCTGAAAATGATGTCGCCAATGTCTGCGGAAGCGACCGTGGTTCGTGGTTACATCGATTGGATGATCAGCGTGCTTGGCACAAGCGTTCCAAGGTGAAAAAGAACCTGGCTAAAGCCGAAGAGATTCTGAATGCTGACCACTACGGTCTTGAGCGTGTTAAAGAACGCATTGTTGAATACCTGGCAGTCCAGAACCGTATTAACAAGCTGAAAGGTCCGATTCTGTGTCTTGTCGGTCCTCCGGGTGTCGGTAAAACGTCGTTGGGTCAGTCGATTGCTAAGGCTACTGGTCGACAGTATGTACGTATGGCACTGGGTGGCGTGCGTGACGAAGCGGAAATCCGTGGTCACCGCCGGACTTACATTGGCTCAATGCCGGGTAAACTTATCCAGAAAATGGCGAAAGTCGGTGTGCGTAACCCGCTTTTCCTGTTGGATGAAATCGACAAAATGTCATCTGATATGCGCGGTGACCCTGCATCGGCATTGCTGGAAGTGCTGGATCCGGAACAGAACAATGCGTTCAACGATCACTACCTGGAAGTGGATTACGACCTGTCTGACGTGATGTTCGTGGCAACGTCTAACTCCATGAATATTCCGGGTCCGTTGCTTGATCGTATGGAAGTGATTCGCCTTTCCGGTTACACCGAAGACGAAAAGTTGAACATTGCCAAGCGCCACCTGGTCGAGAAGCAAATTCAACGCAACGGTCTGAAACAAGGTGAGTTGGTAATCGATGATTCTGCCATCTTGGGCATTATCCGTTACTACACCCGTGAAGCCGGTGTCCGAAGCCTCGAACGTGAAATTTCCAAGCTGTGCCGTAAAGCAGTGAAAGAGATCCTTCTGAACAAGGATCTGAAGACACTGACTATTTCTCAGGAAAACCTGAAATCCTTCCTGGGTGTTCAGCGCTTTGATTACGGTAAAGCGGAAGAAAACAACCGCATTGGTCAGGTTAACGGTCTTGCTTGGACAGAAGTAGGTGGTGACCTGCTGACGGTCGAAGCCCAGTCTATGTCTGGTAAAGGCAAATTGCTTCACACTGGCTCTCTCGGCGACGTGATGCAAGAGTCTATTCAGGCAGCAATGACTGTGGTACGTACCCGCGCTGAAAAACTGGGTATCAACAGTGACTTCTATGAGAAGCGTGATATTCACATTCACGTTCCTGAAGGTGCAACACCGAAAGATGGCCCAAGTGCCGGTATCGCAATGTGTACTGCGCTGGTATCCAGCCTGACTGGTAACCCGGTGCGTGCCGATGTTGCCATGACCGGTGAGATCACGCTTCGTGGTGAAGTGTTGCCTATCGGTGGCCTGAAAGAAAAACTGCTGGCCGCTCACCGTGGCGGAATCAAAACCGTAGTGATTCCTAAGGAAAATGAACGTGATTTGGAAGAGATTCCAGACAATGTCATTGCCGATTTGGATGTCCGTCCGGTGCGCTGGATTGACGATGTCCTCACTATCGCCCTGCAAGAGAACCCGCTGGGTATGCAGGTTGTGACTACTGAAAACAGTGATGTGCAGCAAAAATAAGGGATGAGAAAGGCTGACAACGCCCAAAAGGCTTGTCAGCTTTTTTTTTGCTCGCTAAGTTAGGGAAAGTCAGTTGCAAGCCTGTATGTTGCGGTATTTCTCAGGGATTTAAGGTTTCTTTCCACCTCTTACTCTGGAAATGATATCAGGCAATTGCAGCTCGTTCGCAGGACTCTTGACGAGCATTTAATGAAGCCGCACAAAACAATGCGGCACTGAGAAAAATGAGATAGGGGAAAAGACGTGAATAAAGCACAACTGGTAGACAAAATCGCAGAGGGTGCAGACATTTCAAAAGCATCTGCAGGCCGTGCTCTGGATGCATTTCTTGAAGCAGTATCTGACTCTCTGAAAGAAGGCGACCAGGTAGCCCTGGTTGGTTTTGGTACTTTCTCTGTACGTGATCGTGCAGCGCGTACCGGCCGCAACCCACAGACGGGTCAGGAAATCAAAATTGCTGCTGCAAAAGTACCTGGTTTCAAGGCAGGTAAAGCGTTGAAAGACGCAGTAAACTAATTCCCGCCCTAATAAGGGTGTCTGATTCGCCAAAGTGGAATGAAAAAGCTGAAAAGCCCACTGGCAAAACGTATAATCAGAATCACTCGGCGGAACAAGGCGCATCATGTCGATGCGCTTTTTTGCGTTTAAATGTGCGGGTTATTTTTTATTCACCCCGCTGCTTAGCCGCTGAAAAAACTATAAAGATGTATTAGCCAGTTCCAGATACAGGAGATACGGCAGACTATGATGGAGCGATTGCGCGAAGGCGCTAACAATTGGGTGATCAAGGTCATTCTCGGCCTGATAATTATCTCCTTTGCGTTTGCAGGCGTTGGTAGCTACCTCGCGGGTGGGAATGATGTGCCGGCAGCAACGGTGGGTGATCAGGATATCAGCCGTGCTCAATTTGAGCAGGTTTATCAAAACGAACGTGCGCGTATGCAGCAGCAAGCCGGTGATATGTTCAGCGCACTGATGTCTGATCCTGCTTATCTGCGCCAGTTCCGCCAGAATGTTCTGGATCGCATGGTTAATGACATGCTGCTTGAACAATATGCCAATGAACTGAACCTGCGTGTCAGCGATGCCCAAATCAAGCAGGCGATTGTAGACATGTCTCAGTTCCAGCGTGACGGCAAGTTCGACAATGAACTTTATCAGGCAGGCCTGCGTCGTGCCGGTTTTACACCTGACCAGTTCGCTGAGTACATGCGTAAAGATCTGGTTCGCCAACAACTGGTTAATGCCCTGCTGAGCAGCGAATTCGTTCTGGATGATGAAATCCAGGCGCAATACGACCTGGTTGCCCAGACACGTACTATCCGCACGCTGTCTTTGCCGGTAGCAACGTTCGCAGAGAAAGCGAATGTGACCGATGAAGAAATGAAAGCTTACTACGATAAGAACAGCGGTGAATTTGTCCGTCCTGAACAAGTCAAAGCGTCGTACGTAGAGCTGTCTGGTGACAAGCTGGCTGACAGCATCAAGGTAACAGACGAAGAAGCACAGGCGTATTACGACGCTAACAAGGCAAACTACGAGTCTAAAGCCAAGCGCAAAGTCAGCCACATCCTGATTCAGGGTGATGATGCTGACGCGAAAGCCAAGGCTGAAGCGGTACTGGCTGACCTGAAAGCAGGCAAGGACTTCGCAGCAGAAGCGAAAGCCAAGTCAGACGATACCTTCAGTGCCAAAGACGGTGGTTCTCTGGATTGGATTGAAAAAGGTGTCATGGATCCTTCGTTTGAAGAAGCGGCATTTGCTCTCAAGAACAAAGGTGATATTTCGGGCCTGGTGAAGTCTGAATTCGGTTACCACATCATCAAACTGGACGACGTGGAGCCAGCCGTTGCTAAACCTTTCGATGAAGTGAAAGACAGCATTGTTGCAGCCCTTAAGCAACAAAAAGCCGCAGACCGCTTTTACGAAATGTCTACGGAGCTGTCCGAGAAAGCCTTTGAAATGCCGGACAACCTGGATGACGCAGCCAAGGCTGTGAATGCCAAGGTGCAGAAGACGGATTTCTTCTCCCGTCAGGATGCCCAGGGTGTAATGGCCAATCCTAAAGTGCTTGAGGCGCTGTTCAGCCTGAAGTACGTGAAGACGGCCTGAACTCAGAAGTCATCGAAATTGCACCTGAGCACGTTGTTGTGGTCCGCGTAGACGACTCCCGTGACGAAACTGTGCTGCCATTTGATGAAGTGAAAGCTCAGGTTAAGACCAAGCTCGCGGCTCAAAAAGGCGAACAAGAAGCACTGGCTCTGGCTGACAAAATTGTTGCCGGTCTCAAAGAAGGCAACAAGGAAGCATTGAACGCTTCAGGTTACAGCTTTGGTGATGAAGAAACCGTTGGCCGAGTGGGTGCAGATCGCGCGGTTACCGAGTTGGCATTTACGATGACCAAGCCTGTTGACGGTAAGCCGGTTTATGGCCGTACTGAAAACGCCACTGGTGACGTTATTGTCGTTGAGCTGGACAAGGTTAATGAGCCGGGCAAGGCGGACATGAAGCCAACTGACCCAATGGCACAAAGCATGGTCCGTGCAAAAGCCAATGCTGATCTGGATTCGACGTTGGGACAACTTCGCAGCAAAACTGAAGTGACCGTTCCTGCTCAGAACCAGGAAGAGCAACTGTAATTTTCTCGACGCAGTTACAGTCTTGATGTAACTGATAAGCAAAACGATGCAGTGTCCTTAAACGCTGCGTCGTTTTTGTTTCTATTGATTAGTGAAATATCCGTTATTGAACCTATACCATTTTCCTGTGATATCGACAGGAGAATAGTGAATGAGAAAATTATTAAGCGCAGCATTTACCGCATTGCTGCTAACTGTTGCACCGTTATCTTTAGCCGCCGAAGACGGAAGTGCTTCAGGCGCTGATACTCAGTCAACGGTAAATATTAATACCGCCACCGCCGATGAGTTGGACAAAAAGCTAAAGGGTGTCGGGCCGGATAAAGCCCAGGCGATAGTTGAGTTTCGGGCATCAAACGGCAAATTTGCGTCTGTTGACGAGCTAAGCAATGTTAAGGGTATTGGAAAAGCGACAGTAGAAAAGAACCGGAGCGTGCTCGTCGTTCAGTGATCCGGATACACCCGTTTTCTCCCCCATCTCGAATTGAGCCGCTGGCCTCTTTTTTTATTCAGTGGCTTTGCTACTCTTGAGGGATTGTTGTTTATCTGCAGAAGTCTATGAAAGACAAGGATCAGACCCCAACCTCGCAAAGCCACTTCTTTGCTCACCTGGCCAGAATGAAGCTTATTTATCGCTGGCCCCTGATGCGGAACGTGTTTAAGGAAAATATTTCTGAACACAGTCTGATGGTGGCGTTTGTAGCCCATGCACTGGCAGTGATCGAGAACAAAAAGTTTAACGGGAAGCTTAATCCAGATCGTATTGCAGTTATGGCGATGTTCCATGATTGCAGTGAAGTGATTACCGGCGACATGCCCACCCCCATCAAGTATTTCAATCCAACCATTGCTGCTGAATACAAAAAAATTGAGCGGGAAGCCGAACTGAAATTGCTGTCCATGTTGCCCGATGAACTGCGTGAAGAATACGTCCCGTTCCTTGACAGTCTGAAAGGAGAACCGGAGATGCACAGAATAGTGAAGCAGGCCGACACTATCTGTGCCTACCTCAAGTGTATTGAGGAGCAATCAGCTGGTAACCACGAGTTTGCCAAAGCAGAGAAACGTTTGAGGGAAACGCTGCAGGCGCGCAGCGGCCCGGCGATGGAGTATTTTATGGAGACATTTGTCCGGAGCTTTGAGCTCACATTGGATGAGATTAGCTGATGCAGATACCCAACGAGGAATTGTGGTCAGCGCGCATTGCCGAAGAAAAGAAAAAGCGCCGTGATGACAGGCGTTCACCTTTTCAGCGGGACAGGGCGCGCATTCTGCACTCCGCTGCGTTTCGTCGTCTTCAGGCAAAAACGCAGGTGCTGGGGGCGGGCCTTCATGATTTTACCGCACCCGGTTGACCCACTCCCTGGAAGTTTCTCAGATTGGGACAGGTATTGTGGCCCAACTTAAAGAGAAACAACCGGAATTTCGCGACATCCTGCCGACAACCAGCCTGTTGGAAAGTCTTTGCCTGGCGCACGATATCGGACACCCCCCTTTCGGCACGGCGGAGAGATAGCGCTGAACTACATGATGCGCCACCATGGTGGTTTTGAAGGGAATGCGCAGACATTCCGCATTGTTACCCGGCTGGAACCCTACACAGAGCATGATGGATGAACCTGTCACGCCGCACGCTACTGGGTCTTGTTAAATACCCGGCGCTGATAAGTGATGTAAGGTCGGCTGAACTTCCTCCGTCCGTTACGAATTTCCGTTTGCTTAAAGCCTCGGAGTGGAGCCCGGCAAAAGGCATTTATGATGAAGATAACGCCCTGTTCAGTTGGGTGCTTTATCCGTTCTCAGATGATGACTGTGCGTTGTTTTCAACACTGAAAGATAACATTGCTCCTCAGCACCAACACAGTAGAACCCGGTTTAAATCCCTTGATTGTTCCATTATGGAACTTGCGGATGACATCGCATACGGTGTGCACGATCTGGAAGATGCGGTAGTGATGGGCATCGTCACCCGGAGCCAATGGCAGGAAGCGGTCGCCAGTAAACTGGCTGAGTGCGGTGACCCGTGGCTTGAGGCCAATATCGGTGAACTCAGTGAGCAGATGTTTGGCCCTCACCATGAACGTAAAGATGCCATCGGTGCCTGGTGAACACCTTGATCACTTCCATTGTGATTGAGCCAACCTCAACGGATGGTATAAGTATCTTTGAGTCACCTTTGCTTGCCTGGAATGCCACGCTGCCTGACACCATGCAAAAAGTGCTCGACGTACTTAAACGGTTTGTGTCTGAGTACGTTGTCATGAAGCCTGAGATCCAACTTCTGGAGTATAAAGGTCAGCAATTGGTGATGGAGTTGTTCCAGGCGTTCAGTGGTGATCCGGAGCGGTTGCTGCCGGAAGACACCAAAAAGCGCTGGCGAATCCAGTGCGAAAGGGGACACGATGGCCACCGGGTAATCTGTGATTACATAGCCGGAATGACCGATGGCTTTGCCCAGCGCCTGCATGCTCGGATGTTCAGCGCTGACCACGACAGCGGATGGACTGACCCGCGCTAGTGGGAGGTTAGGTCAGCGCGCCTGTTTACCGTAATGTCGCTCGTAAACACCGGACGGCATTTGGCTTATCTGGAAGTCGATCATTTTATTGAATGTTTCCAGCATTGGGTAGTAATCCTGCGGTTTACCAGACAGTTCACCCAGTGCGAGGCAGGCTGCTTCTACTGTGGAAAGCCCTTCAGCTTTTGGTGATTTTCTTATCCGGTAATTGCTCGGAGCGATACCGCTCAGGGAAATGCAGGGCAGGGGATGCAATGACGTTGACAGCTGGAACATTTTATATGCCTTGCGCCAGGTACCATCAATCAGGATCAGTCCTGTTTTACGGCCTTCTGTATTTTGCAGTTCGCCTGCCGGTGTCGCGTGGTCTGCTGGATAGAGGAGATGCCAGTCGATATCTGGCTTTCCTAACAAGGTTCTTAATTCGAGGTTTTCGGAGAAGTTCTCTCCCACAAGGAGATGGCAGTGTTCCAGTGACAGGTTTAGGATGCGCGCCGTACCGAGAGGCTGGGAGACTTCATCCGGATGCTGCAGGACTATCACAGGCACGTCATTGGAAACCGGTGTAATCCATTGGCAAATACAGGCTTTTTTTGCTTTGCCGCAGTGCGGACAATATCTGCTTTTCATCGGGAGATGCCTTGAAAACCTATCGTGCAATCTGGTTAATCTTAGTGGTTATGTGCGTGGCCCAGTTGCCGGCTATCAGCACTGTGCTTGACTGGCAACGGCATGCCATTGAACACGGCCAGTGGTGGCGAATCCTAACAGGAAACCTTACCCATACCAACTTCATCCACCTGATAATGAATGGCTCAGCGCTTGCCGTTATTACCTACATATTCCGTGCACACTTTCGGGAAAAGCAGTTTGTAACCCAGTTTTTCCTGCTTTGTTTTGCGGTAGGTCTGGCGATGTTTTTCTCTGATTACCGTCAATACGCCGGATTATCCGGGGTATTGCATGGCCTGTTTGTTATCGGTGCCGTTGCTGATATCCGAAGCGGCGACCGCGTTGGCTGGCTTTTGCTGGTCGGTGTATTTGCCAAAATCCTTTGGGAGCAGGTATTCGGCGCATCGGCTGATACTGCGGAACTTATTGGAGCCAGTGTCGCGACTGAAGCCCATCTGGCGGGGGGAATTGTTGGGCTGGCAATTGCCGCGCTAAGTGGCTGGGCAGCAAATGCGGCTCTGGGAAAAGAAGGCCCTGGGTTCTGGGATAAGGAAAAATAACGTACTTTCTTTTCCCCTGACTTGTTCCTTGATCAAAAACGGCGAGCCAATGCCCGCCGTTTCGTCTTAAGTGTACGTGCCGGTTACTGTTTGTACCCCAGCAGGAAGCGCTCAAAGCGGCTGATTGCTGTCTCAAGGTCATCGACCCGTGGCAAGGTAACAATTCGGAAATGGTCAGGGCGCGGCCAGTTAAAGCCGGTGCCGTGCACCATCAGCACTTTTTCCTGTTGCAGGAAATCCAGCATCATCTGTTCATCGTTGATGATGTTGTATTTCTTGGTATCGATTTTCGGGAACAGGTAAAGCGCACCTTTAGGCTTTACGCAAGACACACCCGGAATCGCATTGATCATCTCCCATGCCTTGTCCCGTTGTTCAAGCAAACGGCCCCCCGGCAAGATAAGTTCATTGATACTTTGGTAGCCACCCAGCGCAGTCTGTATGGCATGCTGCATCGGTACATTGGCACAGAGTCGCATAGACGCCAACATATCCAGCCCGGCGACATAACCTTTCACATGGTGTTTGGGGCCGGAAAGCATCAGCCAGCCTGCGCGGAAGCCACAGACGCGATATGATTTCGAGAGGCCATTGAACGTTACAACAAACAGATCCTGTGCCAAGGCTGCGATGGAGTGGTGCTGAGCACCGTCATATAGGATCTTGTCGTAGATCTCATCGGCAAAGATGATCAGCTTGTGCTTGCGTGCTATTTCAATAACCTGGAGCAGGAAGTCACGGCTGTATACCGCACCTGTCGGGTTATTCGGGTTAATCAGCACGATACCTTTAGTGTGTTTGGTGATCTTCTTTTTGATATCTTCCAGGTCCGGATACCAATCAGATTCCTCATCACACATGTAATGAACAGGATTACCGCCGGACAACGAGACGGCCGCAGTCCAAAGGGGGTAATCCGGAGCCGGGACCAGCATTTCGTCACCATTGTTCAGCAATGCCTGCATTGCCATGACAATCAGTTCGGAAACACCGTTACCGATATAAACGTCTTCAACGTCCAGATCCAGCATACCGCGCTTCTGGTAATGCTGAACGACTGCTTTCCGGGCCGGATAAATACCTTTGGAATCGCAATAGCCTTGTGAAGTCGGCAAGTTGCGGATAACGTCCACCAGAATTTCATCCGGGGCGTCAAAGCCAAATGGGGCCGGGTTGCCGATATTGAGCTTGAGAATTTTATGTCCTTCTTCTTCCAGGCGTTTTGCGTGCTTTGTTACCGGACCACGAATGTCATAACAGACATTGTCCAGCTTGTGTGACATCCCGACTTCGTTCATTGATGGACCTGAATATTGTTTTTTATTGGTTTTTGGTAAATTACACGATTTAATCCCGCTGATGAATGGCAAATCAGTAAGTTATTGTGAAAAAGTGGTTTATTCATATTTTAATCCTGCAGAATAGTTGAATATCCTGCGCCACTTCGTTTTCCTCATGGGATATATGGATGTACAATAACGGATTCCGCAGATTGTGTTTAGGTGTCACCGGCGTAACCTTCTATGCCACTGTTACCAGGGAGAAAAACCGCTGCTATTTCGGGCCAGAACGCCGGGTTTCGGCAAACTTGCAACCAGAGTGAGGGTATTTTGACCGAATTGCAAAAAGCGATTGCTTCCCTGCTGGATCTTATTGCATCCAGCCATCCTGACACATCAAGACTGATGGTACCCCTCGTCTGGGAAGCAAACTGTGATCCTGTCGACTGGCTTGAAGCACAGCCGCTGTTTCCTAAATTTTACTGGCGCAGCCGCGATGAGCGCGAAGAAGTGCTGGCTATCGGTCAAATCCGCACGTTTACCAGTGCTCGTTCTGCTGAAACCGCGTTAGGGGAGGGTCAGCGTATCTGGGGCGGCAGCTCCTTTGATGGGCGCACGGAGCGAGCAAACCGCTGCCTGCAATCTTTTTTCTTCCTTCCTCGCGTAGAAATTTCCCGTCAGGACGGCAGGTGGACATTGGCTGTCAACCTGTGTGAAGACCGCCAGCGCATAATCTCTGCCCTGCAGGCACTGGTTGAAAATGTTAAGTGTAAAGGTGAAATCCAGTGTAATGTTCTGAAAAAGGACTATTCTCCCTGTTATCCGGAATGGGAAAACATGGTTGAAACGGCGCTGGATGCCATTTCTGATGCCCAGTTCGAAAAAGTTGTTCTAGCTCGTCGGACGACGGTAACACTTGACCAGCCCATTCCTCCGGCACAACTGCTGAAAACCAGCAAACAGCGCAACGCGCGCGCTTTCCACTTTATGTTTGCCCTCGATTCCAAACACTGTTTTGTCGGTTCGACCCCTGAACGGCTTTTCGCCCGGCAGGAAGGAGAGCTGGCCACCGAAGCACTGGCCGGCACCATAGGCCGAGGCAAGAGTGAGCAGGAAGATGACACCCTTGCCGACTGGCTGATGAATGATGCCAAGAACATTTATGAAAACAAGCTGGTGGTTGATGACATTCTCAGTCGCCTGAACCCGTGGTGTCAGGATTTGTACGCCGATGACACTCCGCATTTGGTCAAGCTTCGACATGTCCAACACCTTCGCCGGTCTATCCGGGCGACACTGGATCACGGGATCAGCAATTCTGCGCTGCTTGAAAACCTGCAGCCAACCGCGGCAATTGCCGGTTTGCCTCGGGACAAGGCCATCGACTTTATCCATCATCACGAACCTTTTGCCCGTGGCTGGTACAGCGGTGCGGTCGGTTATATCAGTGATGAGCGAAGCGAGTTTTGCGTGGCAATTCGCAGCGCCCTGATTTTGGAAAATGAACTCCACTTGTTTGCCGGCGCGGGGATTGTTCCTGGCTCCCAGCCTCAGAGTGAGTGGAAAGAACTCGACCGTAAAACCGCGACCTTGCTTAACCTCATCCCGCAAAATGATGAACTGGTAGCGGAGCAGGTAGCATCATGAGCTCAATACCAAACCAGGTTTCCATGAACCGGACGTGGGCAAAACTGACGCTCGAAGCCTTAGTCCGTCACGGTGTCACCGACATTTGCATTGCGCCTGGCTCCCGCTCTACGCCTCTGACGCTGGAAGCGGGTGAGCGGAGTGATTTAACCGTTCATACCCATTTCGATGAGCGCGGTCTTGGCTTTCTGGCGCTAGGTCTCGCCAAGGCGAGTCACAAGCCGGTCGCGGTGATAGTGACGTCCGGGACGGCAGTTGCCAACCTGCTGCCTGCGGTGGCGGAAGCCGGACTGACCCGGGAGAAGCTTGTGCTGCTGACCGCAGACCGCCCGCTGGAGCTTATTGACTGCGGTGCCAACCAGGCCATCGACCAGCACAATATTTTTGGCAGTCACGCTGTCGCGGCGGTAGACCTGCCTTCCCCATCTGCCTCTGTCCCAGCTTCATGGCTTTTGACAACCATCGATAACGCGATGGCAAAACAGGCGTGTGATGGCGGTGCTGTTCACCTCAACTGCCGCTATCCCGAGCCGCTGTACGGTGACGTAGCTGGTGTGGAGCAATATCTGGAGCCGGTATCTGACTGGATTGAAGGTACCAAACCATACCTTGCGTTTCCGCAACATGCGACGCTGGCGGGTGTCGATATCAATTCGTGGGAAAGCCTTCAGAAGAAAAAGGGCATCCTGATCGCCGGACGCCTGTCTGCTGGCGAGTTTGCACATGTCGAAGCACTTTCCAAAGCCTTGGGCTGGCCTTTGTTGGCCGATCCTCAATCCAGCGGTGGCTCGAATTGGCAATGTTATGACAGTTGGCTGCAACATGCTGAAAGCTCAGCGCTATTAGCTGAAGCCGAAATGGTACTGCAATTTGGTGCCCGTTTGGTTTCCAAGCGCCTGAGTCAGTTTATTGCCGGGTTCAGTGGAACCTACTGGATTGTTGATCCGCACCCGGGCCGCCTTGATTGCGCCCACCGTCCGGCCGCGCGTATCCGGCTTGGTGCCGGGGATGCAGCCCGTGTGTTTGCTGAGAGTGTTCAGCTTGCGGAAAATGCGGGTTGGGCAGACTCCCTGACGTTAATTGCTGCGAAGTCACATGATCTGGCGCTGGATTACACCCAGGACCGACTGACTGAAATTGGCGTTGCATCCCGTTTGCCGGGCTGGCTTGATGATCAGACCGATCTTTTCCTCGGCAACAGCCTGGCTATCCGGTTGGTGGATATGTTTGGCCGCCTTGAGGGCCAGACGGTATTTGCCAATCGCGGAGCTTCGGGTATCGACGGCCTGTTTGCCACCGCTGCCGGTGTCCAGCGAGCCCGAAACCGAAAAATGTGTTGCCTGATTGGTGATACATCCGCGCTATACGATCTCAATTCACTTGCACTGCTTCGCCAACAACAGCATCCGATAGTTGTGGTTCTGTTCAATAACGACGGAGGTGGCATTTTTGATATGCTGCCGGTGCCGGGTGCGCAGAAAAATCAGTTTTACCGTATGCCGCACCAGTTGGATTTTTCCCATGCCGCTGCGATGTTTGGGTTAGGTTACTGCCGTCCTGATTCACTTCATGAGATGGAACATTTGCTGTCGGAAGCCATGGCGAAGATCGGGACAACCCTAATCGAAGTGGTGACTCCACCAGGTGAAGCCGGTGAAATGATGAAACAGCTGTTTTCTGCTATCAAACAGAGCTAACCGGGTGGAGCGATGCTGAGCTTTGCTGTTCACTCAATACCGAAGAAAGGAAAGCCCGCGTTGGTTTTCCTCCACGGGTTGCTCGGCAGCGGGAGGGACTGGCAGGCTGTACTAAACAGTCAGCCAAACCTTCCTGATAATATCGGAACAGTCTCCATCGACCTGCCGTGTCATGGGGAAAGCCGGGAAATACCGGTCTCCGGGTTTGAACAGACCCGCTCAGCGCTAAAAAAAACGCTTCAGGCCATTCAAAATCGCCTTCCAGCTGATACATCCTTGTGGCTGGTGGGGTATTCACTCGGTGGCCGGATTGCCATGGATTATGTTTGTCACACCCCTTCGCTTGGTAACCTTTGCGGGCTGGTAATTGAAAACAGCCACTATGGCTTGCAAAGTGAAGCAGAACGCCAAATACGGCGGGCGAACGACCACCTCTGGGCTGAGCGGTTTGAAACCCAGCCAATTCGTACCGTGCTCACAGACTGGTACTGTCAGCCGGTCTTTTCTTCCCTGAAACCTGAGCAAAAACAAAGACTGGTAGAAAAACGCAGTGATAATCTTGGCAAAGCTGTGGCCTTGATGTTACGTGCCACATCGCTTGCTGAGCAGCCATACTTGCTGGACAAGATAAAAACTCTTCCAATTCAGGTTCACTATCTGTGTGGGGAAGACGACACGAAATTTCTTCATCTGGCGGCGCAATCCGGTTTGCCCCGTCGGGTGATAGCTGGGGCTGGGCACAATGTTCACGTTGAACAACCTGAAAAATTTGCCCTCGCATTGACGCAATTGATTCATGCTTCCTGACAGAAGCGCACAACCTTATTGAAGATATTGGGAGCCTGACTATGGCCAGAACCATTGGACTTACCGAAGAAGAACTGTACGCACCGGCTGTCTGGGAAGACTGTTCTGAAGGTTACGAAGACATCCTGTTCCAAAAATCTGAAGACGGCATTGCCCGCATCATCATTAACCGTCCGGAGGTGCGTAATGCATTCCGCCCCCAGACCGTTAAAGAAATGATTAAGGCGCTGGCTGATGCCCGCTATGACGAAAAAGTAGGTGTAATTGTACTGACCGGCCAGGGCGAATACGCATTCTGCTCAGGCGGTGACCAGAAAATTCGCGGCGATTACGGCGGTTACAAGGATGACGAAGGCACACACCACCTGAACGTGCTCGACTTCCAGCGCCAGATCCGTACCTGCCTAAGCCAGTTATCGCAGCCGTCGCCGGTTATGCGGTTGGTGGTGGTCACGTTCTGCACATGATGTGTGACTTGACCATTGCGGCTGACAATGCCCAGTTTGGCCAGACCGGACCTAAAGTGGGTTCATTTGATGGTGGCTGGGGAGCGTCTTACATGGCGCGCATTGTGGGCCAGAAAAAAGCCCGTGAAATCTGGTTCCTGTGTCGTTTCTACGATGCCCAGGAAGCGCTGGATATGGGCCTGGTTAACACCGTTGTGCCTTATGCAGAACTTGAGCGCGAAACTATCCGCTGGTGCCGTGAGGTACTTCAACACAGCCCAATGGCACTGCGCTGCCTGAAAGCTGCCCTGAATGCTGATTGCGACGGCCAGGCTGGTTTGCAGGAGCTGGCTGGCAACGCCACCATGCTGTTCTATATGACTGAAGAAGGTCAGGAAGGCCGTAACGCATTCAATGAGAAGCGCCGTCCGGACTTTGACAAGTTCCCGCGTAACCCATAATCCGGAAGACGTGATGCGTACAGCAGCCCTATACCGTTACACCCTGCCAATGGACAGTGGGGTGATTTTACGCAACCAGCGCCTGCAAACCCGCGAGGGCTGGATTGTCGAACTCAGGGATGGAGAGAAAACCGGACGGGGTGAAATCGCCCCGCTTCCGGAATTCAGCACAGAAACAACCGAGCAGGCTGGCGAGCAGGCCCAGGCTGCACTGGCAGCATGGCAAGCCGGAGACGCGGTTGATGTCGAGAGCCTTTTCCCGTCTGTTGCATTCGGTATCAGCATGGCAATGCTGGAACTGGATGGCGGATTGCCACCGGAAGGTAACTATTCTGTGGCGCCCCTGTGTTCCGGCGATCCGGACGATCTGGTGCAGAAACTGGCAGAACTTGACGGCGACAAAGTCGCCAAGATCAAAGTGGGGATGTACGAAGCCGTGCGCGATGGCATGGTAGCGAACATGTTCCTGGAAGCGATTCCCGACCTGAAGCTTCGCCTTGACGCCAACCGGGGCTGGACATTGCTCAAAGGTCAGCAGTTTGCCAAATATGTGAACCCGGCTTACCGTGACCGCATCGCCTTCCTGGAAGAGCCTTGCAAGAAGCCGGAAGACAGCCTGGCATTTGCCGCAGAACATGGTATTTCCATCGCCTGGGATGAGACGGTGCGTGAGCCGGGCTTTCAGGTGGAAGCGTTGCCGGGTGTTGCGGCGATTGTTATCAAGCCAACTCTGACTGGTTCGGTGAACTACTGCCTTTCACTGATTGAGCAGGCCCATGTAAAGGGACTGGTGGTAGTTATCAGCTCAAGTCTGGAGACCAGCCTTGGCCTCAACCAACTGGCTCGGCTGGCCTCATGGAAAACGCCGGGAACCGTTCCGGGACTGGATACCATGCAGCTTTTCAAAGCCCAGCTGGAAACGCCTTGGCCGGGATCTGCACTCCCGGTAACCACATTGCAAGATCTGGAAAAAACATGGTACAGCGAGCAATAACGCCTGCGGTACTGACTTTCCATGACTGGCCCTGGCAAGCCTGGGCCAGCCACAAGCCTGAACAAACCGCACTTTTTGACAGCCATACCGCGCTGAACTGGCAACAGGTATGCGAGCAAATCAATCATTACTCCCGATGCCTGCCTGAAAACCCTCCGGGAAAATCGTCTCCTTTACCGCCCATCCCGGTATTGAAAGTGTTTACTTACTGCTGGCGCTGATCCAGTCTGGGGCAAAAGCACTGGCTGTGGCTCCGAAATTACCGCCAGCTGATGTGAAAGCCATTACAAAGCGGGCAGGAGTAACCTTTCATATTGATAACCCGTCATCCCTGATTGAGTGCCGTACAGAAACCCTGCTTTCCCCCTATCACAGCGAAAACATTGCCACTCTGACGCTGACTTCCGGCTCTACCGGGCTGCCAAAAGCGGTCGCCCATACTGTAAGCAACCACTTACACAGTGCTGCAGGTATTTTGCAGGTGATGCCTCTCGGACACGACGATTGCTGGCTTCTCTCTCTGCCGCTTTTCCATGTCTCTGGCCTTGCGATAATCTGGCGCTGGCTGTTGAGTGGTGCCCGGATGAAGGTTACTCCGGTTGCCGGTGAACAGCTGTTTTCAGCGTTTGATAACGTCACCCATGCCTCCTTGGTGCCCACCCAACTACAACGTCTGTTGAGCCACGGCAAGCCCGATGCGCTTAAAGAGGTATTGCTGGGTGGTGCTGAAATTCCGGTTTCCCTGACCTCAATGGCGGAGCAATCTGGTATCCGTTGTTGGTGCGGCTATGGGATGACAGAAATGGCGTCGACCATCACCGTAAAACGGGCAGATGGTGAGTTGACCGTTGGCACCCCGTTAGCGTATCGCCAGGTGGCAATCTCCGGTGAAAGTGAGGTGTTGGTGGGGGGCGGGCCGTTGTCGCCGGGATATATGGTCGACGGAGAGCTCAAACCATTGCCTTTGACTGATGGTCTTTTTTCATCCGGGATCGGGGTGAATGGACGGGTGAGGGAACAGACAACCTTCGCTTGCTGGGCCGTCTCGATAACATGTTTATCTGTGGTGGTGAGAACGTCCAACCCGAAGCCATTGAGCGTGTGCTGGCCAAACACCCGGGCGTTAGCCAGGTATTTGTCCTGCCGGTGGAAGATCGTGAATACGGTTATCGAGCGGTTGCTGTTGTCGAACCGCTGGGGAGCGAGTCGGTGATAGACGAACTTCCCAATTGGTCAGAAGACAAGCTCGCCCCGCACCAGCGCCCGGCGCGTTATTTCCTGATGCCGGACTCGGTAAAGGGAACCGGGATTAAAGTATCTCGTGTGGTGTTGGGGGAGTGGTTGGCAAAACAGTCCTTGTAAGTCACGTGAGCAAGACAGAACAGTCGCGAGTCAAGAGTGGCGAGTAGCGAGATATGGCACCTGTGCTCGTACTCGCCACTTTTCACTCATTACTCACCACTGAAAAGCTTTTAGCGCCCTTCCTCTCCCCGCAGTGCTATCACCCTCTCTCGCAACACGGCAGAGCTGGCATCTTTGGGCTGTACCGGTTCACCGGCAACTATTTCAATGCGTGACCAGAAACGCTTAGGTATTTTGGTAATGGCCCGGCCACGTTCACGGCTGAAGAAACTCCCCCACAGACCTCGCAGTGCCATGGGCACAACCGGCACCGGGGTGCGGCGCAGGATAACATCCATCCCCCGCATAAACGGGCCGATTTCGCCATCCGGTGAGAGTGTCCCTTCAGGGAAAATGCAGACCAGTTGCCCCAATTCCAGTTCCAGGCGCACGCTTTCTAACGCCTTCCTGATTGCGCCACCAGTGGTGTTGATCGGGATAACCCGGGCGACATGGAAGAAATACCGCAAGCCGCGAATATGGTAGTAAGACTCATCCATCACAAAACGGATAGGGCGGCGGCTCGCGCCGAGCAGCAGCAGGGCATCTACAAAACTGACATGGTTGCACACCAAGAGTGCACCGCCTTTTTCAGGGATATGGTGAAGATCCCGGCACTTTATTCGGTACATCACCCGGCAAAGGATCCAGATCAGGAAACGCAGGGTAAACAGTGGGATCTGGCGGAAAATATAAATGGCAACCAAAAGGTTGAGTGCAGAGAGAATGCCAAAGAATTGTGGAATGCTTAGCTCGGCGACGCCAAGTAACACCATTCCCATAATGGCGCTTCCCACCATAAAGAGGGCGTTGTAGATGTTGTTGGCTGCAATGACCTGAGAGCGTTCTTTTTCATCAGCACGTTGCTGCATGATGGCATAGAGCGGAACAATAAAGAGACCGCCGGAAACACCCAGCATGGTGAGGTCGAAAAATGAACGCCAGAGCGCAGGCTGGCTGACGAATTGTCCGAAACTCTCAACGATAATCGGTGAAGCCGGAACTGAGAACATCAGATCCAGACCGAAAACCGTAATACCAAAGCTGCCGAGTGGCACAATGCCCGGTTCAATTTTGTGGCCGGAGAGACGGTCGCACAACAGAGAGCCAAGCGCGATACCGACAGAGAACAGCGCTAGCAGGAAGGATACGGCTGCTTCATTTCCCCCCAGGTGGAGCTTGGTAAAGTTGGGGAACTGCGTGAGGTAACTGGCACCGAGGAACCAGAACCAGCTTATCCCCATAATCGCCTGGAAGATAATCAAATCCTTGCGGGCAATATCCAGGGTGGTTTTCATCTGCTTTAAAGGACGAATCCGGAATTTGAGCCCCGGATTACCCGCAGGTGCTTCCGGAATACCGCGTGAAGCCAGATACCCCAACACGGCAAGCACGACAACCGAGATGGCTGCAATTTCGCTGGCACCTTCATGGTTGGCAATAATGCCGGCGACAAGAGTACCGAGAAGGATTGCCAGGAAGGTGCCGGTTTCTACCAACGCATTGCCGGGAACCAGTTCATTGGTTTTCAGCTGTTGGGGCAACAGGGCATATTTTACTGGACCGAAAAAGGCTGACTGGGTACCCATTAAAAACAACAGCAGAAGTAAAACTGTGTAACTTTCAGTGACAAAGGCAACCGCGGCCAGCGACATGATGACGATTTCTGCCAGTTTTACCTTTCGAATCAGCGACGACTTTTCGTATTTGTCTGCAAGTTCACCGGCCATTGCGGAGAAAAGAAAAAACGGCAGGATAAATACCCCTGCCGCCATGTTGATAAACAAATTCGACGATATCGACAATGTGCCCGGTGCCGCGAAGGCCACCAGTATCAGCAAGGTGTTTTTGTAAACATTGTCGTTGAATGCCCCAAGTGCCTGCGTCAGGAAATAGGGCAGAAACCGGCGCTGTTTCAGTAACTCATGCGTCTTGGCCATCTGGTTAATCCTGTATCCAGGCGGGGAGATAAGAGTTCAGAAGGTTATCAATCAGGTTCTTGCCGTTAACCGGCACGTCGGTGAACAGTTTGTCGTCCACGCTCAACAGGGTAATTCCGTGAACACCGGCCCACAGTACGCGGCTCGCTTCCGTTACTTCTTGTTGCGAACGGTTCGGGGAAAGGACCTTGAGCAACCCTTCGAGCATACCGGTCATACTGTCGATTCTGTCACTTTGCCACTGTGGCAGGCGCTCACCTTTCATGTTGTGCTCAAAAACAAGTTGCCAACGGTAAGGGTTTTTGGCGGCAAAATCTAAATAGCAATATGCGAGTTCACGAAGCTGTTCTTTAGGATCGCTGAGCGTAGAGAGGCGCTCCCTGGCCTGACTTGCCAGCTTGTCTACGGTACGCGCGACGACATGAAGCAGGAGAAGGTTATAGTTACCGAATACATTAATCAGGGTACTTGGTACATACCCGATGAGACCTGCAATTTTGCGCAGGCTGAGGTCGTGGAAAGAACGGGTTTCAAGGAACTTTTCGACGGTGGAAAGGGTTAATTCGGTGAGCTCTTCTCGGCTGTGGTCGTTGCGTCGCGCCATGTCATTCGTCTCTAGTGAACAATGTTCAATAGTTTAGGAATGGCGCTACTAAAGGGCAAGGCGAACTTGCCCTCTGACAGCGGATCTCAGGGAATTAATCGCCATTTTGGGAGCTGTTAATATGCTACCCGGGCGTTTTTCACAGAAACCTGTTCGTTAAGTGTCCAGAAGTCATAAAGCACGCCAACAAGGAAAAATCCACCGGTAAACAGATAAAGAATACCGGTCAGCCATTTACCCATATACATGCGGTGTACCCCGAACAAGCCAAGGAATGTCAGAAGCAACCAGGCGATGTTGTAGTCTGTCTCACCGGCATGGAACCGCAGATCTGCTTCGCGATCCATGGATGGGATAAGAAACAGGTCAATCAGCCAGCCGATACCGAAAAGGCCGAGCGTAAAGAACCAGATAGTGCCGGTTACCGGTTTGCCGTAATAAAAACGGTGTGCACCGAGAAAACCAAAAATCCAGAGGATGTAACCAAATAGCTTACTGTGTGTATCGTTCATTCTTTTTTGTCCCGCCTGATTGACATCTTTTTGAACGCAAAAACCGTAATAAGTTCTGCGGTATCAGCAGAAATCCTAACACCGCATTGGTTAACCCACGATGAAAATGTGCAAGATACGCCAATAAATAACTGTTCGTAACATTTTGATGCCCGTCGCACATTGACTTTTAACCTTGGCTGTCTAGCATGATGACAGCGTGGAACAATTTATAGGTTCAAAATGAAGAAACTCTTCTCTGTGATTGCGCTTATGTTCGTGATGGTGGTTTCAGCCCCTCACGCAGAAGCGAAGAAATTTGGTGGTGGTAAGTCTTTTGGTAAGAGCTTTAAGACTGCACCGGCACCTAAGTCTCCGACCCAGAGCAACACTCTGCGTCAGAACGATCCGACTAAAGCGGCGGCTGCAAAAAGCAGCGCTAAAAAAGGCTGATGGGCGGCATCCTGGGCGGTTTGCTGGCAGGTGGTCTGTTGGCTGCACTGTTTGGTTCAGGTGCGTTTGAGGGCATCCAGTTCATGGATATCCTGATTATCGCAGTTCTGGCATTTATCCTGTTCAAGATTTTCCGCAGCATGCAGCAGGCTAAGGCGGGTGCGCAAAACCACAACAGCGGTCATGCATACGCAGGTAGTGCGCAACAGGGTAACCGTGGTTACTATCACGAGCAGAACCAGGACCAAAACAGCGCTTTCCGCCAGGCTGAACAGCAGCCACAGGCATCAGCCTCTCAGGCGGATTCGGTGGCGCTGCGAGTGATGTGCCATTTAACTTCCCTCCGGGCTTTGACCTGTCAGGCTTCCTGAACGGTGCCCGTGAACACTACCGCGTGTTGCAAGGTGCCTGGAATTACAACGACCTGGACAAAATCCGCGAGTACGTCAGCCCGGAGCTTTACAAAGACTTGGTTGAAGAGCGTGCGAAGCTGGAAGGTGAGCAACACACCGAAGTCATGTACGTGGATGCGGAAGTGGTTCGCGCTGATTACGACGGCCAGCTTGCCCAACTGTCAATTCAGTTCAGCGGTCGTTACATGGATCGCAAAGAAGGTGTAGAAGAAGATATTACCGATATCTGGCACCTTGAGCGTGATACCCGCACTCAGAATGCACCTTGGCTGATTGTCGGTATTCAGGCATAAACCGAATTACTATAAAAATTATTCACTGATCCCCCTCAGTGTCCGTTTCAGCGGCTCCTTCTCTAAGGAGCCGTTTTCTTCTCTAAAGGATTCAGGACCGAAGTGACACCAAGAATATCACCCCAGGTTTTGCTTATTGCGTTGGGCTTTATCATGGCCTCCACCTTTTCTGTGTGGAATGTACTGCTGAACAACTTTGTGGTTGAGAAAGCGGCGTTCACCGGAAAGGAAATCGGAATCCTGCAAAGCCTTCGTGAAGTGCCGGGCTTTTTGGCATTTACTGCAATCTACCTTTTGCTGTTTATTCGTGAGCAGCGTTTTGCCCTTTTGTTCCTTGCAGTAATGTGTGCCGGTGTTGCCGTGACCGGATGGTTCCCAAGTGTGTATGGCCTGTACCTGACCACGATGGTGATGTCAGTGGGGTTTCACTACTTTGAAACGGTGAACCAGTCATTGACGCTGCAATGGGTGTCAAAAGGCGAGAGTGCAGCTTTTTTAGGCCGGGTTCTTGCCTGGAAAGGAGCGGCGAGCATTCTGGCCTATGGAGCAGTATGGCTGATGATGGAAGTGATGAATGTCAGCTACAACACCGTATACATGCTGTTTGGTTTCGGCGGGCTGGTGGCGGTATTGCTTTTGTGGGCGGCCACACCATTGTTCCCGCAGCACCATGCTCAGAATAAATCCCTGGTGCTTCGCAAGCGCTACTGGCTCTATTACGCGCTGACCTTTATGAGTGGAGCCCGTCGCCAGATCTTTATCGTCTTCGCCGGATTTATGATGGTTGAGAAGTTCGGTTACAGTGTGGGTGATATCAGCCTGTTGTTTATCATCAACTACCTGTTCAACATGGTGTTTGCAGCCAAGATTGGTGCCTGGATTGGAAAGGTGGGTGAGCGCAGGGCGCTGACCGTTGAGTACATCGGCCTGATAGTGGTGTTTATCGGGTACGGTCTGGCGGACAATGCGACGCTGGCGGGTGTACTGTATGTGGTTGATCACCTGTTCTTTGCACTGGCGATTGCCATCAAAACTTATTTCCAGAAGATTGCTGACCCGAAAGATATTGCGTCGACTGCAGGGGTAAGTTTTACCATTAACCACATTGCGGCGGTGGTGATTCCTGCATTGCTGGGAATGCTGTGGCTGGTTTCACCGGGTTCTGTGTTCTTTATCGGTGCCGGTTTCGCTGCATGTTCATTGCTGCTTTCCCGTCTCGTCCCCCTGGTTCCGCAACCCGGCTATGAAGTTGAGCTTCGCAGCGCAAGTGCGTCGGCCAACAGCTGACTGTTCTAATTTGCGGAAGTTGCAGATGCAAAAAAGCGCCGGAATTCCCGGCGCTTTTCAGTTTGGACATTAAACCGTAAAGGTTGAAACCTTGGCATTAAGCGAATCTGCCTGGATGCTGAGGCTTTCGGCCTGCAGGCGGGCATCTTCGGCATCTTCTGCCAGACGGTCAGTGACATCCTTAATCGCAGTAGTATTCTGGGTAATCTCCAGCGTAACGTGGGATTGTTCCTCAGCCGCTGTTGCAATTTGGGTAGCCATATCACTGATAACCCGGATGGACTCGCTGATCTGAGTCAGGGATTCACTGGCAGCCTGCGCGCCGTCAACGGATGTGTTCGCCATTTCTGAGCTGCGCTCCATGATCTCCACAGCCTTGTTAGTCGTGGCCTGAAGCGTGGTAATCATCGCCTGAATTTCTTCAGTAGAAGAGTGCGTGCGCTGCGACAGTACCCGGACCTCGTCTGCTACGACCGCAAATCCACGGCCCTGTTCGCCGGCTCGGGCAGCTTCAATTGCCGCATTCAGTGCCAGCAGATTGGTCTGTTCAGCAATCCCCTGGATGGCTGAAAGAATGCCGTTGATATCCTGGGCATGTTGGTTCAGCTCGCGGATAACACCCGTTGCGGTTTCCACTTCACCGGCAAGGTCTGAGATTTCACAACGGCTCTTTTCTACAAGGTGCTGACCGTGCTCCGAGTACGTTGCAGATTCCTGTGCGGCCTGAGCGGCATTTTCAGCATTGGCTGCAATTTCCTGCGTTGCCGAAGACATCTCGGTGACGGCAGTAGCCACCATGGTCACTTCCTGCTGTTGGTTGCCAAGCGCGTCAACCTGTTTGAGCGCGCGAGCCTGACTTTCAGAAGACTCAGTGTTCAATTGACGAGCCTGGCTGCCTATGTCCTGAATCAGCGCCTGCAGGCTGCCGACAAACTTGTTGAAGTTTTCTGCCAACTGGCCCACTTCATCCTTGCTGGTGATTTCCAGACGGCCGGTCAGATCGCCGCCTCCCTGGGCAATGGTTTCAAGGGCATCGGAAACATTGCGCAGGGGTTTGAACAGGTAATTACACAGCAGGTTAAAGGCGACCATACAGGCAATAATGACAGTAATGGCAATGGCTGCCTGCTCCCACAGCATACGAATAAGCGGTGCAACAACGGAGTCGTGGTCAACCACAATAACGGTCAGCAGGCCGGTGTCCGGAATGGCATCAACGGTCACATTGCTGTCTACGCCGTTAACCAGCATTTCAGTCATGTTTCCGCTTTGTGCCAGGCGGTTAAGAATAGCTGGCGTCAGGCCTTCTGCTGCGGTGTTGGCGGACTGGTTTAAAAGTCCGGTATCGGCATGGGCGAAGATTTTTCCATCCCGGGTTGTGATAAACATATGTCCGTCACCCGGCAGCAGGACATTTTTCAACTGTTGCAAGATGGCATTGATTTCTACGTCTGCACCCAACACGGCTTCACCGTTATTGGTTTGTACGACCTTGCCTACCGAAACGACATTGGCCCCGCTCGCGGCTGCTACAGTCGGGTTATCCATAAACACCTGGCCCGGCATCGCTTTGGCGTTGTTGTACCACCCCCACTTTCGCGGATCGTTGTTGTCTGTTGGCAGCTTCACGTTGTTGGCATTGATCTGGCTGCCATCGTTGAATGCCAGGAAAACGTTATCAAATTGACCGGACTCGCGAACCTGACGAACGTGTTTGTCATAATGAGCAGGATCGGCGTCGGACGGGAAAGAGGATAGGGCATGGCCTTTGGATTGAATCCAGTCGGCAACGTAGGTGTTGTAGGACTCGGCGGCACTGTGCAACCGTTCTTTCAGTTCAATATCCAACCTGTTAAGTGAAGAGATGAAAGAGACGGCCATAACAAGTGAACTGCCAACCAGAATGGCAGCACTGGCAGAGAAGGCCAGTTTTTTTCTGAGTGAAAGCGAACTCGTAAACATGAAAGTATTGCTCCAATTATTCCCTGGAAGTCTGGCGGCGCCAGAATGAAGGCTTCGTGGTGAACCAGCAATATTAGCGGCAGGTATGAAGCGTGCTTGATATAGAAATCGTACAAATCATATGACAAATTTTCATCAGGACAAAGGTGCTTATCGATAAATCTAATAATTATGCATTTGCGTGCTTAATAAGGCGTCAGCACGGAAATCTGCGCTTGCATCACAGCGCCAAGGGAGCGATCATTCTCGGTTTGCCGCAACGGGATCAATCCGACGCGGAGAGAAAACCTTCGAAAGCCTGTGAGAAAATCATGAAATGCCATGCCGGGTGCGGCGCGTGTTGTATCGCACCTTCAATCAGTTCACTGGGTAAGCCCGCCGGAGAGCGGTGTAAACACCTGACTGCAGAGAACCTGTGTTCCATCTTTGGGAAAAGTGAGCGTCCCAAAGTGTGCAGTGATTTTAAAGCCTGTGACTGGATTTGCGGTAAAGGCAGCGCGCAGGCCATTGCCATATTAACTGAACTGGAAGTCGCTACCGTTTAACGGGTGGCGCGATGTGTCGGCGGACCGGAAACTCCGGGTCGTGCGGCGTTCCGGATAACTATCGATGAGCAGTACCATGACAGAACGTTTCTGGGAATCAAAACCCCTTGAAAAAATGACGGACGAAGAATGGGAGTCGCTTTGTGACGGTTGCGGTAAATGCTGCCTGCACAAGCTAATCGATGAAGACACGGACGAGCTTTATTACACCAACGTAGCCTGTAGCTTGCTGGACAATAAAACCTGTTCTTGCAAAGACTACCTTAACCGATTCTCTTACGATGAAGAGTGCCTCAAGCTGAGCCGAGATAAAATCGAAGAATTCTACTGGCTGCCGGAAACCTGTTCGTACCGCCTGCTTGCAGAAGGCAAGCCCCTGCCTGAATGGCACCCGCTGATTACAGGCTCGAAAGATGCCATGCACGCCGCCAATGAATCGGTACGGGATAAAGTGGTGTACGAAATCGACGTAATCGACTGGGAAGACCACATTTTAAATCACCCACAGCGTGTTGACGAATCTGCATAGCTTCCGGGCTTTTCTGATCTGACAGCACCAGCTGTCAATAAAACTGCCGCCATTTTATCACCACGTTGAGGTGAATGAATGGCGGTTTTTTGTATGTGTGTTTCGGCAGGCCAGCGAAATTCAGAAGACAAGATGTGTTGTCGAGCGTTTTTTCATCAATTATACTCAATGCGTATATTTTATGCGCATAGGTTGACTCTATGAGAAAGACAAACGGTGTGAAAAAGGCGACAAATTTAAGCCTGAATAGTGAGTTACTTGCAGAAGCGAAGCGCCTTAACATCAATCTTTCTGCAACAATGGAAAAGGCATTAGAGATAGAAGTCAGTGAGCGTCAGAAGTTGGAGTGGTTAAAGCAAAATGCTGATGCAATTGAGGCGTGCAATACGCTGACAGAAAAGCACGGACTTTTTTCTGATTCATTTCGGGAATTCTGATGTCACAATTTACCCTTTACAGGAACACCGATAAGAAATCATCTGAAGCTTATCCATTTTTTGTTGATATACAGAGTGAACTCCTGAAAACACTGAATACACGATTGGTTGTCCCCCTCACGCCATTCGAAATGCTAGAAAAAAGAGCACCAAGTCACCTGTGCCCGACTTTTCACCTGGATGAGGGTGACTTTGCGGTTCTAACCCATCAAATGGCAAGTGTGCCGGTGAAAATTCTCACCGATCCTGTCACTGACTTAAGTGCTTTTAGAGACGAATTCATTGCTGCAATCGATTTTTTAGTCACGGGCATCTAACGGCTTTGTTGATAAGCGTTTCTACAAACACTCAACTGGTGTAACTTGGTAAAAGCTTTGCACAGAATACGAAGCTAATTTTGAGAAGAATGCGTGTTACGGCAGGTCCCGTAATTTCCTTGCGGGATTACCCGCATAAATACCTTTTTCGGTAATATCTTTTGTGACTACGCTACCTGCACCAATAACAGCGCCTTCACAGACGTTGACAGGCAAGATTGTCGCGTTGGATCCGATAGTCACGTTGTTTGAAATCACTGTCCTGCCCCAGTTGTCGGGGTTTGGGTCGGGCTTGCCATCTTTGAACAAGTCATTGGCAAACATAACACCGTGACCGATGAAACAGTCCTCCCCTATGGTGACGAACTCGCAGATAAAAGTATGAGACTGAATCTTAGTGCGGGCACCTATTACTGAGTTTTTCTGAATTTCGACAAAGGGGCCGACGAAAACCCCCTTTTTCAGTTCGCATCCGTAAATATTGGATGGCTCTATGATCGTTACGTTCTCACCACAAGTCACATTTGCGATCTTTGAGTTCAAAATCCTTGGGTTTGCCATCCCTTCTCCAAATTCGTCATTTTTCTCATTGAGTTTAATTCTTTGATTGGCTCTCATTCTGCGTTGCAGTTTTTGATTTAGAGCCACTAGATCGTCAAAACAGCGCCTTGACTGACAGCCAATCAACTCTCGCTGAAAACTGCACCTTGAGGTGACTTGGGTATAAGAGCCCCTGGTCCGGGGCTTTTATTCTTAATGCGTGCTTTATTTCACCAACGAAAACACTAATGCTGACACAGCTACTATCCCAGCAGCCAAGACAAAATAGGTGCTGGCTTTGCCGCGGTATTTGCTCATTGCCGGTACGGTGAACACTGCCACCATTGGCATGATAAACAGGATCATGGCGATGACCGGGCCGGAGAGGGCTTCCATCATGCCGAGGATGCTCGGTTCATTACCGCAGCAAACCAGATGGCAAAGAACATCACAATCACACCCAGATGATCAGCGTTTTTCAGGCTAAGAGAGGAGTGCTTTGTAATCAGTCCGTTCAGGCTTTCCCTGGCGCCCATAAAATGACCAAGGAAAGATGATGTAATCGCAATAAAGGCAACTAAAGGTCCCAACGTAGCGATAAATGGGTTATTGGTGACGTTTGCCAGATAGGAGAGCACGGAGACGTTTGCCGCTTTAGCATCGGCAAGCTGGGCCGGACTGAGTGCCAATACACAGGAGAAGACAAATAATAGTACAAAGGCAACCAGCATGATCGCAGTACGGTTCAGGATGCTCTCAGATTTCTCGATTGCTTTGTCACCGTAATGGCGGCGTTGGACATTGGCAAAACTCGATACTGCCGCTGCGTGGCTGAAGGAGAAAATCAACACGGGCAGGGCGAGCCAGGTGGTTATCGTGAAATCACTGAATGCGGGAAGGGTGAGGGCCGGAACTTTCCATTCCTGAACCAGATAAAGGGAAAGCACCGCAAGAATGGCAACCAGCGGGTACACCATCAGGGCAAATACTTTCAACATGATCTTTTCCCCGGCCATCATTATGGCAACCATCGGGAAAATCAGAAGACCGGAAAGAATGATACGTGACGGTTCAGCCATTCCCAACTGGTTTACCAGAAAGCTGCTGACAGTGTTGGTAATACCTACACCATAGATAAGCAGAATAGGGAAGATGGAGAGAAAATAGAGCAGGGAAATCAGACGGCCAGCCGATACACCAAAGTGTTCCTCTACCACATCGGTAAAATCTGCTTCAGGGTTTGAAGAAGACAGTACAAAGCGGGCCAGGCCTCGGTGAGCTAAGTAAGTGAGTGGAAATGCCAGCACTGCCATCAGGCAAGCGGCCAAAAACCACCTATTCCCAGGTTGATAGGGAGGAACAGGATGCCTGCGCCTACCGCAGTACCAAACAGGCTAAGTACCATTGCGTATCATGTTTTGACCAGGATGCTTTGTTAGAGATGCTTCGGGAAAGGGTGGCTTCTTGAGTATAACTCACGTAAAACTCGCTGTTTTTGGTGTTTTAATCTGAGTGAGTCTACATAGGCAGGATTCTTGTCGCGAATGATAGGTCCAGCATTAATAACTAACAAAAAGCGATACTACTGGGTTAGAGAGTCTGAATTTTTCTTATTACTAGTGTCATGCTCTATATTTAACTGAATTTCATGAAATTAAAAACCAAAATAAAATGAAATTCAGGTTATTGTTCTTTTGCTGTTTTATTGAACGAATTCACTATAAGTGACTGAAACTCGCTTATCAGTTTGCTGAGAGTTGTTTCAGATACTCTGCTTCTGTCGCGAAGTCTCGGCTGTCAGCCCGGTCGAGAAAGACGACACCGTTAAGGTGGTCCAGTTCATGCTGGAATATCCGTGCGATAAATCCGTCAAACCGGCATTCAATTTTTTCTCCTTCTAGAGTCAGGTATTTCACCTTGATAGAGACGGCTCTCGGCACTTTCGCCCTGATACCCGGAATGCTCAGGCAGCCTTCCCAATCAAGTGCAATTTCTTCACTTTGCCACAGGAGTTCCGGGTTGATCATCAGAGTTGGTTCCATCTCAGGGGCATCCGGATAACGGCTATTGGGTTTGGAAGCGACGATAAACGCCTGATAGATTGACCAACCTGAGGTGCGGCGATACCGACGCCGTTGTGATGCGCCATGGTGTCATGCAAATTCTGGAAAAAGCCGCTGTGTGAATTGAGTGTGTCCGGTGAGAGAGGCTGTGAGGTTTCCCGCAGTTGTGGATTGCCCAATTGAATGATGTCCATCGTGATTTCCCTGATGTGTATCGAGCTTTGAGATATGGCTCGCAACAATCCTATCTGTATGGGTTATGGGTCATTTCCCACACCAATTTCCCGCGAAATTTCACTGAATTGAAATCAAGTCAGCCGTGCGGGGTTCAATCCTGAAAATACCATTTTTTCCTTTCTGATTTACATCATACATTAGCCACGCGCCGGATGTGATGCCGGGTAAAACAATAAAAAACCTAAGTCAGTAAATAAAAAGGAAGCCTAAAGATGCAAACCATTACTGTGTCATTGCGATCAGCAATGATGAGCAGGAACGCACTGATCCTGCTCGCCGACATTGCGTTGCTTGTTGTACTGAACTTAACTCTGCCGTTTGAGCCGGATGTGGTCAAAGGTCTCTCGATCCTGACCTTTGTTGCCATCCTCTGGCTGACAGAGGCGCTCCATGTCAGTGTAACTGCCGTTCTTATTCCCCTGCTGGCCATCGGGTTTGGCATTTTCCCAACGGCCAAGGCGCTTTCCAGTTTTGCCAACCCCATTATCTTTTTGTTCCTGGGCGGTTTTGCCTTGGCTGCGGCTCTCAGTAAACAGGGGCTAGACCGGGCGATTGCTAACAAGATTGTTTCAGCGGCAAAGGGAAGCCTTGCCGGAGCCACTGTCGTGCTTTTTGTCGCCACGGCGTTTCTGTCGATGTGGATCAGCAATACAGCAACGGCGGCGATGATGTTACCGCTGTCAGCCGGTTTGTTGGCATCAGTGAATGAAGAGAAACATCGGAATACCCATGTATTTGTTCTGCTGGGCATTGCTTACTGTGCGAGTATCGGTGGCATTGCGACGCTGGTGGGCAGCCCGCCTAACGCCATTGCTGCCGCAGAAGTTGGATTGGACTTTATGGGTTGGTTCCGTCTTGGGTTGCCGGTCACCCTGGTTTTGTTGCCTGCAGCGATTTTGATTCTTTATTTCTACCTTCGCCCGAAGATGGATTTCGCTGTCGATTCTCATGAAGTGAAGATTGAGTGGACACGCGGGCGTATTACGACGATGGCTATTTTTGGCCTGACAGTGTGTTGCTGGATTTTGGGTAAGCCCATTAATGCCATGTTGGGAGGGCTATCCTCTTTCGATACCGTTGTTGCACTGGGGGCCATTTCCCTTTTGGCCGTGACTGGCTCGGTAGAATGGAAAGACATAGACCGAAACACAGATTGGGGCGTGTTGATGCTGTTTGGTGGAGGACTGTGTCTTAGTGCAATGATTTCTGCCACCGGCACCAGCGCGTTTCTCGCCGGGCATCTCAGTCGATTCCTGGCAGAGGCCGGAGTGCTGATGACAATCCTGATTTTGGTCAGTTTTGTAGTGTTCCTGACCGAAGTTTCCAGTAATACTGCGACTGCCGCGCTGTTGGTTCCGGTGTTTGCTGGAGTTGCAGTGGAAATGGGTATGTCACCGGTGATGACATCTGCATTAATTGCCGTTTCTGCCTCCTGTGCTTTTATGCTTCCGGTTGCAACGCCACCCAATGCGATAGTGTTCGCAACCGGAAAGGTAAAGCAGTCAGAAATGATGCGAGCCGGTTTTGTCCTTAATTTGGCGTGTATTGCCATTATCAGCGTCTTTGCCCTGATTTTTTGGCACTAACCATTAACGTTGAACGATTCCCGGGCCGGCCTTTATTCGTTTCAGCTCCCTGTTAACGTTTTTATCATCTTGTATCCAGATGATTTTAATCTGCCAGGGAGACCAAGGTTTTTACCATGCGCGACTGATTTAGCAGACATTAGTTGCCCAATCCAGAGGTGGTTACTCAGTAACCGTATAAATTTTAATTGCTTAGGACAGGCCGGATTGCACTTTATGACATAAGATTAATATCAGGAACTAAATTGCTTTAATAAACAGAACACTATTTACGGATTTCAGACTTTTCGCAGGTTTGAGAAGAAATCGTAAAAATAGCTTGTTATTGTGAGGGTCATTTGTTGAATACCCTGGCCGTTATGATTCGTAAAATCGGCGCAGCTTACAGGTCCTGCTTCCCCTCGCGGCAGCTGCTGATCCGGCAAGAAGCGCAAGTGAAAATGATGACCATCCCGGGCTGGTTGCAAAGCTTCTTTGTAACCAGCCTGTTTGTGCTTATCGCATGGGCCGCCTATTCAACCAACCAATTACTCCATCAGCAGGAAGAATTTAACCGCCGGCATGAAAGCCTCTACAGTGAACTGACATTGCTGCGGAGTGAATCTGCCAGGCAGGCTGAAAACTGGCAGAAAAAGTATGATTCCACCACTGCCTCACTGACAGAGCAGATCGACACGGAGCGACGGGAGTGGCAAAAAAAGTACCAAGCCGGTACACAGGCGCTCAAAGATCAGCTGGCCGTTGAGCGTCAACAGTGGCAACAACAGATTGATGCCAGAACCCGTGATTTACATATCCAATACGAAGCGGAGCGGGAACAGTGGCGGCTTCAACATGAAGATGAGCAGCGGGAATGGAAACAGCTCGCAAGCCAATTGGAAGAAGAAAACGAGCAGCAGCACGACAAGCTGAAAATTCTGTTGCACCAGCAATCTGTATTGCTGGATATGCGAGCGAACCTGCCGGCAACAGTAACCCGGCCAAACGAGGCTGAAGAGCCTCAGGCGTATAATGTTCCCCCTTTTCTTGAGCAACCTTTTTTCCAGCAAGCATCTGTGCTTGAAAACCATATCCAGTTTCTGTTCAGTGATTGGGCATCCCGGATAACCACCCGCAAACAGGCAATCCTGACGGCTCTAAAAGATGCCGGGATAAAGTATTCTGTTGAAGATGTACCCAGTGGGCAAGGTGGGCCTTTTCAGGAAGCAAACCTTGACCTTTTGCCGGTTGGGTACGATAAAACGCTGGATGAACTTACAACGCTTAACGAGTTGGAAACCTATCTGGATGCGTTGCCTGATGTCCTCCCTGTGAAGGAAGATGAGTATTACATCAGCAGCCGATATGGTTACCGCAAAGATCCTTTTAATAAAAAACGTGCCTTCCACAGGGGACTTGATCTCGCCGGATGGCCAAAAACCAAGATTTATGCGCCCGCCGATGGAACGGTTTTGCGGGCGTTTAAAAATGCCGGGTACGGTAAATTTATCGAGATCCGGCACAGTAACGGCATCATCACCCGCTATGGACACCTGCACACGTTTAAGGTTAAACGGGGTGACCATGTCGCCAAGGGACAGGTGATTGGGTTGATGGGAAATACCGGTCGCAGTACCAATAACCATCTGCACTATGAGATTGTGCAAGATAAACGGTACTTAAATCCTCTGCGTTTTTTTGAGGTAATCAGTCATGTTCAGCAGCAGTAAGAAACAACCACAAGGAAGCGGGTTACTTTCGCTGATATCACCGGACACCACTATTGAAGGGAAGCTAAGCTGTAGCGGTGAAATTCAAATTGACGGCACCGTGATAGGTGACGTGGTAGCCGGGAAGCTGGTTTTGGGTGAAAGCGGCCGTATTGAAGGCTCAATCCAGACCGAGCGACTTGATGTTCGGGGAACAATTAAAGGCAACATCTTTTCTGATGAAGTGAACCTGCGCAGCAGTGCCAATGTAAATGGTGATATTGTTCAGGGCTCGCTCTGTATCGAGCCAGGGGCGGTATTGCAGGGCAACATTTCCCGACTGCCGGAACTTCAGCCGGAAGGTGACGTTACGGATATCGGTGCGCTGGTTCAGCAGCAGTCCTGATAACGGAATTCCCTCTCAAATCAAGAAAAATAAAGCCGCCTTTGGTCTGGCGGCTTTATTGTGTATCGCAGTTGCGAACGGAATATCTTCAGCAATTGAGGTTTAGTGGGCCTTCTTCAACTTGCCAAACAGTGTAACCACCGCCACAACAACCATACCCGCAATAATCCCAATCACGCCGTTTAACAGGGTTGGAATCACAGCAGATACCACAGTGCCAATCCCCGGGATAAGTGCAGTAGAAGATGCTGCTTCTGAAATCCATTCGCTTAACAGGTGGAAGCCGTGAGTCAGGATGCCGCCACCCACAAGGAACATGGCAACTGTACCGATAACAGACAGTGCTTTCATCAGGTAAGGGGCGAGAGTCAGCAATCCGCGGCCTACCGACTGGGTAAAGCTGCCGGATTTTTTGCTGAGGTAAAGGCCGGCATCGTCGATTTTCACAATGACTGCAACGAGGCCGTACACACCCAGTGTCATCAGTAAGGCGATCAGGGACATAGTAATCAGCTGGGTCATAAACGGATGCTGCGAAACCACACCCAGCGTCAGTACAATGATTTCAGCAGAAAGGATGAAGTCAGTGCGCACTGCACCTTTGATTTTTGCTTTTTCTTCTTCTGGGGTCAGTGGTGTTTCGAGTTTTTGCTGCACATCTTCTGGAGAAGGCGCTTCATGTTTGTGGAAGAAGGCTTCGAGGATTTTCTCTGCACCTTCAAAGCAAAGGAATAATCCGCCAAGCATCAGCAAAGGTGATAAGCCAAGGGGCAAAAGCGCTGATTGCAAGGGCCGCCGGTACCAGAATCGCTTTGTTAAGTAAGGAGCCTTTCGCGACAGACCAGACAACCGGCAATTCGCGCTCTGCCGCAACACCGGTCACCTGCTGGGCGTTCAGTGCAAGGTCGTCACCCAGTACACCGGTGGTCTTTTTGGCCGCGACTTTGCTCATTGCGGCCACGTCGTCAAGAATGGACGTAATATCGTCGAGGAGAGTTAACAGGCTTGCTCCAGCCATGAAATATTCACCCTATCAATAAAATATATAAATCGCATATTTACGCTTTTTACCCTACAGAGGCAACGGTTTTATGTCAGTGGGGGATTACCTGCCAGGTTTTCTGTATTGGCTCTTTTGCCACAATACGGCAACCCAAACGATCGGAACACACGGGTTTCAGCATGTATCCCGGGGGTGTTTAGGTATAGAATGGCGGGCTTAATTTTTCCCAATTGATTTTGATAATTTCTGGAGTCACTGAATGCGGGTAGTGCTTGGCCCGATGGAAGGCGTATTGGATCACCTGATGCGTCATCTGTTGTGCGAAATCAACCAATATGACATGTGCGTCACTGAGTTTGTGCGGGTGGTTGACCTCGTGCTGCCGAAACGTGTTTATCTTAAATACTGCCCAGAGCTGGAAAATGGCGGTTTCACACCATCCGGCACGCCCGTGCGCGTTCAGTTACTCGGCCAGGCGCCGGAAATTATGGCAGCCAACGCCGCTAATGCCATTGAATATGGCTCTTTTGGCATTGACCTAAACTTCGGGTGCCCTTCCAAACTGGTAAATGGCAGCAATGGTGGCGCAGCATTACTTAAGCAGCCGGAGTTGATTTACCAAGTGGTAAAAGCGGTGCGTGAAGCGGTGCCTCAGGATCAGGTTGTCAGTGCAAAGGTACGCCTTGGGTTTGACGATTGCTCGACGTATCCGGAAATTGTCGATGCGGTCGTGCAGGGCGGTGCCAATGAGCTTGTGGTACATGGTCGCAGCAAGGCTGATGGATACCGTGCAGGCACGATCCGTTGGGATCTGATTGGTGAGATAGCCCGGAATGCACCTATCCATATTACCGCTAACGGCGATGTCTGGAATTGGGACGACGGGCAGAAATGTATGGAAGTGACCGGCTGCGATACCCTGATGGTATGCCGCGGGGCTCTCAATATGCCAAACCTTGGCCGCCACCTTAAAGAGAATGTTGAACCGATGCATTGGCTTGATGTGCTCCGGCTGATGCTTCGCTATTCCGAGTTTGAAATGAAAGGTGACAAGGGACTGTATTATCCTAACCGCATCAAACAGTGGCTGACCTATCTGCGCCATGAGTATCCTCAGGCTCAGGAGGTATTTACCAAGGTACGCGTTCATAAGGTTGCCGGCGAAATTGTCACTGTGTTGCAGCGTGAACTCGATATGCTGGAGCGTGTTACAGTATAAATTGTTCGTGATTTACCGGAAATTGGATGGTGGCGGGAAATTGGGTATAGTTGCCGCCATCCCTATCTCCAGAGTGATTCCAATATGTCTTCTCTGATTAGCCTTCCTACGCAGTGGGAAGGCATGCCTGAAACCTTTATCGAAGGTGCACTGCTTGCGGCAAACCTGGCACCGGCTCCCCTTGAACCTGAAAACTGGCTGCCTCTTCTTATTACTGGTGGTGTTGAAGAAGATCCCATGCCCGAAGTGGATCAGGAAAGCCGTGAAGCGATCCTGAACCGTTTCCAGTCCCAGTATATTTTGTTGATTGCCAACCAATATGAACTGCCTGAACAGCTTCAACCTGCATCGGGAGAGGTGACTGATGCCCAACAGAACTTGGCAGAGGGTTTCCTTTGCATCTGGCAGATTATCGCGCCAATGTGGGAAAACGTGGCCGCCTCTGACGGCAGTTTCCGAATGCTTTCCGGCCTGCTGACTACCATGATGCTGGTGATGGACGAAGAGGGAACCCTTGAGGAAATGAAGGTGGCTGGTGTCGAGCCACTTCCTGCAACTGACCAGTTATTTGACGCCTGAATATGATGCTGTGTGAATCTGCAATGGCTGCTGATGAAGCTCAGCATGGCCACGGGTCTCAGTCAGTCAACCCATACCGCGATGTAGGCCGGAATGATGACTGCCCATGCGGTAGCGGGAAAAAATTTAAACAGTGTTGCGGCCAGACCCAATGAGTGTGATTCGTGTGGTGGCTGGTGTCATTGTCAAAGATGGCACGGTGCTCATCGCCCAGAGAAAGGACAGTCACAGCCAGGGTGGGTTGTGGGAGTTTCCGGGTGGAAAGGTCGAAGCCGGTGAAACGGACTCAATTGCGCTGGTCCGGGAGCTTGAGGAAGAACTGGATGTGATAGTGTCCGTCAGGCAAAGCTTGGGGAAAACACTCACCATTACCCGGATAAATCAATCTGTCTGTGTGGCTATTTTTGTGAGATGGAGTCTGGAGAGATGCATCTTAACAGCCATCAGAAAGTGGCCTGGGTAGAGCCTGCCGCGCTCAGGAATTACGCATTCAGCGCGGCAGACTTGCCGTTCGTCTCTTTACTTGAAAAGTTTGCGCTCCCGCTTTCCGAACAACTGGGAGATCACGACCAGCGCAAGCACGGCTAACTGGGCTGCAAATATCACGACTAACCACTGCGGCATTGAAAGGGTAAGGAATTGCCAAACTACTTTGCCGCAGTCGCCGTAAGCTTCGAACATCCACGGCGCCCATTTGTTAAGTGGAGCCCACTCCGGGAAACGTACGAAGAGGTCACAGGTCGCACCGAACAGCACGTTTGGGTCGGGGAACTGGTAGCTGACGTGCTCCATCGCAAGTTGCAGGCCACGAAACGCGCTGTAACCCCAACCGGCAAATCCCAGCCAACGACAAACCACATTGCCCGGTGCCATCAATCCCACCAGGGCAGCAATACCGACCCCCATCATGGCGACACGCTCGTAAATACACATTACGCATGGGGCGAGCTTCATCACATGCTCAAAATAGAGCGCAGTCAGCTCAAATCCGACGATAGAGATAAACAACAAAAACCAGGCTGTTCGTTGAGTAGAAATTCGGTAAAGGAAGCTCATAGCGTCGCCGTTCAGGTACAAAAAAAGCAAAGTCCTGATACTACAGGACTTTGCTTATGCACGTATAGTCTTAATTTTCCGGTCTGAGAGCCGTTTTCAAGTCAGAAATCCGGCGCTGCGGAAGGCCTGGTTAATGGCCCGCAGCGGCTGCCGCGTCCTGCACCATATGTGCAGTTTCACTGATCCATCCGCGTGGATCATCCACTCAGTAGCCGGTGTAAGAAGAAGCTCGATTCCACCAGCCAACCAGCGCCAATACGACAGTGTACGGGAACGCCATCACCACCATGCGGCCATAAGACAGGCGCAGAAGCGGGGCCAGCGTTGAAGTCAGCAAGAACAGAAACGCAGCTTGCCCGTTTGGTGTTGCAACGGATGGCAGGTTAGTACCGGTGTTGATGGCAACGGCCAGCAGGTCAAACTGCTCGCGGCTGATCGCACCTTCCAGGTAGGCGGATTTCACTTCATTGATATAGACCGTGCCGACGAACACGTTGTCCGACACCATGGAGAGCAGGCCGTTTGCAATGTAGAACATGCTGAGCTGGTCATGGCCTTCCATTGACAGCACCCACTGGATAACAGGTGCGAACAATTGTTGGTCGATAATGACTGCAACGATGGAGAAGAACACAGCCAACAACGCAGTAAACGGTAATGCCTCTTCAAAAGCCTTACCGATTTGATGCTCATCAATTACACCGGTAAAGGATGTTGCCAGCACGATGACGGAAAGGCCAATCAGGCCAACCGCAGCAAGGTGCAATGCAAGGCCGACAATCAGCCATACTGCGATCAGACCCTGTACAATCAGCTTGGCGACATCCTGATTGGTGCGCTTGGCGCGCTCTGCGCGGTTGTAGTCAACCAGAATGGCGCGAACGGTATCCGGCAGTTTGGAGCCGTAGCCAAACAGATGAAACTTCTCAACAAACACGCAGGTTGCCAGTCCACAAAACAGTACCGGAATAGTAACCGGTGCCATACGCAGCAGGAACTCACCAAATTGCCAGCCAGCCTGGTCAGCAATAATCAGGTTCTGCGGTTCACCTACCATGGTCATTACACCACCCAGCGCTGTACCTACACCAGCATGCATCAACAGGCTGCGCAGGAATGCACGGTAGTCTTCGAGATCCTGGCGGCTTGGTTCATGGACTGCATCGTCAGAGGTATGGTCATGCTTGGATTGGAAATCTTTGCCGGATGCGACTTTGTGGTAAATCGAGTAGAAGCCTACGGCAACACTGATAACAACAGCGATAACGGTCAGGGCGTCCAGGAAAGCGGAAAGGAAGGCCGCCGCTGAACAAAACGCAACAGACAGCATGGTTTTAGAGCGTATACCCAACAGTATCTTGGTAAATATGAACAGCAAAAGCTGCTTCATAAAGTAGATACCGGCGACCATAAACACTAAAAGAAGCAGCACTTCGATGTTTGCAACCAGCTCATGCTTAACCTGGTCTGCGCTGGTCATTCCGATAGCGACAGCTTCTATTGCCAGCAAACCACCGGGTTGAAGGGGGTAACACTTCAACGCCATTGCCAGGGTAAAGATAAATTCTGCTACCAGGACCCAGCCTGCGATGAAAGGGTTAATGTGAAAAATGATGGGGTTAATGATGAGGAACGCAATAATGAGGACCTTATACCAGTCCGGCGCTTTACCAAGAAAATTCTTGATAAAAGCATTCCCTAGCGTTGTTGCCATTATCGTTATCTCTATTTCAAATGATGGTCACGAAAACTCATTGCATAGGCGCAAAAGGTGTCACACGAGCTGAAACTGTCGTTCGCGTTCTGTAGCGCATTATCACTGTTTTCGTATGCCAGTAAATATTTTGTAGACAGTCAATTGCGAGAAAAATCCTGGGCCTTAGCAATCCCTTGGGCTTGCCCGACGCCAACTTTACATTGAGAAACCAATCAGTCAAGTTTGCCTATCTCTATTAACCTTTTTAACGAGATTTTCATCTTAAAACGGGAGGTTCGTCAGGCGGGCTAATTATTGCAGAATGTAACAGAATATTACAAGTTACGTAGCACATGATAAAAATATGAACTGACTCGAATGTGAGAACGGTTGTGGAGGCTCTGTCGATGTGTTGTAAAACGGAGTTTAACGGTTCTGATCTGGGTGGTATGATGAGTTGCTATAAAACGACAAGAAGCAACGCGGATATAATAATAGATGGTGATTAAGGCAGATAGCCCGGCAACATTTGCTGAGAAGTATATCATTGAAAGTATTTGGAATAATCACTTTCCTAAAGGTTCTATTCTTCCTGCGGAACGTGAGCTCTCAGAACTGATTGGTGTTACACGCACTACCTGCGGGAAGTGCTTCAGCGTCTTGCTCGGGATGGCTGGTTAACAATCCAGCACGGTAAACCCACTCGGGTTAATGATTACATGCAGACCTCCGGCCTGAATATCCTCGATACCCTGGTTACACTGCGGGGTCAGGATGTACACGGAGTGTTGGAAGATCTGCTGTCGGCCCGTACAGACATCAGTGGCGTGTTTATGCGCTATGCCATCAAGGCGCAACCTGAAGCCTGTGCTGAGCTGATTGAAAAGGTTATCGGACGTTGTCAGGCCTGATGGCTGCAGACAGTTTCCATGCCTTCGCTGACAGTGTGGAAGAAAAAGACGCACTGTATCAGGAAGCCAAGAAAATTGTGGAAGCGTTCGGTAAGACAGACGAAGCGCTGTGTGAGCAAATTTGTCGCGCCCGTGCTTTCAACTTTTACGACTACATGTTGTTCCAGGGTATGGCGCACCTTTCCGGCAATAAAGTTTACGCCCTGACAATTAATGGGATGCGTAAGATCTATGGTCGCGTTGGCGGTTATTACTTCCTGGACAGCCGTGCTCGTGATGCTGCGATGAAGTTCTATCACAACCTTTTGCAACTGACCAATGACAAGCAGCACCAACAAGCTTCCGACTTGGTTAAGCAGTACGGTCGTGAATCAGGTGTTTTGTGGTTTACGCACCGTGACCAGATTACCCAATTGATGGAACAGGAAGAGGCCTGACGGTCTCTCTTGTTCGGTAGAGAAAAAGCCTGCAAACGCAGGCTTTTCAATCTATTGAGCGGTGATTTTCTTCGGGTTAGCTGCCGCCAAGGATGTCATCATCAAACTTTTGCCGCTGAGGGCAGGTCATCAGAATCTTTCCTTTGCCGTCCGGTTGTTCTTCTTCCAACACCACTTCAAATCCCCAAAGCCTGTAAACATGTTTGAGAACCTGGTCTGCTGAATCACCCAACGGAATGCGCTGATGAGGTACATAGCGAAGGGTCAGCGAGCGGTTACCCCGTAAATCAACATCCCATACCTGAATGTTAGGCTCGTGGTTACTCAGGTTGTACTGCGCTGACAGGCGTTCCCGGATCTGACGGTAACCTTCTTCATTGTGAATGCTGGTTACTTCAATGTAGTTATGCCTGTCGTCATCCTGTATCGCAAAGAGCTTAAAATCCCGCATCACTTTGGGTGAAAGGAATTGGCTGATAAAGCTTTCGTCCTTGAAGTTCTCCATGGCGAAATGGACGGTTTCCAGCCAATCGGATCCTGCAATGTCCGGGAACCAGTATTTGTCTTCCTCAGTCGGTTCCTCACAAATCCTGCGTATGTCCTGGAACATCGCAAAACCCAGTGCATAAGGGTTAATGCCACTGTAGTAACGGCTGTTATAGGACGGCTGCGCAACCACATTGGTATGACTGTGCAGGAACTCCATAATGAAACGGTCTGTCACTTTACCCTCATCATAAAGGTGATTGAGGATGGTGTAGTGCCAGAATGTGGCCCAGCCTTCGTTCATGACTTGGGTTTGTTTCTGAGGGTAGAAATATTGGCTGACCTTTCTGACAATGCGGATAACTTCTCGTTGCCAGGGCTCAAGAAGCGGGGAGTGTTTTTCAAAGAAATAGAGCAGGTTTTCCTGAGGCTCTTTTGGAAAGCGCTCTTTTTTGATTTCCAACTCTGCTTCTTTGCGGGGAATAGTACGCCACAATTCATTTATCTGGCTTTGAAGGTACTCTTCCCGTGCTTTCTGTCGTGCACGCTCTTCCGCCATAGATATTTTCTGGGGGCGTTTATATCGGTCCACGCCATAGTTCATCAGCGCATGGCATGAGTCGAGCAGGTTTTCCACTTCTTGCACACCATATTTCTCTTCACATTCGGATATATAGGTTTTTGCAAAAAGCAGGTAATCGATGATTGAGCTGGCGTCTGTCCAGCTCTTGAACATGTAATTGCCTTTGAAGAAAGAGTTGTGGCCGTAACAGGCATGTGCCATTACCAGTGCTTGCATGGTAATGGTGTTCTCTTCCATCAGATAAGCAATACAAGGGTCGGAGTTGATGACGATTTCGTAAGCCAGACCCATTTGTCCGTGCTTGTAGCCGCGCTCAACTTCGATGAACTTTTTACCGAAAGACCAGTGATTGTAATTGATGGGCATCCCGATGCTTGAGTAAGCATCCATCATCTGCTCTGAGGTAATTATCTCAATCTGGTTAGGGTAAGAATCCAGACGGTAGAATTCTGCTACCCGCTTTATTTCCTGGTGATAGTCTTCAAGCAGGCTGAATGTCCAGTCTGGCCCGTCGCTCAAAGGTTTGGTTTTAATTTTTGTGGCCATACGTTCCCCCCAAAAAATCCCGATTGTCCGGAAAAGCAGGTGCCCGGTCAGGCAACCTGCTTCTTGAACAGCTCCCGGAAGACGGGATAAATATCTTCGACTGAACGAATGTTCTGCATCGCGAAATTATCGAATTCCTCAGCAAGGGCTTCGTATTCACGCCATAAGGTCTGGTGTGCCCGACGGGTGATTTCGATGTAGGCGTAGTAGCGCGTGAGCGGCAAGATGCGCTCCTGAAGCAACTCCCGGCATCCTGGTGAATCATCTGCCAGTTATCTCCATCAGACGCTTGTGCGGCGTAAATATTCCACTCATTGGAAGGGTAGCGTTCCCTGACAATATCATCCATCATCCGAAGCGCGCTGGATACGATGGTGCCCCCGGTTTCCTGAGAGTAGAAGAATTCGTGCTCGTCTACCTCCTTGGCTTGCGTATGGTGGCGGATAAAGACCACCTCAACGTTTTTGTAAGTCCGGGTCAGGAAGAGGTAAAGCAGGATATAAAACCGTTTCGCCATATCCTTGGTTGCCTGGTCCATTGAACCGGATACGTCCATTAAGCAAAACATTACGGCCTGACTGCTTGGCTGGGGCCGGCGTTCGTAGTTTTTGTACCTGAGGTCGAACGTATCTATGAATGGCACTGAGGAAATTTTGTCACGCAGTGCCTGGATCTCCTCACTGACCCTTTTTTCCTCCAATGGCCTGGCCGGCTCTGTGCTTCGAAGCTGTTCAAGTTCAGCTTCTAGCTCGCGCAGCTGGCGGCGCTTTCCGGCCGTCATTGCTGTCCGGCGGGCAAGGGAGTTTTGCAGTGACCGGACAATGGCGATATTGGCAGGTACGCCGTTCGCCGTAAAACCGGCCCTGTGGGTCTTATATTTCACCAGCTGTTTTTGCTGGTTCTGTTTCAGGTTTGGCAATTCGAGATCTTCGAAAAGCAGGTCGAGGTATTCATCCTTGGTGATAGTGAAAACGAAATCGTCCTGACCCTCACCGTCCGGGCTGGCCTGACCTTCACCGGCACCACCACCCCCACCACCGGGTGGGCGTTCAATACGGTCTCCCGGCACGAACTGGTCGTTGCCGGGGTGGACAGCTTCACGCTGTCCACCTTTGCCTTGGTGAAAGATAGGTTCGCTTATATCCCGGGAGGGGATGGTAATACTCTCTCCGCTTTCGACGTCTGTAATCGACCGCTTGTTTACTGCATCGGCAATAGCTTCCTTGATTTGCCGCTGGTGGCGGCGCAAGAAACGCTGTCGATTTACTGTGCTCTTGTTTTTACCGTTGAGCCTGCGATCAATAAAGTGCGCCATAAGCCTCCCAATTACTGGTTATACGCCTGGCTGCTTTCTACGAGGACTTGCGAACTCGCAGGTACCACTCAGAAAGCAAACGCACTTGCTTGCGGGTGTAACCTTTCTCCATCATGCGGGCGACAAAGTCGTCGTGCTTCTTCTGCTCTTCCGTCGACGTCTTGGCATTAAAGGAGATGACCGGCAACAGCTCTTCTGTATTCGAGAACATTTTCTTCTCGATAACAGTGCGAAGTTTTTCGTAGCTGGTCCAGTTAGGGTTACGGCCTTCATTGTTAGCACGGGCACGCAGTACGAAGTTCACGATTTCGTTACGGAAATCCTTCGGATTGCTGATGCCTGCAGGCTTTTCAATTTTCTCCAGTTCAGCGTTCAGTGCAGAACGGTCGAACAACTGGCCGGTATCCGGGTCACGGTATTCCTGATCCTGAATCCAGAAGTCAGCATAGGTGACGTAGCGGTCAAAGATGTTCTGGCCGTACTCAGAGTATGACTCAAGATAGGCAGTCTGGATTTCCTTGCCGATGAATTCGACATATTTCGGAATCAGGTAGCCTTTAAGGTTCTCAAGGTACTTCTCTGCGATCTCCGGCGGGAACTGCTCACGCTCAATCTGCTGCTCAAGCACGTAGAACAGGTGAACCGGGTTTGCTGCCACTTCGGAGTGGTCAAAGTTAAATACGCGGGACAGTATCTTGAACGCAAAACGGGTAGAAAGGCCGTTCATACCTTCATCCACACCGGCAAAGTCACGGTATTCCTGGTAGGACTTGGCCTTAGGATCCGTGTCTTTGAGTGTTTCGCCGTCATAGACACGCATTTTCGAGAACGCACTGGAGTTCTCAGGCTCTTTCAGACGTGACAGGACGCTGAAGCGGGCCAGGATATCCAGGGTGCTTGGTGAACACGGCGCGTCGGTCAATTCACTGCTTTGCAGCAGTTTTTCATAGATCTTAATTTCTTCGGATACACGCAGGCAGTATGGCACCTTAACGATGTATACACGGTCGAGGAACGCTTCATTGTTTTTGTTGTTACGGAATGTTTGCCACTCGGACTCGTTTGAGTGAGCGAGAATGATGCCGTCATAGGGCAGTGCAGACAGACCTTCAGTACCGTTGTAGTTACCTTCCTGGGTAGCGGTCAGCAGTGGGTGTAGCACCTTGATAGGCGCTTTAAACATCTCCACGAATTCCATTAAACCCTGGTTAGCTTTACATAGCGCACCGGAGTAACTATATGCATCTGGGTCGTCCTGAGCGTAATGCTCCAGCTGACGAATATCGACTTTACCGACCAGGGATGAGATGTCCTGATTGTTCTCATCACCGGGTTCCGTTTTGGCAACCGCGACCTGGTGCAGCACGGAAGGCCTTACTTTGACTACCTTGAATTTGGTGATGTCACCGCCGAACTCCTGAAGGCGCTTAGCTGCCCAAGGCGACATAATGGTTTTGATGTAACGCTGGGGTACACCGTACTCTTTATCGAGCAACTCACCGTCTTCAACCGCGTCAAAAAGGCAGAAAGGGTGGTCGTTGACCGGGCTGCGTTCGCCATTTGCACTCAGTACATAAATGGGTACTTTTTGCATAAGGCTCTTGAGCTTTTCAGCAAGTGATGACTTACCGCCACCAACCGGACCGAGCAGATAGAGAATCTGCTTCTTCTCTTCGAGACCTTGGGCTGCGTGCTTGAGGTAGGAGACGATTTGTTCAATGGCGTCTTCCATACCGTAGAAATCTTCGAATGTTTTGTAGCGTGCAATCACTCTGTTAGAAAACAGGCGGCTCAGGCGTGGGTCTGTGGAGGTGTCTATCATCTCCGGCTCACCGATGGCCATCAAAAGGCGTTCGGCAGCATTCGCATAGACACTGCGATCTTCACGGCACAGATTTAGGAAATCCTGCAGTGTCAGTTCTTCGTCTTTGGCTTCCTCATAGCGCTGACGGTAGTGGTCAAAGATACTCATACTTCTTCCCCCCAAATCAGATTGACTGACGATTTGTTGATTTCATCGCTGGATCTGTGTTTTAGCGCGCTTCCATTTAAGCCTAGACCCTAATAACTAAGTTCACACGATGAATTACTTGTTTTTTAACAATTTATAGAAAAAATCCGGTTGATACTCAGGTCAATAAAAAATGCTTGGGTTACTATCTTCCAGCGTGAAATACGGTGCAACCCCTGTGCTAGCCTGTATAACATGCAATATCCCGTGCTAATTCGGTGATATGCACCTGATAACAATACGTTAATGATTGTGACTATATCTGTGACAGCGATCGTTAATTGAGAGGGAAAGTCGCCAATATGTATCAAGTGTCACATCGTTGGATTGGAAGGATGTGTGTAGAGTAGAAAAAGAGTGGGGAAAGTCATGATTCGAAAAGGCAGAAGTAGACTTTCTGCCTTTTTACTTTTTGTTTGAAAGCAACAACTTATTACGCGTCGATAACCAACTGGCTTTATTGAGCTTTCACTGATATTTGCGTTTCCAGGGAATGACTTTCTCCCGGCTGAAGCGTAATACCGTCCCCATGCTGAGTGGACTCCACACATACCATTGTCAGGTAGCCGTCGTCATCCATATCACCCATTCCGGCGGCTCCTTCAGCCCAAGGGTTCCAGATAACTGCGCTATTATGCCCTCGGTTTGTGACAAGCAGATTGCGCGTATTCCGGGCATCATTGATGGTGACTGTATCGTCTGGTGCGGTATAGACGCGATCCAGGGCTTCAGTAAAGACCAGCGAATTACCACCAGTGAAGGTTTTAGCATCCTTCAGGCCGCCTATATAATCAGATCCCATGCCTTCGATACTGATTTCCCGCACGTCACCCACGGTAAAGTAAGAGTGGAGAGCGCCGGACATTGACCAATTGTGGTCATCTGTATTGGTGGCAGTAAGTTTCACTTTTAGTTCTGAACTGATTTCAAACGTAATTTTCAGATCAAAACGGTTTGGCCAGATGGCGAGAGTCTCATCTGAATCGGTCAAGCCGAGTTCAACGATCACACCACTTTCATTTTCACGGTGCTCAATCAAAGACCACATGCTGGTACGTGCAAATCCGTGAGCCGGAGTCGCAACGCGGCCAAACCAGGGCCAACAAACCGGGATGCCACCGCGCAACGCTTTGGAGGGGGTGAACTCGGCTTTTTCGCTCAGCCAGATAACGTCTTTTTCCCCGGCTGGACGGAACCAGATTAAGTGACCACCATGAAGCGTGATACCCGCTTCTGCTGCAGGATGAACCACCTTTATGACCTGCATGCCTTCGTATTCACAGATTGTGATGGTATCTGAAAGGGCATTGACGGTTTTAAGTTTCAGTAAGTCCATAAATTGTCCTTTTAACAGCTACAAAAAAGGCGGCTATTAAGCCGCCTTTTCAAGAATCAGGATTGATTACTTAGAGATGTGAGCAATCAGATCCAGAACCTTGTTTGAGTAACCGATTTCGTTGTCGTACCAAGATACAACTTTAACGAAGTTGTCGGTCAGCTGGATACCAGCGTCTGCATCGAATACTGAAGTGCAAACTTCGCCAACGAAGTCGTTAGAAACAACTGCGTCTTCAGTGTAGCCCAGTACGCCCTTCATAGAAGTTTCAGAAGCGTCTTTCATTGCTGCACAGATTTCAGCGTAAGTTGCTGGAGTCTTCAGGTTAACAGTCAGGTCAACAACAGATACGTCTGGAGTAGGAACGCGGAAAGCCATACCAGTCAGCTTGCCGTTCAGTTCTGGAATTACTACGCCAACAGCTTTAGCAGCACCAGTTGAAGATGGGATGATGTTCTGAGAAGCACCACGACCACCACGCCAGTCTTTAGCAGAAGGACCGTCAACAGTCTTCTGAGTAGCAGTAGTTGCGTGAACGGTAGTCATCAGACCAGACTCGATGCCCCACTTGTCGTTCAGAACCTTAGCGATAGGTGCCAGACAGTTAGTGGTGCAAGACGCGTTAGAAACGATGTCTTGGCCAGCGTAAGTCTCGTGGTTAACACCCATAACGAACATAGGAGTTGCGTCCTTAGAAGGACCAGTCAGAACAACTTTCTTCGCACCTGCTGTGATGTGCTTACGAGCAGTCTCGTCAGTCAGGAAGATACCGGTTGCTTCAGCAACAACGTCAACGCCTGCTGCGTCCCAAGCCAGATCTTCTGGGTTGCGCTCTGCAGTTACACGAACGGTCTTGCCGTTAACGATCAGGTTGCCGTCTTTAACTTCAACGGTGCCTTTGAAACGACCGTGAGTTGAATCGTACTTCAGCATGTATGCCATGTATTCAACGTCGATCAGGTCGTTGATTGCTACAACTTCCAGATCAGCACGCTCACATGCAGCGCGGAATACGAAACGACCGATACGGCCAAAACCGTTAATACCTACTTTGATAGTCATTGTAGTTGCTCCACTACTAATTTCTGCTCAAGAAAAATCTGGTAGTAAAATTACATAAACATAGGGCCCCATGCAAGCAAAATCCCGGGCAAAATTGCTTTGGGTCAATTATACATACGAATTTTTTTACATTCACACAACAAGGCGACGAAAAAATGTTCGTAGTGAACATATACTACACATTGGCCTGATTAAATGATGTTGCGGAAGTGACACGTTCATTGAGCTTGGCAATGGTCGGGATTTTTAGGCGATGGCCAAATGCTGCCTGGCGGATAAAAACAGGTAAATAGCGAGAGATGAGGTTTTACGTTTCTCAATTTCGTGAGGGTATGAGTTGTCGCGACTGAAATCCAGGTGATTTGGCCGTCTAATTTAAAGGCGCAGAAATCAGGGAGATTCCAGCGCCTTATTCGAAGGGGTTGGACTGGCTTGGGTGACAATCAGTTTTTCATCGAAACCGTTATCTTTTTATATTCACCTGACTGAATATTATCTGAAATATCTTCTGCGAGATCGTTGAGATATTCGCGGTCGGCCGCGCTCATGGGATACAAACTGTTGAGCTGTGAGCCTTTTGCTACCCCCCAGTTCGAACTCCCCGGCGACCCGGGTCCATAGGTAGGCATTTTTCTCATTGCCCAGTTGGTGGTATGTGGTCGCCATTGCCCGTATCGCTTCCGGAATGGTTTGTTCAAGGGCGGGTCCTTCTGAACCGTCATACAACTCCAGGGCACCATGCAGGTATGACAGGGTCTTGTCTTTATCTTCACTGTTATAAAACGTTGCAAGCGCCAATTGAAGATCCGGTGTTTTCATTTTGGGCGAGTTTTCCAGAGCAGCAAAACGTTCTCTGGCAGCACTGTCACCGGTTGAAATGAGATAGAAAAGGACGTGGGGGTCATTTGAGATACTGAGTTCTTTTTGAATCTTTTCGATATCAAACCGAACCTTGATCATGGATTCCGCGCGTGACCGTTTCAGATCTTTTGTCGATGTCGAGCCGGTCGCAGGAGCATATTCCAGGCATTTTTGATATTCCTCGGTAAAGCGCAGTTCTTTAAGCTTCCCGACATCAGAAGGTGAAGTCAGGTTTTCAAAACGTTGTTGGATAATAGAAGTACGCGGCGTTTCGCAGTGTCCGTCTTCAATGTTGAAGCCGGTGCAAAGGTCCGGGTGATTCCCACAAATGTTGTCGGGAGAGTTTTCGTCACCTAAGCATGCGGACAGCAGGGGGATGGCGGCGAATATAAAAGGTTTGGTTGCTGATTTTAGTGAGAAAATCATATGCATGCTCCTTTTATCCTTAAACCCGGCCGTGCAGTGCCGGAAACAATGTCCATGTCATTTTAAGCGTATCACAAATGAGACCGCTGTCCTCGGAGAGTGTCAGTCTTGTGAACACAGCAAGCAATTAATTTTGCTGGGAAAGGGAGGGGCGCGGCGTCGCAGCCCCTCCTGGTGTTATTGTTGGACGTTGAGCCGGATGGCTTTGTATTCTCCGTCGTCAATGTCATCAGCAATATCTTCGGCGAGGTTATCCAGCTTCTCACGGGTTTCATCATCCATCGGGAACATCATTGATAACTGGCGGCTTTCTGCAACACCGAGCTTGAATTGTGCTGCAATTTGGGTCCAAAGGTAGGCATGTAGGGTATCGCCCAGCCTGTTATATGACGTCGCTATTGAGCGAATAACTTCGGGGATGACATGGTTTCGGGTTTTTCCCTTTTTCCCATCATATAGTTCTAGGGAGTGGTGAAGTAGTCGCAGTGTTTTCTTTTCGTCTCTGTGGGTGTAATAGGTAGCGAGTGCGAGCTGGAGGCGGGGCGTTTCCATAACGCGTGTTCCCTCGAGTTCAAGAAACCGCTGCTGGGCCTGTTGATCACCTTTCCCCCAGAAATAAAAAAGCACTTCCGGCTGGCTGGATCTTTTTAGTTCGTTTTCCAGACGCTCTATTTCATTGTGGCTGTGGATAAGCGCCTCACTGCGTGAACGCTTTCGGTCCTTCAACTTGGTCGTTACGATTTGGGCCGAGAGATCTATGCACTTTTGATACTTCTGCCACAACATCAACTCATCGAATTTATGCAGTGCTGTAGGCTCTTTCATAACATCGTAACGTTGCCAAATCAGATCGGTTCTCTGGTGGCGGCACTGTCCGTCGTTATTGTTCAAGCCGGTACAAAGTGACGGGTGTTTTTCGCACAATTCTGACGTGGACATACCAAATTCAAAACATCCAGACAAAAGAATAGGTGCGCAGAAAGCGAAAAATCGGAACAGGCTTTTTTGTCGTAAAATCATAGTCAGTGGCGTTCCTTTGCTGACAATGTTGTATTTTGATTATGTGGTTCTTGACGCAAGTGGCTCTGTAAGTAGTTTAAACGCATAGGGATCGTAATAGCAGGAAATTGTATGAAAGTTGAAGATCTTCTCTCAATGATGACACCGGAAGTTTATGAACGGATGTCCTATGCCGTTGAGACAGGCAAGTGGCCGGACGGCACTCCGCTCACCCCGGAGCAGCGTGATTCTGCCATGCAAGCGGTTATGCTTTACCAGTCCCGCCATAACGAACAGGCGCAACATATGACTGTCGCTCAGGGTGGAGAAATTGAGTTCAAGTCAAAAGCTGAACTTAAAAAAGAGTTTGGTGAAGGGCAGGAAGACATCGTTCGGGTAAATCCAAATCTGCATTGATTTGGTGCCATACAGGCGGTCAACGAATGAAAAAGGCAACCGAAAGGTTGCCTTTTGCTTTTGAAATAATGGGTTTTTATGATTTAAAGCGAAAGCTCGCCGCGCAGGTCTTGCTGGAGCATTGTGCGGACTGTTTCCGGAGGAAGATCCTGGCTAAGCAGAAAGTGAAGCTTGGCAAGCGCTGCTTCCGGAGTCATATCGAAACCACTCAGGACGCCAGCGTCAGCCAGGGCACAGCCTGTTGCATACCCACCCATATTGACGCGGCCAGCAAGGCATTGCGTCAGGTTAAGGACGATAACTCCGCGCTTGGTTGCTTCTTCAAGCCAGAAGAGCAGGTCCGGGTTTTGCGGTGCATTCCCTACGCCAAAAGACAGCAATATCATGGCGTTAACCGGTTGCTGCAGGGCGTTGCGGATAACTTCCGGAGAAATCCCCGGATACATCATGATGATCGCAACCGGCTGCTCCGTAATGGTATGCACCGTGAACGGGCCTTCCGGCTTTTTGTCCAGCTCTGCGGCTCGAACCTGGATGCTGATTCCTGCTTCCAGAAGAGGCGGATGGTTTGGTGATGTGAAAGCATCAAAACCATCTGCGTGGGACTTTGTGCTTCGGTTGCCGCGAATCAGCTTGTTATTGAAGAACAGAGCAACTTCATTGATTGGGTAGTTGGCTGCAATGTGAAGGCTGTTCAGTAAGTTTGACTGGCCGTCTGAGCGCAGCTCTGCCAATGGAATCTGGGAGCCAGTAATGATGACCGGTTTATCCAGATTTTCCAGCATAAAAGAGAGCGCAGATGCCGTGTATGCCATGGTGTCGGTACCGTGAAGGATCACGAAACCGTCGTAATTGTCGTAGTTGTCCCGAATATCGTCAGCAATGCGTTGCCAGTCCGCTGGCGTCATGTCCGATGAATCGATCAGAGGTGAATACTCATGGATCGTGAAAAGTGGCATTTCTGGTCGATGGAATTCCGGCATTCTTTTCAGCTGGTCCTGCATGAAGCCGGATACGGGTACATAGCCATGATCGGACTTTTGCATACCAATGGTGCCGCCGGTATAGGCGATGTAAATGTGTTTTCTTTCCATCATCACAAAAAACTACATGCTCGGTGGGAGTGGGTTCGCAGTATACACGCCCAACTAGTGAAAAAAAGCCCGGCTTCTGCCGGGCAGCTCTCACTTTTAGTTATAGGTGCAATTCAGACAAAATACATATTGCCCATTTGGATCATTAAAGTTATTGAGCAGTGATACTTTTGCGCTGACTTCATTGCTGAGCGGTTTAAAGGCTGTTGGAATCAAGCTTTGCAGAGGCTGACCAATCAGTGAAACACTGACCTGTCCCATCAAGTCTTGAATGGCCTGTTCAAAGGGTGACAAAGGCTCCTGCATCCAGTTCAGTTCATATCGGTCCAGATCAGCAAGTTTCGCCGCTTCTGTGACTGCATCATCAAAATCACCAAGTTGATCCACAAGACCGCGGTCGAGCGCATCCTGGCCGGTCCAGACTCGCCCCTCAGCCACTTTTTCGGCTTGAGCCATAGACATGTTACGACCCTGACTAACGACAGAAAGGAAGCGTTGGTATCCGTTTTCAATGCCGAGCTGCATGATATCGGACACGGCGGCAGGCAGTGGCCGGATAGGGCTTACTCCGCCAAATTGCGTGGTTGAAAGGCCATCACTGCTGATGCCGTATTTATCCAAAGTATCTTCAAACGTGGTGAACAGGCCGAAGATACCGATAGAGCCGGTAATGGTCGTTGGTTGCGCGATGATGTGGTTGGCATCTGAAGAGATCCAGTAGCCGCCGGATGCCGCCATGCTCGACATTGACACGACAACAGGCTTGCCGGCTGCTTTCAGAGCCTGGACTTCATTGCGGATAACTTCAGACGCGAAGGCGCTGCCACCCGGGCTGTTCACGCGCAGGATGACGGCTTTGATTTTGTCGCTAAAGCGGGCATCGCGCAGTTGGGCTGCAATGGTATCGCCACCGGCTGCACCGTCGCGGGAGGGACCATCGATAATCGCACCGGAGGCGATGATGACGGCAATCTGGTCATTTCCGGTGATGTTAAAGCCCATCGCCGGCGTACTATAGTAATCATAAAGGCTGATGTGCTTGAAGCTGTGGTCCCCGTCTGAGCCAAATTTATCTTCCAGGAACTGACGGATTTCCGGTCGGTTAGCCAGTTTGTCTACCAGACCCATGTTGACGGCAAACCGGGCGAAATCTCCATTAGCCTGTTTCATCCGGGAAATCAGGGTTTCTGTATCCGGAGAGAGGCTGGCAGCTTCAATATTTCGGTTGTGCGCGACATCGCCGGTATAGGCAGCCCAAAGCTGTTTTAGCCAGACTCCGTTAGCTTCCCGCGCAGAGTTGGACATGTCATTCCGGATAAAGGGTTCAACGGCAGATTTGTATGTACCTACTCGGAATACGTGCGTAGTGACGTCGAGTTTGTCCAGCAGGCGCTTGAAGTAAAGCTGGTAGCTGCTGTAACCCTGTAACATCACGCCCCCATCTGGTGCCATCAGCACTTCATCAGCATAACTTGCCAGGTAGTACTGGCTTTGGCTGTAGTGAGAGCCTACCGCATAGACTGGCTTACCGGACGCCTTAAACTCGTTGATGGCTTTAGCAATGTAACGCAGTTTGGTGAGGCTGGTCTCCGGCATATCCCGGAGGCTCAGGACCAGACCGGTAATTTTGTCATCCTGCGCCGCAGCGCGAATGGCATCAACAATATCAAACAGGACATTTTCGGTTGGCAACTCGTCACCAAGCAGGCGGCGAGAAAGGTTGTCCACAGGGCGGGAATATGTGGGCTGTTCAACTATCGGGCCATATAGGTTTACCAGCAGCGCACCTTCATAGCCAGCTTGAACTGGTTCTTCGGTCAATTTCGAGGATTCACGCCAGCCAAAGATCACAATGGCAATAATAAGGAGAAACAAGAGGTTCAGGATCAACTGGCGGGTGAAACTGAGGGTCTTCCATATCAGCTTAAAAAAGCCGCCAATGACTTTAAATAATGCCTTCATCAATTGTCCTGTTTTCAAAACGTTTCCTTGTATCCTATCGGATAAGGTAGACAGAACCAATGAACTTTCAGTGTTATGGCGGGCTATTTACCTGCACCACAGAGGGAGAGACCTCATGGCCGGGTAAGAAAGTGTGCGTAATGTTGCTATTTTGTAAACGCGTGTTTGAAACTTGTGTTGCACATGGTTACTCTGGTCTGACCAGAATGAAAGGTGTCGACAGTTATGACCAAACATCCTCTTTACCCTAATTTGCTCTCTCCACTGGATTTGGGATTCACCCAGCTTAAAAACCGGGTGATCATGGGTCCATGCATACCGGGCTTGAAGAGTCCAATGACGGTTTCAAAAAGCTGTCTGCCTTTTACGCTGAACGAGTTCGCGGTGGTGTCGGCCTGATTGTGACCGGGGGATTCTCACCCAATTTCCGGGGGCGTTTACACCCATTGAGCGCGCAGTTCAGCAGTGGGCGACATGCCCGGACACACCGTGTGATTACCGATGCGGTACATACCGAGGGCGGCAAAATCGCACTGCAACTTCTCCATGCAGGCCGCTACGCCATGCATCCATTGGCCCAGAGCGCGTCCGCCATTAAATCCCCGATTTCAAAGTTTGCCCCCAGAGAAATGAGCGCCCGGCAAATTCGCTCGACAATCCGTGACTTTGCACACTCCGCAGAGTTAGCCCGGGAAGCAGGTTATGACGGGGTTGAGCTGATGGGGTCGGAGGGCTATCTCATCAACCAGTTCATCTGCCAACGTACCAATTGCCGCTACGACGAATGGGGTGGCAGTTATGAAAAGCGGATTCGTTTTCCGGTTGAAGTGGTCAAGGCGGTACGTGAAAAAGTGGGCCACGATTTCATCATTGTCTTCCGGCTCTCAATGCTGGATTTGGTTGAGCAGGGCAGCACACTGGAAGAAGTTGTGCAATTGGCGAAAGCCCTTGAGCAGGCCGGGGTAACTATTATCAATACGGGTATTGGTTGGCATGAAGCCCGTATTCCGACGATTGCTACTCAGGTGCCGCGGGCGGCTTTTGCCTGGGTAACCGAAAAGCTGCGTGGCGAAGTCTCTGTGCCGCTGGTGGCGGTAAATCGCATCAATACACCGGATGTGGCTGAAGATATTTTATCTTCCGGTCAGGCCGACATGGTGTCTATGGCTCGTCCGCTGCTGGCCGATCCTGAGTTTGTCAAAAAGGCTGAGGAGAGCCGGGCGGATGATATCAACACCTGTATTGCCTGCAACCAGGCTTGCCTCGATCACGTTTTTAAGGGAAAGCGGGCAAGTTGCCTGGTCAATCCCCAGGCGTGCTACGAGACAGAATTGGTTGTTACCCCTGCGGTAAGAAGTCGCAAAATTGCAGTAATCGGCGGCGGAATGGCCGGGATGTCATTTGCGACCACAGCGGCAGAGCGTGGTTTTCATGTCGACTTGTTTGAAAGGAAGGGGGAGCTTGGCGGCCAGTTCAACCTTGCCAGACGAATCCCGGGGAAAGAGGAATTTAATGAAACCACCCGTTATTTTAGTCGTCGGGTTGAACAGACCGGCGTGAATGTACATTTGGGTAAAGAGGTATCAGCCGAAGATCTCAGGGATTACGACCATATTGTCGTAGCCACTGGTGTGAAGCCAAGGATGCCTTCGATTCCCGGTATCGACCACCCGAAAGTCGTGGATTACATGACATTTATACGTGAGCGAAAAGACCCCGGAAACCGGGTGGCAATCATTGGTGCTGGTGGAATTGGCGTTGATGTAGCAACAATGATTACGGAACCAGAAGGCCAGACTCTCAACGACTGGCTGGCGGACTGGGGTATTGATAACAATATTGCCCATGAAGGAGGCCTCTTTCCGCATCCGAATTTTGTTGCTCACCGTCAGGTGTGGCTGCTTCAGCGGCGTCCGGGGAGGGTTGGTAAAGGGCCGGGTAAAACCACCGGATGGATTCACAAACGTACGCTTGAGAAACGTGGCGTGGAGGCATTGGGTGGTGTTGTCTACGAAAAGATTGATGACCAGGGCCTGCACATCCAACTTGAAGGGCAGCGGCATATTCTGCCGGCCGATACGGTAGTGGTGTGTGCCGGGCAAACCTCGGTCACAGAGATGATTCCGGTGCTGGCTGAATTCGGCGACAAAGTTCATGTCATTGGCGGTGCAGAAAAAGCCGGAGAACTTGATGCTAAACGTGCAATTCGACAAGGGATAGAACTTGCCATAGTGTGATTGTGCGTCGGGGGCGAATTCCAACACAAACTGAGGGGCAATTATTTTCAGTGATTGTGCTAAGTTAGCAGAAAAACAACCACCGGACTTTTTTATGGATGCTTTGTCATTACTTCTCAACCGCCGTTCCATTCCTAAGTTGTCGGCTCCCGCCCCTGAGGGTGACGTGTTGGAAAATATCCTCAGTGCAGGTTTGCGGGCGCCGGACCACGGTGGTCTGACGCCTTGGGAATTTGTTGTGGCGTCCGGTGACGGTCTCCACCGGCTGTCTTCCGTTTTGGAAAGTGCTGCCCGCGCTGATGGTGCAGAAGATGCGGTTGTTGAAAAAGCGAAAAATGCGCCTTTCCGGGCACCCATGGTGATTACCGTTATCGCACGTGTACGCCAGCACCCCAAAGTACCGGTATTCGAGCAACATATTTCTGCCGGCTGCGCAGCTCAGGCCATGCAGATGGCTGCTGTTGCCCAGGGTTTTCAGGGATTTTGGCGCACCGGCAGCTGGGCTTACCATGAGATTGTCCGGGAGGCTTTTGGCGTGAATGGTGACGATCAAATCGTTGGTTTCCTCTATGTCGGTTCTCCGGGCTGTCAGGAAGCCAATGCACCCAGTCGGGACCTTTCCCGATATGTCACGTATCTCTAAGATGCTGAGAAGCGGGTTCAATACGTTAGTTAACTGTCTTTTTATACAGTAAAACTTGCTCCGCTCAACCCCATTGGGTAGAGTGGAGCGAAGTTTGTGTTCGACAGCTTATTTCACTATGACCCGTTCAGGCTCCTACCGCCTCATTGTTGCAGAAAAACCCAGCCTTGCCCGCGCTATTGCCGCCGTCCTGCCTCGCCCCCATAAACAACAAAAAGGCTATATTGAAACTGCCGGCGGTGACATTGTCACCTGGTGCATCGGTCACCTTCTGGAGCAAGCTGAGCCGGAAGCCTATGACGAAAAATACAAGCAGTGGCGGTTGGAAGATTTGCCGATTGTCCCGGAGTCATGGATTCTGAAACCGCGCAAGACAGCCTCTGCTCAATTGCAGGTTGTGAAAAACTGCTTAAGGATGCCGGGCAGGTTATCCATGCCGGAGACCCGGACAGGGAGGGGCAGCTTTTGGTCGATGAAGTGATTGACCATGCTCGGTTGTCACAAGCCAAGAAAAAAAATGTACAGCGTCTTTTAGTTAATGACCTGAACCCTCAAGCAGTGAAAAAAGCACTTTCCGCATTGCGTAGCAACGAAGAATTTGTCCCGTTGTCAGTCTCTGCACTGGCTCGCTCGAGAGCAGACTGGCTCTACGGTATGAACATGTCCCGGCTTTATACTTTGCTTGGCCGTCAGGCCGGATACAACGGCGTTCTTTCTGTTGGCAGGGTACAGACTCCCGTACTGGGGCTGGTGGTTGCCAGAGACGAAGAAATAGAAAACTTTGTCAGCAAACCTTATTACCAGGTTGATGCCATTATTCCTTATCAGGGCTTTGATATTCGTGCGCGTTGGCAACCGAGTGAAGCCTGTTCCAAATGGCAGGATGAGCAAGGGAGGGTGTTAAGCCGGCCTCTGGCGGAAAATGTTGCCCAGCGTATAACCGGGCAACCTGCCACGGTAAAAGAGAGTGAACGGAAAGACAAAAAGCATGCTCCACCTCTTCCTTACAGCTTGTCCGCACTCCAGATAGATGCAGCTAAACGGTTCAGGCTAAGTGCCAACGATGTGCTGGCATGCTGTCAGGCTCTGTATGAAAAACACAAACTGATTACCTATCCGCGCTCAGACTGCCGTTACCTTCCCAAGGGCCACTTCAATGAGGCTTCGGATGTCAGTAAGGCCATCGCTGCAACGGATCCGGCACTAGCCAACGCAGTTAGAGATGCGGACTTTTCCCGTAAGTCGCGCGCATGGAATGATAGTAAAGTCGAAGCTCACCACGCGATTATTCCGACATCAAAATCCTCTTCCTTAGAAAAACTAACCCGTAGTGAACAGCAGGTGTACAACCTGATAGCACGCCAGTACCTGATGCAGTTTTACCCTCATGCGGTGTCACTGGAAGCGAAACTGGTTTTTGACATTGCCGGGGGGCTTTTCGCCGCTAAAGGGAAAATGTGGAAATCCCAGGGCTGGCGTACGCTGATGGGTAAAGATGATGACGAAGATGAAGCGCTGACGCAAAAGGTGCCGCCGCTGAATGTTGGGGAAGTCCACCTGTGCGAACGTGGGGAGGTGTTGGATAAAGTGACCGAACCACCTGCCTATTTTATCGAAGCCACGCTATTGCAGGCGATGACAGGTATCGCGCGTTACGTAAAAGACACGTCACTTAAAGCGATTTTGCGTGAAACTGACGGCCTAGGAACGGAAGCGACCCGGGCCGGGATACTTGAGCTCTTGTTCAAGCGCAGTTTTTATCAAGGGAAGGAAAATCTATTCGATCAACTCCGAGTGGGCGGGGACTTATCCATGCACTGCCTGATATGGCATCAACACCGGATATGACAGCACACTGGAACATCAGTTGCAATTAATGGCGGAGCGGCAAGGCAGTTACAAGCAGTTTATGGATGGTTTGACCCAGAGGGTGAGTGAGATTATTCAAAATGGTGTGGCTAATGGCGCTCCCCATTCATTGCGGGGTCTACCATCCAAGCCTGCTTTTAAATCCGGAGGTAAAAAGGGTTACCGACGTAAAACATCCCCGGCTAAGTCTGCAGGTTCAAAAACAACCGGGAGTAAAGGTTCACGGCGAAAAACCGCGTCGGGTAAACGTTCCGGATCAGGCAAAGCGAGTTAGTTAATTACGCAGCAGTTCCTGCCGCTTTGCTTGGCTTGATAAAGTGCCTGGTCAGCCGCATCAAAGAGTGCATCGGGCATACTGTGCGGAGAAGGTGTTATGGATTTCCCGCCTATGGAGACGGTGACGATATCTGCAACGGTGGAAGACTCATGTGCAATATTGAGATTTCGTACTGCATTCAGGGCTTTTTCCGCAATGTAGCGAGCCGAATGCAGGTTGCTGCCTGGCAACAGGTAGACAAATTCTTCACCGCCAAACCGGGCGAGCAGAGCCCCTTTGCGGCGTTCGACTTCATCAAGGCAGTCAGCAATTGCTTTCAGGCATTCATCCCCTTTGGCATGGCCATAACTGTCGTTGTATTGCTTGAATTGGTCGATGTCGATAACCAACAATGTAACTGGAAGCCCGTGGCGTACAGCCAGAGCCCACTCATCTGTCAGCGTCCGGTCGAAACCGCGTCGGTTAGCAATACCGGTCAATGGATCCTGCAAGCTGAGCATTTCGAGTTTGGCATTTACCTCTTCCAGCTCTTTGGTGCGCTGTAAAACACGCTGCTCAAGGGAATAATTGAGTGTCTTCAGCCTTTCTTCAGCCTGGCGCTGTGCAAGATGCTGGGAAAGCGTGACACCAAGGAGGCTGAGCAATTCCCGGTGGTAACTTTGCAGTGGAGCGCCTGTCAGCAGGTTGTCGCATGCAATCCAGCCTATTGGTGTGCCACCATCCCAAAGGCAGATTGTCGCACTCCATCCCCGACCGACAGGTTTACTGTCGTGATAGAGTTCGATGTCTTCCAAAATGGTGATGGGCTGTCGCTTGTCCATCGTTGTTTCGGCAACGATATGGTGGGGGAGAGGGGCACTGAAATAACGCTCGTTCGTGATTCGGCCTTTGATATCTGTACCAAATGTGCCGTACATCATTCCTTTTTCATATTCGACCAGGAAGATTGCAACCCGGTCCAGTTTCAGTTTATTGCGGCACTCCCAAACCGTTGTATATAAGAGGTCATCCAGTGTCCGGGTACGCCAGAGCCGGAATGAAATATCGTGTAGAAGGCGAAGTTGTTCTAATAACCCCCGTTGGGATTCACGGCTGTTTTCCAGGGCTTCTTCGGCATTTTTGAGCTCTGTTAATTCCTGGAGGACTTTCTCTTTAAGAATGTGCGATTGCAACTCAGAGGCGATGCCGCAACTGACTATTTCCTGATTTTCTGGCTCACCGCTGTTTACGATGGTGCCGTGGAACGTGGCAATAACCCAGGCAAACAACTCTTCTCCGCGAAGCAGGGGTAAGGACCAACGGGTGTGGGTCAGGCCGAGCGGAAGAAGCGATGGTTGAGGGGCCTCACATACAGATAACTGGTTCGCAATCAGATCGCGCTCACTGTTTGTTGAGGCATCTTCAACATTTTGAGGCAGGCTTACCGCGAGCTCCCAACCCTGGTTGTTGGGAATAAAAACCGAGAACTTGGTACAGGCAGTATTTTTGGCAAGATCCTGATAGAGGATACCACTGGCATCTTTGAGGCTGGTGGCTTTGTTGAGCTTTTTAATGGTGCTGGCTTGAATGGTGATACAGACTTTTTCTGTATGATTAGCATGGACATCCCCTAAAAAAATTTGATCTTGCTTCCATGTGCTAAGTGTATGATTTATTGAACACTAAAAGTATGGAGGTGGCGCGCAAAACCAGAACTTTAAAGGTATTTTGCGAGCCATATCATCGTTGAAAAACGGCAGAACACTTAGATGTGAAATCAATGTAGCGCAGCTGCAACCACCCCGATCAGTGTCATCACAAACAGGAACCAGCGAAGGGTTTTAGGGCTGGCATTTATGGCGAATTTAACCGCCATTCTGGCGCCAACCATCGAGCCAGCAGCCAGCAAAAGGCCGGGAAGCCAGACGATAAGATCATCAATGATAAATATCGCGAGAGACACTGTGGTAAAAATGAGGGTACACAGTAACTTAAGCGCGTTACCGCGAACCAGATCATACCGCAATGCGCCACATAATGCGGCTATCAGGACAAAGCCAACACCGGCTTGGACAAACCCCCCGTAAATGCCGGCGAGAAGCAGTGCCCACCAACCAAATTTTGACTGGCTGACCTTAAGTGTTTCGGCTTGACTGTCTGGGGCAATAGTGCCGGGTTTAATCACCATCAGTAATGCCATGGTCAGCATGGTACCGAGCAAAAGGGGCTTGATAATGGACGATGGTAGCCACGCTGCCGCGCCGGCTCCTATGATGCCGCCGATGACGGTCGGAATCATGATGGGGACTAAGTCATCCGTATCGAGTCGGTTATGTTTACGAAAGCCGGACACGCCAGCCACACTTTGCATAAAAACCCCGACACGGTTTGTGGCATTTGCCACATCGGCGGGCATACCTAAAACGATCAATGCCGGAATGGTGAGATTCGATCCACCACCAGCCAGAGTATTGATAATTCCGGCGATAAATCCGAGAAAAAGTAGCAGGACGCCAAAGGCAAAACTCAGTTCCATGAGTGTTCTGATCCATTCTTTAATTGAACGCCAAGCTTATCGGCTTTGGTGGGAATTGTCGTGTGACTGGAATGGCAAAAAACAAAACGGGGCAACCATTTGCATGATTGCCCCGCTTCAGAAATTGATTGGTCGGTCTGACTGGATTTGAACCAGCGACCCCTGACACCCCATGTTAGAGTTAAAATTTAGCACAATTACTATATACTACAGTGTGTTATATGGTGTTTGAGGTGTTTTTTTGTAAGGAAAATAGAAAAACGCAGAAAAATAATGATCAATGGAAACAATGGGTTATTTTTTACAAAACTACTGTATATACAACCCCTAAATTGCCACCATTATCGGGCTTACCTGATGCCATTCAACATCGTTTGAGTCAGTGTATATTTTTGTTGTAGCTTCGTTGGCGTGAGCATACGCTTCTGCGGATTTTCCCCCATATCTGAAATCATTCTCGCTGCCAATCTACGGATCTCATGAAACGTTGGGCGTTCTGATTTCGGTACTTCTGAATACAATCCCAACTGATCACGTACTTCCGAGAAAGTACGACTGATAATCTTCGACGTACATTGAAAGCGGTGATCGCACTCTTTGGCTATACCGTTCGTCAGCTTATTTTGGCGGTGTACTACGTAGGGGCAAACCAACTTATCAAGCCTTGAGCGAGCCACGGTTTCCTTTATTGCTTCTGTTACCGGGATAGCAACAAAAGAAGCTTTGTTGTTTTGCACCTTGTGTCGGTGTATGTACAACGTGCCATAAATGGCGAGCTCTTTATCTTGTTGTGGTGAGTCAAACCACACAATCCCACATTTACCAGGTGTTGGTTTCGATATGCTGTATTTGATGCGATGTAGTTCCTTTACCGCATGCGTTGATTGCAGCGCGATCTCCATTGCCGTCTTGAGAAATAACGGTGCGGCTTCGTGAATTAATTTGAAGTCATTCGCAGTGAGATCCAGTCGGCTCTTTGCTTTGTCCTCCGCTGTTATCTTGCGTTGTTTTTTCTGTTCGGCCACGTTTGAATCAACAGCGGATTCATCAGCCAAATAGGAAAATACCTTTTTGAGGAATGAACCTTGCGGTTGTAAACGTTTTTTGATTTGTCTGCGAAGTGCTCAGACAGCCAGCCATTAAGATCCTGGAGTGTCAGAGATTTAGTCAGCAGGTGACCGAGGCTTTTAACCAATCTGTCGGAATCGAGCAAGAATGTTTTGAGCGTTTCATCGGACAGCGATTCTTCATTCTTTACCCGAGTCAATACAACCTTCATCCATTCAGATAGGGGCTTGTCGAATTTATCTTTGCGACGTGGTGCAGGAGAAGAGTCAAGAGTGAAGACATCATTGTATCCACGGTGTTTAGCGTTGTAGGTAATCGCTGCCTGTATAGCCTGGTGTTCGGTTGTACCTATAGGGAACAGCTTGCGAGAGCCGTCGATACAGCGAAATTGAAATCGGACTCTTCCTTTATGGTGAATTTTGGATAAATGGGCGGGATAGTGTTCTGTTCCGATTTTTCTGCGCCGTGGTGCCATAAGTGATCAGCCTCCAAAAAACTCACCAACTGGTCAATGTCGTCATTGCTAGCACCTTGTGTCGGTTCACTAACGACAACAAGCCATCTGCCTGTTGGTGTTTTTTTGCCCCGTAGCTTTCCGCTTTTTATCCAGTTTATGACTGTTTTTGCGCAAATGCCGGAATCTGGATAAAACTCATCAATGTAGTCTGCAGGTTTGAGATTTCTCATTGGTCGTTACCTCTTAACAGTTCGGCAATCTTGCTTTGCCGTGGTCGTTGTAGTGAAAGGTCTGAATCTGTTTGTGGCTATGGGCCGCTTTATCCAAGCGCCATTCGCCGAATTGGTCGTTTTTAATGCAGTGTTTATTCGCCAGTCTGCCTATTTTCTGGGGGGAGACCCCAAACTCAGCGGCGAGTTGAGAGGCGGTATGGTGGGGGGCTGTTGTAACTGGCAATTCCCATCCGGCAGCGACAAGTGCTTTTATCGCTGTGTCAGACAGTCGGCATACAGATAGCAGGCTAATGAGACATCCAATGCGCAATCTTCGCAGTAGCTCTCGAATGTTGTATGAACAATGGCGTCGTGCTTTTTGCATCGGGTGCAAATCATGGCAATACCTCCAAATCTGAAGGTATTGCCTTAGAAGTACCGTAGGAAGGGACTAGATTGGCATATAATCTTTACGGACTGTTCTAATCTACCTGCTATGCAGGTGAATTATTATTAATAACTTAAATATGCAATTTGATTGGATAAATCTGTCTGTTTACTCGAATTAACTGATACTGTAACTGCAAGATTCGAATTTTTAGCCGCCAGAGCTACGGAAAGAAAACCATTAAAAGCTGGATGACTTAAGTCGGCATGAGCATAGCTTTTTCCAGAGCATTCTTGATCAAGTTTTAACACCAATTTGTTTGCAAAAAAATGATTGTCATCTCGAGGCCCCTCAACGGTTACAGATTCCAGTTTTATATTGTGACAATCCTCTGTGGCAGCCGTTGCAGACAATGACACCAAACATGTTAAGGCTATTAAACTCTTGTTCATTGAAACTCCATTCGTTGTTTGTGATATTGCGAATAATTTAATAGGAGCCATCGTGGACTGTTTTTCCTACATCTCACGGTGACTCTTAGAAAATAACTGTACAGTTCAGCTTATATGAAACACCAAACTAACAATGAGATGGAGCACCTTTGACAAACACCTGGGTAAAGCTAAGCGGCTTGTTGATCCAAGGTTACCATGGCTTCTTCAAAGCCGTCCCACCTATCCACACCGGCAGCTTCGAGAGCAGATAGAATGGCATCGCGTTCGCGGAGATAAGAAAGCTCCTTGGCGGAGATTTCGGTCATTTGAGAATTCATTTCTGAGGCGGCTTTAAGCTCCGCTTTACTGCCAGACGCCTCAAGAGCCGAACGAGTAGCAGTCATGGCTTTCCTGCTTCGTTCAGAGAGCTGAATGTGAGTTGAACTATCATCTTCAGGCTCTACACAAGTCATAGGCTTTTCTTGTGCCGCCTTCGCTCTTTGCTCTTCTTCCTGGAGAAGCCTAGTTCGCTCGGCTTTCAGGCGTTGTTCTTCAGTGACCTGGTGGTCAGCAATGCGTGACTTAACCAGAGCCGTGAAGTCTTCTGTCGGCTTAAACGCCAGTTGCGGCCAGTCGTTAAACAAGAACCTGTAGTTGGTCGCGAGCTCATCAAGTGTTGCTCTGTTGGTTCGGCCTACAATCGCTATCCTGTCCGCTTCAATCTTGGCATTAGCCACCGCTGTATCCGCGGCTTCCTGAAGGCTGACTACCGTCTTTTTGCCCTTCATGGCTTCAAGCACAGAGACAGAAGACACGGGTAATTCCGCAGATAGCTCGGATGACAACTTTGCAAGGTGGTCAATAATCTCTTGCTGAGCTTTCGCAGCAATTTCCTTTCGGATTTCAGATTTTCTTGCTTTGACCTGCTTATCAGTTGCAAGCCGGGCTTGCCGGACCTGCTCGCCAATAAACTTTAGGTCTTTCACAAAGGTGTCGATGTCGTGGACTTCTCCAAGCACTTGCTCTGACAGGGTTACAATCTTGTTTTCAGCGCTTTTGAAAATCTTGATTTGTGCTTCAGCGTTTGCGAAATCCTGATCCGTTTTGATTGGCTTCCTGGACTGTTCCACTAAATCGAGCGCAGCGTCTTTGAATGCGTCGAGATTTGAGCGAAGGGTCAAGCCTTCCATGCGGTAGCTGATAGCGGGGAGATCCCTGATGGGTTGTGCTTCGAGCTTTTCCATTTTCTCTGGTGGTTGGTAGTTAGCAAGATCTTCCATAAACTGAAGCCATCCAGCAATCAGCATATCCCTCCTGTCAGTCTGTGATTCATACCAGCAGTAAACAAAGTTCTCTCCCTCAACCGGCTCTTGGCCATCGGTTAAGTCTGAGCATACAAAAATCACTTGGCCTGCACCGGATACCAACAGTTGTTGCTCTAACTGCCAGTAATAATGGGGTGAGAGCTTTTCCGCCATAACATCTTTCGCCAGTTCGTCATTCCACAGCTTGTGTTCGTATACAACATCATCGAGCAGAGTGATGCCGTCAAAGCTTGCAAGCATCCAGCCATACAGGTCACTGATGCCGGTGGTGGGGTAGAGTTCTTCACCAATGATTTGTTCAACGACTGGGCGCGCGGCTTCCTCTGCCGCATGGCCTTTGTCGAAGATACGTTGTTGTATGGCGTTAACAGCCTTGACGTCACCTGTAGCTTTTTGGTGTAGCAATTCACCCCTTGATTGATACTTGCTGACACCCATCATGGTTGGGGCTTCCGATGCGGTCATTTTAGACTGGCGGAGTTCGTGCCATTCGGCGCTTCCTTGATTGAGCTTAATCGTCTTCATGCTGAATCCTTCTTCTGCACATTACGAATCGATGTCTTTTACGCTTCACTGATAAGGCGATTGGTTTTATCAGTGAAGCGGGTTTGGTCAGGGGAATTTACAGTACACCCAGCTGGGTCGGTCCCAGTTTTAGCGCCAGCAGGGTAAGCCCTTTGGTGGTTATACGGACCTGTTCAATGGTTCGCGCGTCTTCCCCTTGAGTGACGGTCGTGACTTTATGTTCCAGCATGCCCCGGAGCAGCTTATCCTGGTAACCAATCCAGTGTTTGCCGTCCGGTCGTCTGTAAATCCATTTGTTGATGGAAAGCCAGGTGAACAGGCGTTTGGGCTGGAGCTGCAAGCTTTTGGCCGCATCGGTGATACACAGCGACCCTTCACAGTCTGCGATAAGGTGGTAGGCCTCGACCTTAGGCTGGTCCGCCTCGGTTTGCGCTTTCAACCTGAGGTTTTCTTCCTCCGCTTGCATCGCCAACTTGAGAATGTCCATCCGTGAAAGCCCGTCAGTGCTGTAAGCGCCCTTTTTGCGGATAGACGGCAACACGTCGGAGACCACCCAGTTCTCAAACTTCTCCGCGCCGGGTAGTTTGGAGCGCATGATAAGCCGGTAGACGTCGCGTTCAGGAATGATTTTGGTTTGTTTGTCGAGGGTGAACGAATCGTTCACCCCTATTACATTCAGGCACTTGCAGTGGTCGCGGACAGCTTTTTGCGGGTTTGTATAACCAAGTAATTCTGCGACATCCTTGGCTACAAACCAGGGCTCACCGTCTTTCTCAATCACACGGATATTGGCTTGCTCATAGGTAAAAGGGATGATGTTCATGCTGCGTCCTCCTTGGCGACGTTACGGATAGCAACCTTTTGCGCCTCACTGAGAAGGCCCTTGGTCTCAACGGTATTAATGATTTCTTCCGGGGACTTCTTGCCTGCGGTAATGGCTGCTGCCCACTTGGTAAAATTCGCCTTGAATTGGTCGGCTGGGTAATCGGGCTTACTTTCTATCAGTTCAGCCTCTGTTGCCGGTTGAGAAGGAGTGATATCGCGCTCCACACGGTTAGCCGGAATATCTTGTGCTTCTTCGGCCAGGCTGATGCCTTTCAGCCTATCTGCATAGGCTTTACGCGCTGCAAACCCAAACGCCCGCCATTCGAGCATCTTCTTTGGATAGGCTTTCCAGGTGTTTCGTCCCCAAAGACCAGCCTGTTCAGCATCCTCTTTGGAAAACTCACCGGTAAACTGGACGTGGTTACCATTAATCTGACGGGTAATAACGCATTTGGCAGACATGGTGTTGTCGTTGAATTCTTCCTTAATATCAACGAGATCTGGCGCTGACATGATGAGCGCCCGTAGGCCGTCACCCCAAATACTTGGGCGTCCGTTTACGACCGCGATGTTTTGGAGCGACTGTACGGGTTTAAGTCCCAACTCCGCCCCCATTTGAACCGCCACAAGGACATTGCCTGGCTTGCCTTGGTAATCCTTTGGCACCATCTCTGAGCCTGCCATTAGTTCAGCCATTTTCATGGCTTCTTCAAGCGATTTTGGTGTGAGGGAAAATCCCCCAGTAGAAACAACGTTGGTCATGGTCGTTTACCTTTTTGGTTGGAGGAACTAAGCGGCTCGCTGACACTGCAATTCAAACGCGGCTTCGATTTTGGTCATGTGAAGGGCGATAAACTCATCGAGTGCTTCAAGGACAAAAGCTTGGTAAGAGCTCAAGCTTACTTTGTTAGTAGGGAGGGCAGGGTTACAGGCGGCCACGAACCTTACGAGGTTGTCACACATACGGCCGTTGAAATATTCCCCGCAGTAATAGGTGTTGAATTCGGCAAACGACAAGCCAGCAAATTCACGGTTTAGAAGAAGTTGTTGTTTCCCCATTTCGATAAAGCTGTTCAATGCTTCTTCTCGTGAGTCTTGGGCATCAAGACGTTTACCGTGTTCTGCTATCTGATTTCCAAGGTAGTTATCGAATCCTGTTTTCATGGTATGATCCTCCTGTTGTTGGGGTTTCTTGGTCGTTACCCCTTCAAGGTTGACGAGTTACTTGGCTTTTCTCGTTGATTACCGTGATGCCTCCGCATCATGGTCGTTTACCTCTCCGGGGTGGTACCCGGTCGGAACTGTCTTCTTGGTCGTTGGCAGTTCCCTAACTTGCCCCGCATTGCGGGGCTTTTTAGTTTTAGCTTTGTAAAATCCTCTGCAGCTTTCACTTTTCCTACCCAAGATGCTGAAGGCTTTAAAAAGCGCCCCCTATGCAGGGGCGAAAGTCAGTTTATTCATGCGCCGTCTTTCCGGCTGTCGTTCATTGGATACCAAGCCTCCCGGCTACCCGGTTACGAGTTAAGGAGAACTCGCTCGGGCTGCAACACGTTATCGCTTAATCGCTACGTCCGGAATCTCACCGGCATTGCATCCAGTTTTCAAGCTGGCGGGGATTGGCACGCGCTGCTGGCCGTTTACCCCCTGAGCAAGAACCATTGATGTTGTTTATTGGTCCAACTCTCCACACTCACGCAGTGGATGCGGTTTAATCAGGTTGTTAAAGAGCTAAGGGACAGTGAACACCTTGTTGGTGAGGGGCTGAGTTCCTTTAACAAAACCAGAGTAGGATAATTTACATGGTGAGGTCAATAAAATTAAGAAATAAAAATTACTATAGGACAGGAAAATTACCAAAAGGTGATTTTAGTCATGAATATTGCAATTGTTGAATTCGGCAGAGGCCACATCTTAATGAGGGCAATTCATGAGTGGGGTTAGCTATTGGCGACGAATTGGCCGTATCGAAAAAGAGGCTTTCAAAGTCTGAACAGTTCTTGCACGAAGGGGATGATTTGCTTAATCGAAAAAAAACCCCGCTTAAGAACGAGGCTTTAAAACTAAGTAGAGCGCTTAGGGTACGGATTTGACGTGGGCTATTACAGTTCCTATCAAGTGACTGTTTCCACTTAGTTTTATGTACTTAAGCTCCGGAGGGTAGTTTGCAAGGGACTTAAGTATTCTCTGTCCGTCTAGTAATTGAAGCTGCTTAAAAGACACTTCAGAAGATTCGTCAATTTGAGCAATTACAAACTGACCATTCCTGGGCTCGATCTGGTCCGGATCAACGTATATCAAATCACCTTCATAGAAGCGGTCCATCATCGACTCGTCGAGAACACGCAAGATATAAGTTCGAGGGCCACAGCGTACTGGGCAAGGATAATACTCGAAATCCGTTTCGGGATAATCGCTTGCTTCAGTAAACGAACTTGCTTGCTTCCAAGTAATAAGGGGGCATTTTTGTTCAACAGTAGGGCCGGGTTTTACGCAGATACTCGCTGATACTGCTGGACTCAGTTCTACAGGAAGCTCTCCAAACGCAAGCCACTCTGGCCGACACTTCAACAGCTCACTCATTGCAATAAGCACTTTATCTTTGACGCTGCTTTGAATTCCGAGTTCCAGGTTAGATACGGAAATTCGACTGTACTTCATATCCGTTACGCGCCTGGCAACGGCATGAGCAACATCATCTTGAGTCAGCCCCAGTTCTGAACGCCTACTTTTGAGTCTTTCACCTATCGACGTCATGTTTTTTTCTTCAATGGAATATTTGTTACTAAGAATGCCACGCTTTTAGAAAAAATTTATTGCGTCATAATTATTGACCTTTAGAGTAATTAACATTACTTTTTATATTGGAGGTAGCTATGAACGATAAACTTTTTGACACACTGCTTAGTGTTTTTGGCACCGAGGCAGAAATTGCACGAACGTTTGGCGGCACCCGCGTTGCTCACTGGAAACGAAGAGTTCCCCGAGATGCTGCAATACTGTGCCACTTATCACCCAATGTGCCTTACACCTACGATTCTAGCGTGTACGGCCCACTTGGGAAGGGGCTTGGCTTAGGTGCAAATTTTGAGGAAATAACAACCAATACCGAGGTAAACGACCATGACTCAAAAGTACATCAAGAAGCGGCTTGAACGCTTACAGCAAAACCGTTCAGTGGGAAAAGCCGGACTATCGATTAAAGAGGTTCGAAACGACCAGGTGAAAGTTCGGTTTACTGAAGACGAAAGTGACTTTCTTTCGGTGTTAACCGAGAAACTCAACATCCCCAAAGCGGTGCTCTCAAATTTACTCATTCTGGAAGCGACTATCGACATGCTTGCCGAAGACGACCAGCTCTGTCAGGAAGTGATGGAGGCATGGACAAATGACAGGCGGCCGGCATTGGATTTCTTCCAGGAAATTAACATCCGCGCTTCAGAAACGTGCGACTTCATAGATGGTGACTTTCACCAAATTGAACAACCCGCTTCTCCCGCAGTTCGTGCCATTTCCTTTTTACCGGAGGAATAGTCATGGCCAAGCGACTACTTGGGCTTCTTCGGGGCAATCGCCCCGTTGAAGAGCTTCACCTGGAATCTGATTTTGTTGAGCTAGTTATTGCGAAATCAGCTAAGCGTCGGGGCGTGCGACCTGACCAAGTCCGGCTGTCTCTGATGATGGAAAGCTTCTCTGAGGACGCAATGTCAGGGGCGGGGACCGATATCGAAACGGAAAGTGGGGGGCTGCACTAATGAAGCTGGTAAAAGGTAAACGCGCTATTGATGTCACTGTTGTCGAGGCGGACTGTGTTTGCATACCAAGTAATGCTATTCGAGCGTGCGGCGGAAACTACCACCTGGCCGCTGTCATCTCTTATTTGGCGGAATTGTCATTGACCCTTTCAGACCAGGATGGATGGTTTTATCAAAAGCGCAAGGATATAGCTCAGGCTTTGGTGTTGTCCGAGCATCAAGTACAGCGATTAGTTACCGCGTTTAAAAGCAAATTTCCTTCTGCAATCAGGACCAAACGCAAAAAAGTGGAGGGTGTGCCGACGGTCCATTTTCATATTGACGTGGCTGAGTTGGAGAAGGAAATGGAACGCATCTTGGACGAGAGGAACTGGTGATGAATGCAGCCGAGAAAAAAGTGTTCACTGAACTGGTTGGTCAGACAGCAAACCTGTCAGTTCAAAAAATACTCATCTTGTTCTTTGACCGGAATTTTAATACTGCGGCGGTAATGGGGCAGCTTCTTTTCTGGTCCCAGAAAATCAAACGGCAAGATGGGTTTTTCTTTAAATCCCAAGCCGAGCTCGCAGAAGAGCTATGCCTGTCCCGAGACCAGGTTGCCAGAGAAATCCGGAAAATAAAAAACAAGTTGGGTGATGCTATGGAACCAAGTTGGTTAAAGCCAAAGGGGTTCCTACCACTCATTTTAAGTTAGACCTTGATGTCGTGATAAGGCTCATCAGCGATTTCAATGTTGAACGGTCCGCGGATGACTCTACTGCAATAAATAATGAGGCCGATTCGGCTGTGCGAGATAACCCAACCGGGTTGGGTGAGGTAACACAGCCGGCTGGGCGAGGTAACCCAACCGCAGGGTTGGGTGAGGTCGCACAACCATTAACAGATCCGAAGCATATCCGAACAACAGATCCGATCCCGACACAACAAAACGGCAAAACAAGTTTGCCTGCCGAGCAGGCTCGGCCTGTCACCCAAATACTCTCACCCGATGAAAACCGCATTGTTGAAATTTGGAATGCTTTGGGTTGTGCCAGGCACAAGGGGATAACCAAAAACGCCAGGAAGGCGATTGAGAAAACCTACCGGGAATACCGCAAGGGAAACAAAACCCCAAAAGATCTCACCGAATGGGTAACCACCTACCTCAAACATGGCTTTGCCCTCTGGATGACCGACCACCACCGGAACAAAGGGGATGGCAAGTGGTGTGCAGACCTTGAGTTTGCGATGCGCTTTTCGACCTACGACAAAGTCAGGAATGCGGAGTTGGCGGCATGAATACCGACACGATAGGTGCCGAGCAATCTGTTATCGGGTCGCTTTTGCTCATTGGTGACATGAGTCAGGATGCAGCGTCGAGACTGCTTGAGTATCTCAGAGAGAACGCTTTTCAAGCCAGGTCGCACAGTCTTTGCTGGAGAGCAATTCGGCAAATGGCTTCTAAGGGGCAGTTTGTTGATCTGGTGACGTTAGACGCAGTGTTAACTCGTAACGGGGACATTGAGGATGTGGGGGGCTTTGCCTATCTGGCCGAGCTTGCCAAGAACACACCCAGCGCCGCCAATGCGATGGCTTACGCTGATATCGTGCGGCAGGGAGCGATTCGTCGCAGCGTAAATAGCAAGTTACACAATGCGATTGCGCTTTTGAATGACCCGGACGGCGGCACAGTCTACGAGAAAATTGGGTTGATTGAGTCTGAGCTGAATGCGTTAACAGACCGGGCTAACCGAGGGCGTGAATCCGGGCTGGTGCATGTCAGCGAGATTGCGGACAAATGGACAGAAGATCTTGAAAACCGTTTCTCCAATCCTACCGCTTCACATGGCTTCACGACGGGCATTGCCGGTTTAGACAAGATACTAGCACCAAAGAACATCAAGCCGGGTTCACTGGTTGTGCTGGGTGCCAGGCCCAAGCTTGGCAAATCTGCATTGATGAACATGATCACCAAGCATTTTGCACTGGAGCACAAATTGGCAACTGCCATTTTCAGTCTCGAAATGCCATCTGATCAGATTTTCGAGCGAATGGTTTCTGAGCGAGCCCGGGTAAACCCGTCGATATTTTACGCCGGTGCAAATTCCGATACGGAGTACGCCAGGGTCAGCGCGGCGATGGGCGAGTACGTCGAAAGTAAAACGTTCATTGATGATACGCCGGGTATTGGACTGGCTCACATCCAGAGGGAATGCCGGAAACTGGGAAAACACGAGCGATTGGGCCTTATCTGTGTCGATTACCTGACGCTGATGAAGGCGGAAAAAGCAGACCGCAATGATCTGGCCTACGGGGAAATCACCAAAGCGCTCAAAAATCTGGCGAAGGAACTCAATTGTGTGGTGCTGCTTCTCACCCAATTGAACCGCTCCCTGGAGTCGCGTGCGAACAAGCGCCCGATGCCCAGTGACAGCAGAGACACCGGTCAGATTGAGCAGGATTGTGATCTGTGGATTGGCCTCTATCGTGATTCGGTCTATTACCCGGATTCTGCACTTGGTGGTCTGACCGAGGCGATTGTTGGCTTGAATCGTCACGGCCAGACAGGTACCGCTTACCTAACACTAATCAATGGCTACTTTGAAGATGCCTCGGCGCAAGACTTGGCAAAGCTCCATGAGAAAAGGAAGGGGGCAAAGCATGATTTCTGATTTACCGATTGCAGCAATACGCCTCATGAACATGAAAGATTCTCGATTCACTCGCCCACCAAGCGTGTGATTAACAAAGAGGTAAACGACCATGACTGTAATACACCACTCAAAGGCCCACGCCAGGTTTCACCGGGAGCTCAAAATCACTGGGCTGGAAGTTTTTCTTGTTTTCCTCGGAAGGCACTACAACGCCACGCTGGCGATGTCGGCTAATCGAACTGCCCTGGTTCGGGCTGGCATTGTTGCCGCGGTCGAACTGTTCAATGCAAAACCCCGGACTATCCAGAACTGGTTGAGAGAGGACGGACTGCCAGAAAGCCGGATAGACCAAGCGATGGAGATTATTAGGGAACATGGCTTTCCCCTTTGCAGGCATCAGTTGTTGCTTAATCAGGAAATCGTTGATTGGGCAGTCGAAAGGCATCGGCAAGACCAGTTGTGCAAGGGACTGGCGTTTCGTGGAGAGGCGGCATGAATCCTAATCGTGAGAAGACAATCAAGATGATTGAATCAACGGGGATGATGCCGGTTGTTCGAGAGATAGCTGAACGGTTTGGTAACGAAGGGCGATTGCCATCAGTGGCAATTCGGCAAGGCAACGATTGGCTTTTACAGGAATTCGGCCAACCAAAACTACCCAGTTAAACCCGTTCGCAGGGGAGACTATCCGATGATTCACGTAACGCAGACAGAGCGGATCGAGATTAAAAAACGACTGCTGGATCTGAAGCAAACGGAAAAATGGAAGGGCATCAATTTCTCCAGTCAGTTCGGAAGGGTGGTGTTTGTGGCGGCGGGTGCGGAGTGGTACACGCTGCGCGACTTGGAATCCCGCATTGCCAATTGGTTTCCTGAGCATCGGGATACACAGGCGGCTATCAGTGCCAGGCTGCGTGAAGTCAGCCCCTCTCGCTGTGGGTTGGTCAAGCAACGCATCATGGAAAGGGTGAACGGCAAGCAAGTTCACCGCTATCGGTTGGTACCACCGAAGAGCATCAAGGATGTCGCTGAGAATGTCAGGCTTACCGGAAGCAAGGAGGCCGCATGAATTGGCTACTCATTTTTTGGATTTCCGTTTGTATAGGCCTATACGTCTTCTGGCACATTGCCAAATCTGAGCAATTGGATAAGGAAGGCCAGGAGGGTGATGACTGATGGCTGCAACACTGTCACTGGTTAAAGTTCAGGGTGGTGGCCTGGTTCCGCTCACTGAGGATGACAAGCAGGTCATTGATAAGCGCCGGATAGGCTCTGTCCTTGAGTGTACGTTTACGACTTCCCGCAATCCTCGCTTCCATCGCAAGTTCTTTGCGCTATTAAACCTCGGCTTTGACTACTGGCAGCCGCAAGGGGGCTGCTTATCCCCACAAGAACGCAGCCTCCTTATGCGGTTTGCCCAATGGCTGTCGAATTGGGGCGGTGATGTGACAACGCTACAAGATGCCGCCAGTGGCTACCTGGATAGCGTCGCGCAGAAGCGAGCAGAGCTTGCAGTAGAAAAGCATTTCGAAGCCTACCGGAAGTGGGTCACCGTGGAAGCCGGCTATTTCCATATCGTTGTATTGCCAAACGGGACAACACGCAAAGAAGCGAAAAGCATCAGCTTTGCGAAGATGGATGAGAACGAATTTGATGGGCTCTACAACGCAGTGTTCGGCGTTATCTGGAATCACATCCTGTTTAAGAACTTTGGGAGTGAAGCTGCCGTAGAGCAGGCTGTTAACCAGTTGATGGGGTATGCGTGATGACCATTAAAACCCCCGCATTGCGCAGTAAAAAACTTACTGAAGGGGCGAAGGGGAAGCAATGCTCCCTTCAAATCCCCGGCGTTTGTACCTTCAACCCGGAAACCGTGGTGTTTGCCCACTTACCGAGTGGCACACAGGGTATGGCGTATAAGTCCGATGATTTTTGGGGCGTCGATGCCTGCATGGGGTGTCACGATGCGATAGATGGCCGGAATGGCTACAGGTTTGAGCCAGGCGAGAAAGAGCAATACCTGCTCCAGGCACTTCACATCACACTGTCTCGCCGGATACGTGATGGGATTATCGTGATACAGGGGGCGACGTATGTTTGACAACGTGTATGACCTCGAAAAGCGGATCGGACGGATAAACGAAAGCGGTGACGGTAAGGTCAAGAAGATTCGCCGGGAAATTGAAACACAAGAATGCGCAGATGTTATCCGTTGGGCCCGTCGCACCCGTATTGCCGGTGTGCTTGTTGCCGAATACCTGACTCACGTCCCCAATGAAGGCAAGCGCGGGAAAAAGGCCAGGAGTGATTTCTACCGGCTTGGCGGACAACGTGGGTATCCCGATTACATCTTTGATATCGCCCGTTGTGGGTACCACGGACTGCGCATTGAGGTAAAAGCGCCGAAAGGGTACCGAAGCAACATTCAAGACGACCAGCGTAAGTGGGAGAGCCGCCTGACCGGCCAGGGCTATTTGTTTGTTTACTGCTACTGTGCGGAAGACATGAAGCAGCTGATTACCGATTATTTACTTGACCGAATTGAGGGTCCGACATCAGGGGGTGATGCCGCATGAGCCGAGCGTTAGAGTTACTGATTCGTATGCACTGTGAAAAAACGCCAACTTACACCAGTGGGCATCAGGTGCTAACCGGAGACGTTGTCATCGCGATTCTGGGAAAGCTCCAGCATGACCACCGGATTGGCAGTGACTTGATCATGGCTAAATGGCTGGAAGATGAAAACGCCCGTTCACGTTGAAGGATACGCATTGGAGTGGCTGTCTGGCCGGGGAACATTACGTCGCCCGGATTTGTGCCGACATATCGTCAAGTTGGCACTTGCGGTGTTCTATGGCAAGCCAACCATTACTCAGTCTCGCAAATTGAAATCTCTGTGGCGTATACACAGCGACCAAGGCCGCCGAAGTGAAAGGCTTATCCGTCGTTGGCGTGTAAGGATAAAGCTTTTACAGCAGGACGTGTTTGCAGAGGACAGTTTTCAGGCTGAGCAGACAAGCAAAGAGATTGACCGGCTGGAGTCATTGATAGCCAATGAACGCAATCGCATCCATGAATACGCAATTGCCCAAGCCTCAAAAACTTGTGCGTGCCCGAAGTGCGGGGGGACTGGTTTGTTTAAGGTTGTAAACCAATGCGATGCCTGTAACGGTACAGGGCAGCTCATCCCCACCGCAGAAAATATCCGGCAGCAATTGCGTCATCTTGGTATAGCCAGGGTGACTGACAAGCTTTGGCAATCCGAGCTTAAGCCCGTATTTGAAGATGCGTTGAACTGGATGCATACCGAGCATGGGGAGGCAGTAAAAGCGCTGGATAAGCAGCTAGTATTGGAGAGGGCGGCGTGAGTGAAGAATCCAATTGGTCTGATATCTCCGTTGGAACTTGAATTGCACTTTTACCGGAAAATATGATTTAGTCGTATTTGGGATTTAAGCATATTAACAATGAGGGACAGAATGGGTTATCTACCGAAATGGTTAGCTTCCAAGTTTGGTTATTTCTCCACACAATCAATTATGAAAATTTGGGGTTGGTTATTTGGTGCAATGTTAGTAATGGTGCTGATTATTCCCTTGGTTTCATATATGAGTGAACTGCTAGTATTTCCGTTGGTGAGCGTATACCTGATTTTTATTACAGGCGTTATGTCAGCAAAGTTCTATGCACGAAAACCAATAATATTAACTGACCCTATCGCCGTGAAACTCTCGGCAACAGATGCGGGGAGAAGATAGTTAAAGTGGGTAAGTTGCTTGTTGAGATTGTTTTTTTCTTGTTTGTTTATCTCATGTTAGTCAGCAGTTTCATCGCCGCATTGATGGCGTTTATTGCGCTGTTCTAGTTATTAACTCCATGAGCTTTGTCTTGTTCTTGATTACCTATATTTCCAATAGAAAAAATCATTGTTGATTTCACGTTTTCACTGTTGATACAGTTATTTGTAATAATCATGCTTAATAATGTTGAAGCAACTCACTTCGACAGTATGCCGTTATGTAACTCATTAGCAAGGAGAGCCTATGAAACTAAAATTGACTTTTATTTTTCTATTTTCTTTTGTTCCGCTAGTAGCGAATGCCGCTGAAGATGATAGAGTGAATTTAGCAGTCGAAACGGTCTCAAAGCTATGTTTAAGTGGATCTGAGTATGCCATTCAGGCTGATGCAAAGGGAAATGTAACAATTAAGAACTTCAATCCCAAAGGAGGTGGTTCTGTTTCTGTTAACGTCAGAGAACAAACCGGTGCAACGGCTTTGCAAGAAGATTTGAGAATAATTGGTGATAGAGACATCCGCGAATGCACTCAAAAGCATATTGGTAGGATTATCGACGCAATTTTTGAGCAAACCCCTGCAAGCGAAAGCCCGAGGAAGACAAATAGTACAATTACTCGCTCAAAATTTATAGGATATGTCCCAGACGTTGTAAGCGTTACAGAATTTGCTGAAGGGAAAAACAATTATTACTATCGATTCACAGTTAAAGAAGCATCCTCATTGGACTTTTCTTTGAGAAGAAACCACAACTCAATATTTTACTTTGTATTGTCAGCTCAAGGAACACAAATTTTCCAACGCGGATGGGTGAGTTCTGGAGATGTAAAACGCGATGTGTTTTTCCTACCTGGAGATTACTATATAAGAGTAATTTGTCGCGATAGTGAATCCACTCCTTTTTCTTTTAAAATAGAAGGGTTTCCAGAAGCGTAACGAGTTGCTTGTAGTGCGTAATTACATGATGAACTTTGTAAGCGCCGATATCCAAGTCAACAACTAAGATTTAGAAAGCCTCATCAATGGGGTAGAGGTCAAAGTTCAACATCACAAATATTTGGCTGCGTGAGCAGCCAATGCCCATTTGTGAAAAAAGCAATTTACTTCGATTTGTCTAATGTCGCTCTTACAGGCGAATAAACCTCTATTCCATCTGCTGCATACTTAGCTAGCATAAATTCTTGTCCTTTGTACCGAAGCAGAGGAAAAGGCTTTGCAATATGGCACTTGCGACCGCAGTTCGTACAAGCATGTTCCCACTGTTTCGGTTGCGTGTGTATGACGTTTTCAAGCGTAGTTACACGATACACTCCCTTGCCACATTCCGAGCAGTCGAACTCCACAAATTCAGCCTGTATCACTTTTGATCTTTGCGCCATGATTGACTCTAAAATATACTGTTTATATATACAGTATATAATCTGATGTGCTTTCGGCAACCGTCAGATTAGAAGTGTAATAACAAGAGGTTAGAGTTATTGCGCTCAGGGAGGATAAATCATGTGTGGTAGATTGAATGTCACAGACGATCCACTGACTAAGATAGTCACGGATGTGTTGGGTATCTCATTCAGAACAACATCGAATTGCGATTTAAGACCAAGTGAATCGATAGAAGCCGTTCATTTCAAGCAAGGAAAACCCGAGCAGCTTTCCTTGTCCTGGGGATTTAAACCATCATGGGCAAAGCGGCCACTGATAAATGCGCAGTCGGAAACGGTGGCTGTAAAACCAACATTCCGGGAGGCGTTCAGGTTTCATCGCTGCGTTGTTCCTTGTACCGGTTGGTATGAGTGGCTGACACTGAAACGGGGAAGAAGAAAAAATGTGCATTTACGGATCCTGAAAGCCAGGTGGTATGGATGGCGGGCATTTACCTTCACGGTGAATCACTGGTGACGTTGACAGCAGAGCCGAACAAACAGTGCCGGGAGTACCACCACAGGATGCCGCTATTGCTTGATGAAAAACATGTCGGGGATTGGCTGGGGTCTATAGAGAACGCGAGGTCTCTGCTCAATTTACCGTGGACCAAAAATCTGGTTGTTGATGTGGTGAGTATGGAGTCACATAGTCGGTTGAGGTGAGAAAATTGCTTCTGTGACAGCCAAAAAAACACTATCACCTGTTGACTGGCTCAAAGTACAGGTGATTAGTACGTAGCAATTCTAGAATCAAAGGAACTGTGTTGATATCATCTCAATATCATGATATTTCGAGTTTTTTGGTTGATTTTGACAAGCGGGCTGTTTTGCTGTCGTTTGATGAGTCACGGGAGATTGGTATGCATTCAGCATTTAAAAAAGCTACATACTGAGCTAGTAGCATTGAGAGAAACCATCAGTTCGGCAGCAATTCCTCAAGGAATTTTTATACAGCAATATGGGTGGAATCAAACTGCCCTAGACAGTAGTGACTTATGTTATGCAATTGATAATCTCACTTTTGATATAACTCAATTTGATATTGAAGATATTGGGGAGTATGAAGGGTACCTTGAGAGTCAGAATAAAAAAATTGTAGCCCTAAATGATATAGCCAAAGGACACTATAACAATAATGCAGGCCATTTAGTTCATCTGGTACCCAATATAGCCATTACTGTTATGGTGATTCACCGAGATCTAGAAAAAACATTTTTTAAATGGGAGGTGATGGAAGAAAAAAAATTACTTCCCAAAAATATGTTACGAAGATTGCGTAACACAGAGGCAAGGATAAATGCAATTGATACTTCTAGCTCAGACCTAGAAGAGAAAGTAAAGGCGATTAATAGTGCTCATGAGGCTGCTGAAAATTTACCCACTGATCTGGAAGAGTTAAAAAGAACTCAAAAACAAATCGGTGATTTGTTGAAAGATTCTAAGGAGATGTTGGCGGAAATTCAGCTAACAGAAAAGAGTGCTGAAGCTTCCTTGGAAGCTTTAATATCACATGAAGAAGCCGCTCGTAAGAGTAAAGAAAAAACCGATACCTACGTTGATGAATGTGATAAAGCTCTACAGATAACCACAACGGAAGGCTTGGCTTCTGGATTTGACCAAAAAGCAAAGGAGCTTTCTAAGTCTATCAATAAGTGGGTCGGAGGGTTGGTATTTGCTTTAGTTACGGGCGGGGTGCTAGGGGCTCATAGGGTAAATGAGTTAACAATGGCATTAACTGACACAACTTCAATGGGCGTCGGTGAAGGCTTAATCCAAACAGTACTCACGATATTTTCTATTGGTGGACCATTGTGGTTTGCGTGGTTAGCTACGCAGCAAATCACACAACGGTTTAAGCTTTCTGAAGATTATTCGTACAAAGCAACTGTGGCTAAGTCTTATACAGGATTCAGTAAACAAGCAAACCGATTTGGTTCTGATGTTGAGGAAAGACTATTTAAAGCGACTCTCGACCGTCTTGAAGAAATGCCTCTAAGGCTCGTAGAAGGTAAAGATTACAGTAGTCCTTGGCATGAATTCATAGACTCTGATGTTGTGAAGCACGCCATTGATAAAGTGCCAGGGTTTAGACGCGAACTAGATATTTTCGCTAAGAATACTAAGCGTAAAGTAACGGATGTTAAACAAGATGCTCATCGCTCTAACGTGACACAAATAGATGGTGATACCGACGCTCAAAAAGAAACTGGCTAGGTTAGAATTCAATTCCATACCCAAGCACTAGATTGGTTGTGGAACTTATCTTCGAATTACCAGCAAGCACATTACGGTTGATTCGGAAAACTCCGATAGATTGAAATGCTGCTGGTTTTGCACCTTGCCGAAATCTCAGGCATTATTTACCCATAGTGCAAAACCTCGACCTTCACGGGCCGAGGTTTTTTTGTGTCTACACCAAACCCGCTTCGGCGGGTTTTTTCGTATGGGGTGTTAACCATGACATATCAACTGGGGAAACGGTCTCGCAAGCGTTTAGCGCCTGTACATCCTGACCTTCAACGAGTGATAGAAAGAGCGATTCAACTGTCCGATGTCGATTTCACGGTGCTTGAGGGGATCAGAACACTGGAAAAACAAAAGCGGCTGGTAAAGGAAGGTGCCTCCCACACACTCAAAAGCCGACACCTGACAGGACATGCCGTTGACCTCGGTGCCTGGGTAGATGGTGAAGTTCGTTGGGACTTTGGTTTCTACCTGAAACTTGCCCACGCTGTCAGGCTCGCATCTATAGAGCTGAACATCCCCGTTGTATGGGGCGCGTGCTGGACAACCATCAACAATGAAAGCGATTTGGAAGATGCCATCGCTACCTATGTCGCCAGGAAAAAGAAACAAGGGAAAAAGCCACTGATTGATGGGCCGCACTTTCACCTCTGCCGCAAACATTATCCGGCTACCTACAAAGGGGATGTCTGATGAGCATATGGAACTTCCTGACCGGCCTTGTTGAGCCGGTAACAGACCTGATTGATGAACTCCACACCAGTGAAGAGGAAAGGCTTGAAGTCAAAACCAAGCTGTTTGCTATGCAAAGTGCCATGGCGACAAAGGTCATGGATTATGAAGCGCGGCTTATCGAGGCCAAGACCAAAGTCATTACCGCCGAGGCGCAAGGGGCGAGCTGGCTTCAACGCAATTGGCGTCCGATAACCATGCTGACGTTCTTGGGGCTCGTTGTTGCCGATACATTTGGGCTTACGGAATTTCGCTTAGCGTCTGAAGCCTGGACACTCCTTCAAATCGGGTTGGGAGGATATGTAGTTGGCCGAAGCGCAGAAAAGATTGTACCCAAAGTCACTGATGCAATGCGTAAGGATTGAACATGAACCAGAGCACATCGGCTGTTTCGTATAGCGCATCCGCAGTGACAACGCTTGCCGGGTTATCAATCAATGAATGGGTCGCTTTAGGCGGCTTTCTTATTGGTGTAGCGACCTTTGTCGTTAACTGGCGCTACAAGCACATCCAAACAAAAATCATGCTCGAACAGGGTAAGCACGATTAGCGCTGTTTTATCTGGTACTGATGAAAAACAAGTAGACAGGTAATGGCAAAAGCTGACTGGGTAAAACTGGCTGCGCAGTTTGAGCATGACCACGCTCGATACGGAACAGGCGCAAAGGAATGGTGTGAGGCGAAAGGGATAAATTACCAAAGCGCGCGCCGGTATATCAAAGTGCGCAAAAGTGCGCAGGAGGATTGTGCGCAGAAAGGGAATGCGCAGGGAAAAAATGCGCACTTAGCCCATGTGAAGCGAAAAACAGTTAAGCGGGTAACGAAAGGGAAAACCCGGGAAAAGAAAGCCTGTACAGAAATTAGCAACGTCGTATCGATAGATGACGTTAAGCTTGCCCTTCATGACACAAACTCAATACCTCATCCCGAACGCAAAGGCGGCATGTATGCCCGGTATTTTCCGGCAGAAAAGCGCTACATGTTTGATGCCGCCGACATGGCTACTTTGGACGATGAACTGATGCTGACCCGAGCAAGGTTGCAATCAGGGATTGAATACCTCGGGAAGATCCACGCTGATATGGCGCAGGCTTCAACCATGGAAGAGCGGATTAGCCTTTATGAATCCTTCAACCGCTGCAATAGCGGATTAGACACGCTGACCGCACGGATTGAGTCGCTGACAAAGACCATGAGCAGTTTGGGTATCGATGTGGTGATGAAGGAGAAGGTGATTGCTGACACTGCCCGGATTAGAAACATGTCCCGCAAGCTGTTTCTTGAAGCGGATAACCTGGCTAAAGAGGGCAAGGGAGACGATACACCGATTAGTGAGATGTTGGATGACCTTCAGAACATTGGCACTGGCGGGTTGATGTGCTAGTACGGCGTATCTATCTGATAGTAAAATACTTCAAATGTTTCATATGTAATTTGTGAATATGATTGTATCGACATCTAAAAACAATCCAGAAGTAGAGGCAAAGTACCGAAAAACCTTAATGACTACCTCATTTATGCTATTCATCTATTCGTTTGCGGGTGGTCAGTTCAATGGGGAGCTTTCTTTATCTGGTTCGAAATTTGTGTTCAGCCGGCCCCAATATCTTGAGTATTTTGCAGTAGTAATGATAGTTTTCTTTGCTTGGCGGCACTACCAAGCATCTAAGTCAATTAGAGAAAGGTTGGATAAAGCAAAAATTTTCGATATATCAATTTTTTCTGAAAAGCTTACTGATTGTGAAAAAAGCATCTTAAAGGGTTTTAAGCGTATTGAAGATGCGCCGGAAGGCTGCAATCAAAACTACCATTTGGTTTCCACATGGAGGTTTGATGTGTGCTGCTGCTACACGCCCAGTCTGTACTGTGAAGATAAAACGCTGGCTTTTAGTCTAACGAAATCATCTGCTTTGAGACTTCGGCTTTATTATGTGCGAAGTTTAATTGTACATGTTCTTGTTGACTCCGACTTTGGTGATGCGTGCTTACCCAGTTTGTGCGCGGTGATATCCATTTTGACGTACGTGTACAACGCCTTCTCTTAATTGATGAGTCACATAGAGAACCCGGCCATTGCGCCGGGTTTTTTAATGCCTGCGATATGACCCAAGACGAACAGATAAAAGAGATTCAATCCAAGCTCTCTGACAAGTGGTGGAGACTGGACAACCTGTACAAGATAGAGAATGAAAAGGGCGAGCTCGTCACCTTCAAACTCCGCCCGGCTCAGCGGCTTCTTTTTGAGGTTATGCACTGGCTCAACATCATTTTGAAGGCAAGGCAGTTGGGCTTCTCAACAGCGATTGATATCTACCTGCTAGATGAAGCGCTTTTCAACAAGAGCCTCAAATGCGGCATCATCGCCCAGGACCAACAGGCAGCCGGGGAGATATTTCGAACCAAGATTGAAATCCCTTTCGACAACCTGCCGGATTGGCTGAAATCCCGATTCCCTATCAAGTCCCGACGTTCGGGCGCAACTGGCGGCCATATCCTGTTTGAGCATGGCAGCAGTATTCAGGTTGCGACATCATTTCGCTCCGGCACGGTCCAGCGACTTCATGTCTCCGAGCACGGAAAGATATGTGCGAAGTACCCGGCGAAAGCAAGGAAGTGAGAACCGGTACCTTAAATGCCATTCACCCAGGTTGTGTCGCCTTCATTGAAAGTACGGCGGAAGGTGTAGGCACCGATTTCCATGCCATGTCCATGAAAGCCATTGAACTATTGCGGGCCGGACAACCTCTCACTCAGCTTGATTGGAAGTTCCATTTCTTCGCGTGGTGGCAAGACCCTAAGTATCGTGCGCCGGTACCTAAGGGCGGGGTCGTGATGAACAAGCTACAGCGTGAATACTTTGACGCGGTGGAAGCGGCGATGGATTGTTCGATAGATGATGAGCAGCGTCAGTGGTACGTGCTCAAAGAGGCCGAGCAGGGTGAAGAGATGAAACAGGAGTTTCCGTCTACGCCCCTGGAAGCCTTTCTGGTCTCTGGCCGCCGTGTATTCAATGCCCACCACGTTATGCAGGCCGAGGGTGATTGTATAAACCCGCTTGTTGTTTACGACGTGGAGCCGGTCACGGGAAACCGGGAAAGAGTCGCCAAGCCCAAAAGTATGGATGAGCAAGGCCAGCGCTCAGTGATGAACCAGCTACTGGTTTGGGAAATACCAGACCCTGATGAGGATTACGCCATTGGCGTAGATATCGCTGAAGGGTTAGAGCATGGGGACCGTTCAAGCTTTGATGTGGTGAAGAAAAGCACCGGCGAGCAGGTTGCCCACTGGTTTGGGTTCCTCGATGTTGAGCTGTTTGCCCAGCTCACCGCCCATATCGGCAGGTGGTACAACACGGCCTTTATCGGACCGGAGCGAAACAACCACGGTCACGCCTTCGTCCTGAAGCTGAAAGATATTTACCCGGTTAGCAGGATTTATTCAGAGCAGTACATCGACCGGGAAGATGAAGACGAAACCGTAAAACTCGGTTGGCTTACTACCAAACACTCAAAGCCTATTCTCACAGAAGGCATTAAGCCACTTCTGAAAGCGGGAAACTCCGGCATTCGATGGATAGGCACTGTCTCGGAGTTCCATACCTTCGTATACAACAAATCTGGTTCGATGGGTGCCCAGGAGGGCAACTATGACGACCAGGTGATGAGCTACCTCATTGCCCAGGAAATGCGGGTTCGTATGCCGAACCGAATCGTCAAAGACAACACGCCACGTAACAACACGCACTGGATGACGAAATAATGAATACAGCACTCAAACCAAAAGCGGTTGACCAGACCAAGATGCTCGAAATCATGTCTGACATCGACGGCCAGCCTAACTGGCGCAGCAATGCCAAAAAGGCCCATGCTTATTATGACGGTGACCAGTTGTCCCCAAAGGTGATTGAAAAACTACGGGAGCGCGGGCAACCCGAAACCATGCATAACCTGATAGCGCCGACCATTGACGGGGTGCTGGGCATGGAAGCCAAGACGCGGACAGATTTGCTGGTCACAGCGGATGACCCAGACGATGAAATGGAAGCATTGGCCGAGGCGGTGAACGCTGAGTTTGCTGATGCGGCCAGACTGGGAAGGCTCGAAAAAGCCCGCTCTGATGCCTACGCCAATCAAATCAAGGGCGGCGTTGGGTTTGCCGAGGTGTACCGGAACCCGAATCCGTTTGGTTGTAAGTACCGCATCAAACAGGTACCGCGTGATGAAGTGTATTGGGACTGGCTGTCGGTTGAGCCGGATTGGTCTGATTGCCGGTGGGTAATGCGTGAGCGCTGGATTGATGTTGATGAGCTCAAGACCATGGTGCCGGGTAAGGCGATGGTGCTTGAGCAGGCTACCAACAACTGGCACGGGTTTGTAGATACCCAGTTGGTTGATGGGGTAGACCCGCAGTTAGTGAGTGCGTGGGAAGAATACCATGGCTGGAATCGAGAGCAGACCGAATACCTGAGCCAGAACCGCAAGCGCATTCGTCTGCAGATTGTCTATATCCGCACCATGGAGCGAAAGCCGGTGATAAAGCTTTCCAGTGGCCGGGTGATTGAGTACGACGGCAACAACATCATGCATGCCACGGCAGTGGGCATGGGGCGGGCGAAGCTGGTACAGGCACAGGTCAGCCGTATTATGGAGTCATGGTATGCCGGTCCGTACCATTTGGGTGACCGGCAATGTAGCGCCCCGCATGGGATGTTTCCGATTGTGCCGTTCTTTGGGTACCGAAAGGACAGCAATGGTGAGCCTTATGGCTTGATTGCCCGCGCTATCCCGGCGCAGGATGAGGTGAATTTCCGTCGTATTAAACTGACGTTCCTGTTGCAGGCGAAAAGGGTGATTGCGGACGAAGACGCCACAACCATGAGCGGGAGCAGGTGCTGGAAGAAGTTGAGCGTCCTGATGGCTACATTGAGCTCAACCCGGACAGGAAACATAAGAAGACCATCAGTGAAACGCTGCAGGTTCAGCAGGATTTCCACATTGCCACCCAGCAGTTCCAGGTGATGCAAGAATCCATGAAGCTCATTCAGGACACCATGGGGATTTATTCAGCGTTCCTCGGGCAGGAAGGCGGAGCCGATTCCGGGGTAGCAATAGCGAACCTGGTCGAGCAGGGGGCGACAACCCTTGCTGAGATTAACGACAACTACCGTTTCGCCAGTCAGCTCCTGGGTGAATTGCTGTTGGGGTACATCCTCGAAGACATGGGCGAGCAAAAGAACCGGTCGGTTGTGATTAACCGAAAAGACAAGCACAAACGCAAAACGGTGGTGGTGAACGAGGAAACGGAGAAAGGGCTGAACAACGACATCAGCCGGCTTCGTGCCCATATCTCCCTGGCACCGATTCAGCAGACCACCGCCTACAAAGCGCAGCTTGCCGACAGGATGATGCAATTAACCGCCCAACTGCCGCCACAGGTCCAAGCGGCGGTGATTGACCTGGTGGCTGAGCTTTCCGATATCCCGAACAAGGCCGAATTCATGGAACGTGTCCGTGGTGCGCTGGGAACGCCGAAGGACCCAGAGGATATGTCACCGGAAGAGCAGCAGGCCGCGATGGAGAAACAGCGCCAAGAGCAGGCGCAGCTTGAACTGGCAATGCGAGAGATGGCGGCGAAGGTCGAGAAGTTGGAAGCCGAGGCACAAAGGGCCAGTGCCAGCGCAGCAAGGGACAACGCATCAGCGGACAGCCAGCGATACACCAATGCCAAAACCCAGGCTGAAACCGGTGTGATTTTAAAAGAAATGGAGCGCCTGACCCAAGAAATAGAGGGATCAAACGGCAATACGGGGATGCCTTGCAGGCGCAGATTGATGCGATTCAGTTGTAGGTTTTGTGGGTTGCCAGTTCAATCACCGTAATCACACAACCAAGTCTTGAAGATCCAACTGGCCGGCCCCGCTACTCTATGAACAACCAGTGATAAACCGCAGTGTTAAAGCTGCAACATAGATTTGCCGTAAGCAATGACTTAATGGTGGAAATGACAAAACGAAGTAGACAGCTTTGTTGTTCGAAAGCATTGGCTACTTAAGCAGCCAAAAGAATACTATTGCTTATTGACCGGAGAAGGGCTCATATTTGTTATGCAGATTTTTCCAACCACTGTTTCTGAGTGATTTTATATAAACAATGCCGCTCCAAAGGATGACCTTTAACCACCTTTGGATGACCAAAGTCTTGATTCGTATTGACCATTCCCAATTTCAGCATTACTCGCTGAGAAGGAAGATTTTGCAACGTGGTAAACGCATAAACTGAAGGAGCATTAAGCTCTTCAAATGCGAATTGTAATGCCTTTTTTGCCGCTTCAGGCGCATAGCCTAAACCCCAAAACTCCGATGACAAACGCCAACCAATTTCGATAAAAGGGGCATTGGGAAATCCACTATTTTCATCTTGACTATGCAACCCAACAAAACCAATAAACTGCCCAGTTTCTTTCAACTCAACAGCCCAGAAACCCCAACCTCTTTCCGAAATAAGGCTTTGGATTTTATTGGCTTGCTCATAACTCTCTTCGCGTGAAAGTGGAGTAAGAAAATACCTCATCACATGTGCGTCAGAGCATAACTCAGCATAAGGTTGATAATCTCCACTTTTCCACTGACGCAGAATAAGTCTGTCGGTTTCCATTTTCATACTAGATTCTCAATGTGAAGATTACATCTGCATAACAATTTAACAGAAGGCAACTTGCATGTTTTTCTACCTTCGTTTTGCTGTATAGTTCTATGACGCTGTAACACATTGTTCGAACTTATCTCGTGATTTCTGATGGATAGACATATTCATCAGAATCCCTTTTTCACGTTTTCGTGCACGCGCCTGATAGTCTTCCAAAAAACTACTAAATCATTTTCCTATGTGAATAACCATTTCCAGCAATTATATGGCTGTCATCTATTAATATCACAAAGCCATGAGATAAAACTCAAGGGTATCCTATGTATTGCTTTCTTTATTCCTACAAGTGAGCAAATTCGGGGGGTGGTTTTGCATGTTGCCGAAATCTGCGTTATTTTATTCCCATCGTGTAAAGCCTCGCCCATTTGGGTGGGGCTTTTTCGTAAGTGGTTCTGAGCCCTGGCAGTTGCCGGGGCTTTTTTTGTTTGTGCCGCTAAGGGTTTTCACTGAGAGCCCTTAACCGCACAGACAGCGATACGTCTACACAGGAGAAAGCACGTCATGAGCGTTGAACTTGATTTCGAATTCACTGGCAAGGAAACACCGGAAGAACTGGATGCGATGCTGGACAGCTTGGAAGACCTGGAACTGGCTGACGAGCCAGGGACCAGTGACGCCAGCACCGGCAGCGAGCCAGAACTGAAATCTGAAGAGCCTGACTCAACACCTGATGTCGATACTGGTGCAGCTTCGGCGCTGCGGGTGAAGAAACGGGCACTCAGGGTGAGGATGACACCAAGCCTGAAGGCGTTGCCACTAAAGACAACCAGCACATCATTCCGTTTGAAGTCCTTGAGCGTGAGCGTGACGAAAAACGCCAGCTCAATGAGGAACTGGAAAAGCTCAAATCTGAACGTGGCGAATGGGAGCAGGGCCAGCGGTTGCTGGAGTTGCGTAACAAGCAGCTTGAAAAGCTTGGCATCAATCCAGAAGACCTGCCGGAAAACCTCGACATCACCGACGAACAACTTGATTCACTGACCGATGACTATCCCGAGGTGGGCAAGGTGATTAAACACCTGGTTGCAAGGTGAAGTCATTTGAAACTACGTCGCCACCGACAGAACCCAGTCAAGAGCAGAGCCCCGCTGAAAGCAACCCGGTTGCGGAGGCGATCAAGGGCAATGCTGACCTCAATGCCTGGCGGACTGAAGGCGGGGACAAGTGGAGCAAGGCGTTGGATATCGACGATGAATTACGTGCCGATCCCCATTGGCAGGACAAGCCATTGGCTGACCGTTTTACCGAAGTGTCCCGGCGCGTCAACGCCGCGTTTGAAAAACCGGCGGCGTCGGCAAACTCACAAGAGGTCAGAGCTAAAGCCGAAGCGGCGGAAGAGCAGGCGAATGCTGACCTCCCTGCTTCACCGTCGGAAGTGGGTGCGACAAGTGCGCACCAGGGTACGGTGATGGACAAGGTGGCGAACGCAGACGCTGACGAGGTTGGCGCGATGTTCGACAACATGTCTGATGACCAAATCGAAGCACTTCTGTCAACTCTCTAGCGGCGTGTAGACGCCATTCGTTTGTAAGGGACCCGTCCATTGTGGCGGGTTCTTTCGTTTGAGGATTTAGAAGATGACGAACATTACCAAGCAGCAGGCGCGGATGATCCAGCAGGTGGCACTTTACACGGCCACCAACCGGAACCGCTCCTTTGTGAACATGCTCACCGAGGATTCGCCCAAACAGGCGACCGGGGACAAGAAAGGTGAACGCCAGTCTTCCCCGCATGCGCCCATTGTAAGGGTGACTGACCTGTCAAAGACGGCGGGTGATTCGGTGGATATGCAGATTGTCCACGGCCTTTCCAAACGTCCGACCATGGGTGACAAGAAAATCGAAGGCCGGGGTGAAGGACTGGATTTCACGGACTTCGAGCTCAATATCGACCAGGGACGTCATCAGGTCGATGCGGGCGGTAAGATGGCCCAGCAGCGCACCGTCCACGATCTTCGCAAAACCGCAAGGACGTTGCTCGGTCCTTACTTCAACAACCTGCAAGACCAGATTGCCACGGTACAGATTGCCGGGGCGCGTGGTGACTATATCCACGACGATATCATTGTCCCGCTCGAAAACCATGACGAGTACGGCGAGATCATGATTAACGAGGTGCTGCCGCCCACCTATGACCGTCATTTCTTCGGGGGTGATGCGACAAGCTTTGACCAGCTTGATCAGGCGGATGTGTTCAGCCTCGAAACCGTGGACAACCTCAGCCTCTACATTGAGGAAATGGCGCACCCCCTTCAGCCGATTCGTTTTACCGGCGATGAGATGGCAGGGGATGAGCCGTTCTTCTTGCTCGAGGTGACGCCCCGCCAGTGGGACAGTTGGAAGAAAACCACGTCCTACAAGGAATGGCAGCAAATTGTGGCATCAGCCATGACACGCTCGCGCAACTTCAAGCACCCGGTGTTCTCCGGGGAGTGTGCCATGTGGGGCAACATCCTTGTGCGCAAGTACAAAGGCATGCCCATCCGGTTCAACGTGGCTCAACGGTCGATGTGTCAAACAATGATGACAACGCCACTGTCACGCAGGCCACGGCGGGCACCACCATTGACCGCGCGATGTTGCTGGGCGGCCAGGCGCTGGCGTCAGCTGGGGCAAAACGTCTGCAGGGACCCAGTTCTCCATGCATGAAGAGAAAACGGATGCGGGTAACCGCACTGAAATCACCATTGGCTGGATGAACGGCCTCAAGAAAATCCGCTTCAAGGACAAGGCTGGCCGTGCGAACGACCACGGTGTCATTGCCCTGGATACGGCGGTCACCCTTTAACCTCTGGGCAAAGGCGGCAAGTCCGCCTTTTTCTGACTTTGTGGAGAAGAAATCATGGCGAAGATTAAAGCCCCAACCATGCATGACCGCATGTATGTGGGTACACATGGCAACCTGTCTGTCGCGTTCAGTAAAGCGTCTTTGAGCGCGGCAGCCGTCAACACCGAAGTGGAGCTTCTTGACGTGCCAATTGGCATCAAGGTTGTTGCCCTTCGAATCAATACCGACGGCCTTGGCGCGGGTGTCACGGTAGACGTCAAGCTGGGTACCAAAACCCTCAAGGCGGGCATCGATGTGGCGACGGCAACAAACCAGATTATCGCCCTGCCTTCGGCTTACACCGACCAAAAGGCGGTGTTGATGGCGGTTATCAAGGGGGCAGAAGCCAACGGTGTGCTTGAAATTAACCCCGAGTACCTGTCTGTCGGTTACTGATTCCTACCTGGGACCTTTGGGCACTTCGGTGCCCTTTTTTATTTGAGAGAGACGACCATGAGCAACATTGCCATTGCCTACATTGGCCCCAAACCGGTCAAACGCGACACCATTACCGGCAGCCGCCAGGTGTTTCCCCGGTTTCAGCCCATTAACGTCACACCGAACGTGGCCGCCATCCTGCTTCGTTATGACAAGGTGTTCGTTGAAGCTGACCGGCTTGACGAGGCCAAGGCGGCAGAAAAAGCGCAAAAGGCAGCCGAAGAGCAGGCAGCGAAGGAAGCGCAAGAGTTAGCCCAAAAGCAAGCCGCAGAAAGTGACCTGACGGTGGTGGTGGAGGGGGAAGCCTTCGACCTTGCCAAAATGAACAGCCCCAAGATTGCCGCGCTTGTTGAAGGGGCTGGGTTGGACTTTGCCCCCAAGGGTGCCCAAGAGGCTGTCGGGGATTACAAGAAGCGTGTTCGCGACGCTTTCATCAGTGTCACATTGGCCAGTAAGGAAGACTGATGAAGCAAGTCCCTGTCTCTGATTTCCTGCCAACACTCAGGACCATGGTGAACGTGCCCCTGGATTTTGTGATGGCGCAGGCCGTGGTGGAAGCGGCAGCGGAGTTTTGTTCCAAAAGTAACGTCCTCCTTCACACTCGTGAGCTCGACAGGGTCTATGAGTACCAGACCATTCGGGTTGTCGGTGGTTCATCGTTGAACCGCCGCACGCTCGGTGGCCTTAAAACCGGGGAAATCCTGTCTGTTCAGTCAAAAGGTGAGCCGTTGGAAAAGGACAGGGATTATCACCTGCTGGAGAAGGATGCCATCTACTTTCTCCGTGATTTGACTGACGTACGCATCGTTTGCAGCGTGGTACCACAAGACGGTGCCGAGTATTTGCCGGACGCCCTCTTTGATGACTGGAAAAAAGGGGTCTGTGCCGGCGCGGCGTCGCTGTTGCTTCTCCAGCCTGACGCTGACTGGGCAGAGCCCGGTCTTGCCGCGTACTACGAAACCCTGTTTAACGAAGAGGTCAGCAAAGCCAGGCGTTGGCGTGTAGAAGCCAGTCCGGAAACCACCTTTCAAAACCCCGTGCGCCGTAACCGGAGCTTTTTCTGATGACGATTAAAGCGCTGTTAGACACGCTGTCGAATGAGTTGGTGGACCCGAGAAATGCCTTCTGGTCCCGTGAAAGCTTGATGGATTACATCAACCAGGCGCTCTCGATGATCATCATTTTGCTCCCTCAGGAAGGCAGGCAGCAAAGAACGTTTGATGTCACCGATGGCACCGTACAGGCACCGGCAAAGGCGGTCAGCCTGCTTTCTGCAGACATGGCCGGAAACCGGGCACTGAGCTTTGTCGATATCAACAAGCTCAATCAACTCGACCCCGGATGGCGAACCAAAACCGGCCAGCCTTCGGTGTGGACACAGGCGAGCGGCCAATACCTTTCTTATGAGCTTTTTCCCAGACCAGACTCAGCCGTCACGGTGACAGATGCCTGGTCGGTCAGGCCTTCGGTCACCGATGAAACAGAGGTACTTCCCATCAATGAGGTGTACCTGCCCGCTGTTATCGATTTTGTGATGTACCGGGCTTACGGAAAGGACGGGCAAGACCAGTCAAACCTCAATAAGTCGATGCTCCATTTCCAGGCGTTCGACGCGGCAATGGGCGGTAAGGCAAAGCGGTATATGCAGCGCAACCATGAGCGGGATATCAAAGAGGCGAAGCGATAATGATTTCAGTGAAAGGGATACATACCGACGCCAGCGGCAATGACGTTCTGCCTTACGCCATTATTGAGTGTGTTGCCAAACGCAATGCCGGGGACGCGTTTATCTATTCCAATGTCCTGCAAAAGACCGATGCCCAGGGCGGGTATGACTTTACGTTAAAGGCCGGGGAATATGCGGTGTATGCCCAGGTTAACAAGCGCTCGGATGTGGAGTATCTGGGCGATTGCACCGTACTCCCTGACATGAGCGGGGAGCATACCCTCGAAGCGCTGATTGAATTTTCTGAGCCGATATTGCCCGAGACCGTGTTACTGGCAAAAAGCATTCTGGAGGAAGTTCGCACCAAACACGGTGACGTTGATACCTGGCAAGGTGAGGTTTTGCAAAACCGGCAGGATGTCGGGGTACTGGCGCAGCAGGTGGCCCTCGACAAGCAACGTGTGGCTGAATCGGCGAACCTTGCTACCGAGCAGGCCACCCTTTCCGCGGAGAATAAGAACGAAGCGACCCGGCAGGCGGGCATTGCCACAAACAAAGCGACAGAGGCGACGACGCAACAGGAAGAGGCAACCCGGCAGGCAGGTATTGCGACCGCTCAAGCGACCATCGCCACGGACAATGCCGGGATAGCAACCGCCCAGGCCCAGATAGCAACCGAAAAAACCGGTGTGGCGAGCACTAAAGCCGACATCGCAACTACACAAGCGGGGATAGCAACGGGAAAAGCCGATGTTGCCACTCAGCAGGCCATTCTCTCGGGTGACAAGGCAAGCCTAGCTACGGGCGCGGCGACAACGGCTGAAGAGGCGGCATTGCGGGCGGAAAGGGCGGTGGCTTCCCTGACCGGTGCCGTGGTTGAAGCGGGTAACGCGGATTTGTCTTCAGGGGTGTACCCGGCTCCGCTTCTTGATTTGAACGGGCAGGCCCGGTCATGTTTTTGGAAGGTGAATGTCGGCGGTGTGGTAGGCGGGGAGGAATACGGTGTCGGGGATACGCTGGTTTATTCGGTACACCTCACCGATTACTACAAGATGGACAATACCGAGTCGGTGACATCGGTAAATGGCCTCAAAGGCATTGTTGAGCTGACGAAAACGCACATTGGTCTGGGGCTTCTTCAAAACTGGGCTGTAACCCCGGCCATTGATGATGCCAGCGATGAAAAATACGCAACAGCCGGCGCGGTTAAGAAAGCCTTTGATAAGGCACTGGAAGCCATCGGCATGCTGGCTGACTACTTCACAAAAACCGAAGTGACCAACCTGTTTCTCAGTAAAACAGAGGCCTCAAACGAATACCTGTCGAAAACGGAGGCTCAGGCTGGCTACATTGGGTATGACAATCAAACCGGCGTCTCGACTGCCACACAAGAGCTGACCTTTGAACATGGTGTGAAGACCCCAAGCGTCAAAGTCAGCATGGCAGCAGGTGATGAAGGGCGGTTTCGGCTAAACCCGGTCTCCAAAGAGTTTGAAGGGCACAACGGGACAGAGTGGGGCGCGATTGGCGGCGATGGTGTGCAAAAGTGGGTAACCGTCACTGGCACGCCGGGTACACCCATTGATTTGGAGACGGCCAGTAACAGCCGCTTTGTGTTGCCCGTTGGCGAGTCCCAGGCAAACCTTCCCGCGCCAGCGGTTAACAAACTGCTTCGTGTGGCGGTCACCTCGGCATGCTCACCAGCTCAGCGGTTATTCCTCAATGGCAAAGTACATGGTTCGGATGAGCTACACGCTCACGTCGCCAAATGAAGTCCTTGTGCTTGGGTGCCGGGATGTTTCTGAAGGTTGGGAGATTGTGGGTGGCGTGGGGTTGTCCGGGGGACTCAGGCCATTTCTTGAAATTACACTGCTGCAATACGACCAGAATGGATATCAATCGGGCACTGTGACGTTACCCAGTGACTTAACATGGAATGATATCGAGCGTGTAGAAATATATACCACGCACTCGAACACCGGCTTGTCTGAATCCTATCCCACCTCTGTCGTGCCGAAGGCACAAATACAAGCCAATCCTTCTACCTGGAAGGTCATCGGAGGCTACCGGGATGCTTCAACCAATTATTCTTGCCAAGTGACTGCAACCGGCACGAACACGGCCTATTTTGAACGAATTGACACAAACGTGTCGGTATATATCAGTCATATCGTAGCGTACACCAAAACTCGACCGGTTCTGATGGAGTACCCAAGTCCCTGGCAGTCGATAGAAAGCATCGACTCAAGCATTATTACTTTAGGTGCAAGTGGGGAGCTTTGACAATGGACGTGCGCATGTACGTTGGGCTGATGCTGAAACTATCGAGCTGGTAGGACACTTCCGGGTTAATGCGAACATATCGGGGAGTGACCCCGTATTTCATGCCCCAACAGGATTTGAGTTCATATGTCGGTATCTCATCATCAGTCGCAATGACAATACGGATGAATATCTGGATTTAGGTTCGGCGGGTGCCAATAAGCGTGTGTATGTGATTGCCGGGGGGATGAACACCACCCAGTGGTTCATGGTTAATACGCTAATTCCTGTACGCAAAATCTAATTCAATGGCGTTTGCGCCCGGAGTCTATCATGCTGAATCGGTATAGTTTATTTGCTCAACAAGACCAACAATTTGAAAAGGTCATCATTCATCCGGGAGGCGGTCGTCCTTCCACTATTACCTCTTCTTACCCCTGGACTGAGTATGAACAAATTACTGTTGGTATTGGCGGTTCAGGGGAAGAAACGCTTTATGGTACCGAAGTAATTTCGCAGGAGCAGATTGCAAAGTTTCCTTCGAGTTGGTCCTCATGGGGAGTTGTAGGCTCCGGGAGTGAAACATTCAGGTTACGTATTTCAGCAAACCAAATTGATAAAGCTTCTGTGGGTTATGATGAGACGGTAGCCAATACACTGACATTGGGGCCGGTAGTGGGCTATCGACGGCGCTATGTATCCATGCCTGTTTCGAAGGTGATTGATGTTAACGGTGGTGCGCCGATGGGTGTCAGCCAAAGCATTGAGATAGATATCGCAACCGAATTGGGACAGGAATATCTTGAAAAAGATTTAGATATCAAACTTTTTGCGTTTAATGATGGTTCCGTCGGTGGGCGTGCTGGTTGGGGGAAGTCGGAGATTTCATTTATCTTGATGGCAACGGAAGCGCCGGCTCTACCTATGGCATAAAAGCTCAGCTTCATGGATATCCTGCTACGAAGATTATTGTTAGCACTGGAAACGCTGGGCTTCTGACTTCTTCGGACTCTTCGGGCTCGTCTTTCGGTCAAATGACGAATTCAGTAACCAGTTGCGCGGTGAAATTGGCGGTTTCAACCAAGCAACTTCATATCGAGCGCCAACCAGGCTCTGTCACCGGGGTTTATCCCCAACCCTGGCAAGATGTTCCTGCATCATGGTTTGCAAGTGGCGTGACTCTCTACAGCGACGAAGATGTCCTCCGGTACCGTTTTGTTGACCCGACGTCAATACACATTGCGGGAATAGTTCGGGCCACCATCGATAACTCAAAAGACATACTTAACCTTCCCTATACATCAGTCTTTCCAACCAAAATTCAGTACAGGTCTAATGTAATTACTTCCGCTCAAAGTACAGCACCTTACCTGTATTTGAGCAAAGGTGGCTCAGTCATTAAAGGAAACGGTCTCGGTACTGCGGCCTGGATTATGATGGACACTGTTTTTGAGGTTAATTGAATCTGAAGGAAGAAAGCCTGTACGGGCAATTGTTCATTCCGGCACAACTCGACATACGGCTGCTAAGTCACGGTATTTTCGAAAAGGTGTGATTAACGCACTCATGCCATAACCCAAGAGCCCTTCCAATGAAAATAGACATTCCCATGATGCGCGGTGAAATACCCCGCTTCAAAGAACACCTATTGCCTGATGAAGCGGCAGCCTATGCGTTGGACTGCCGGTTTGAACGAGGCATCGTCTCACCCATCAAAGACAGCAGGCCCGCGTTTGTCCTGCCGATAGCGGCCAATACCCTGTTTAAATACAGCGCAGCGAACTGGCTTTGCTGGTCACAAAGGGTGTCTGCGATTCAGAGCCCCATGGCGCAAGATGAATGGGAGCGCGTCTATTGGACGGGGGCAGGAAGGCCAAAAGTGACCGCCCAGGATATTGCCATAGGTGCGAACGGATTTGGTCCGGCTGCCTGGTATGACCTTGGTATTCCCCGGCCAACTTCTTCGCCTGTTGTTTTGAGCGTGGATGGCAGTACCGGGGAAGAGCCGCCAGCAGGTGAAGCCCCATTTTTGATGATGAAGACCGGCTGTATATCCAGACGTATGTTTCCCGGTTTGGGGAAGAAGGTGCGCCGGGGGAGCCGTCTCAATCCGTGTTGATTGAAAAACCGGGCTCGACGGTTACCGTCAAGCTTACCCAGCCAACCATCAATACCCAGAACATTACCCATACCCGGCTATACCGATCGGTCACCGTATCGGGTGAGGCCGATTACCTCTTGGTGGCGGAAGTGCCTATTTCTCAGGGGCAATATGTTGATGGCGCAAAAGCTGTTAACGGGCCGGTACTGGAGACCTGGGATTATGACGAGCCGGATGAAAATATGCAGGGGCTGTGTCAGATGGCAAATGGGATATGTGCAGGCTTTGCCGGTAACGAAGTGATGTTTTCAGACGCCTACCTGCCGTATGCCTGGCCCGCCGCTTATCGGGGAACGACCGAGCACCAGATTGTCAGCGTGGCGGCTATTGGCACATCGTTGGTCGTGGTAACCAAAGGCTACCCTTATGTGTTCAGCGGGGTCACACCGAGTGCCATTAACGGTGCCAAGTTACCGGTTGAGCAGGCCTGTGTCAGTGACGAATCCCTTGTGGTGTTAAACGGTATGGGTGTCTATGCCTCACCCGATGGACTGGTTGCCGTGGCCGCCGATGGGGCGCATGTGCTGACGGACCAACTGATTGACCGTGAGAGCTGGCAAGCGTTTAAACCTCACACCATCAAGGCGGTATCAGTTGAAGCTTGTATGTCGCCCAATATGAGGGTGGGGCCTTTATCTTTGATCCTGTATCGCAAGATTTCACACGGCTTTCCGAAAGCTGGGTCACTGCCGTTAACGATATCGAACGAGATGTGTTGATGGTGGTTGACGGCACCGAGGTCAAGGAGTGGCAACAGGCCGAGACGGTCAGGCCATACACCTGGCGCTCAAAAGAATACCTGATGCCCCTTAACAGTGTGCTGTCCAGTGCCCGGGTTCAGTCACTCTCTCCCCATGAGGTCACGATTCGCTTTATCGCTGATGGTGTGGTGGTGTTTGAATTACATGCGGGCGAGTTGGACCATTGTGCGTTTCGCCTTCCTGCCGTCAGGGCATGTAAGTGGCAGGTCGAAGTCAGTGGCACCTCGGATGTTGAGCGGATACTGATAGCCAGCAGCATGCAGGAGTTGTCGTGATGCGAAATCACAAGCCAAGGTCAGGGTTTCGCGCTGGCCGCGATGCGGACGCGCTGCAGGAAAACATGGAGCTTTTGACCGGTCAACGTGGCTCGGGCCTTGAAAAGGCACTGACCTGCGTGACCTTGCCAACCTCGGTGTTGTTGGGGTGAAGCGAACAGTGCAGGGTGGTTACATACCCAAGCCGGCACCTCCGCCGGTTTCCGATGATACCCAGGTACAAATGCCCTCTGCCCCAACCGGTTTTTCCGGGTTCGGTGGGTTTGGTGCCATCATGCTTGAGTGGGAACACCCTCAGTACAGCGGCCATGCCTACACGGAAATCTGGAGAGGGACAGCGGGCACACTTGAGTCAGCGGTGTTAATCGGTACCTCGTCAGCCACGGTGTTTGGAGATACGGTGCCTCCCGGCTCAACGTTTTTTTACTGGGCGAGGCACATCAACGTCAAAGACAGGGCCGGGCCTTATCATGCCTCAACGGGGATTGACGTCAGCACCAGCCAGGATATTTCCAATGTGGTGAATGACATTGCAGACCAGATGCGCCAATCCGACCTGGTCAATGAACTGACAACCGGTATCGATGAGGCAAACAACAAGTTTGAAGACATGTGGGGGCAAAAGGCCCAGGCTGGGGAGATAACGGCAGGTATCGGCCTTCTTGCCAAATCCGATGGTACCAGCCAGGTGGCGATAGCTGCCAGTCAGGTGTTCGTCTTTGACCCAAATGATAGTGAAAGCAACCTGTCGCCACTTTTTGCTATCGATGCCGGGAACGTCATTATTCCCAAAGCGCTGATTGAGACAGCGACCATCCAGATACTCGATGCCCAGACCATAGTGGCGGACGAGGTGAAAGCCGGGATAGCCATATCGACACCGACGCTTAACAGTGCGGTCATCAATGGCGCTCAAATCAATGTCGGTACCGGTGGACCCTACAATGGCTACCACACACGGATCACCGAAAACGGCGTGATTTATACCGATTACCTGGTGGCGTCAGGAGGACGGCTCAACAACATCACCATTGAAGAAGATTGCACCGTCAAAGGCACCATCTATGCCAACAAGATAGTCGGGGATGTTACCGCCGTGCAATCGCACCATTTGCCCTACAGACAATGGCTGTTGGTACCGTGCGGGAGTGAGCACGGCGTGCTGACGTTTAGTATTCCCTCTGCGCCGTTTTGGCGAAAAATGATAGCGCCTAATGTGATTTCTGACGGAGGTGGCTGTACTCCACTGGTTCGGTATTACGTGAATGGAGCGTTCGCGGTGCAATCGGCATATACCAGCTTAGGTGACCGAGGGTTGTGTACTTCCAGGGCCTTTTCCTTACCGCCACACACGGGAATTACTATCCAGATGAATGTCATGGCGGCAAGTTGCATCGTAGGGAGCAATGTGAACCTGTACATCTACGAACAAGCCCTGTCGTTTATCTATATCAAGGCATAACAGTGACACTGGTAAACGCACCCTGGGAGCGATACCGGGACAGACTCCTTCCCCTCATTGCCAGAACAGCCCGTCGCAATCATCACGAATTCTCTGAACAGGTAGACCGGGCCTTATCCGATAAAACGGCATTCCTCTTTCTGTGTGAGGACGGCTTTGTTGTCCTTGAGCCTCAATACCGCGGGCCGGTGATTTGGGTAAATGTCCTCTTTGCGTATGGCTGGGGCGAAAACACGATTCAAAGGTACCAACACCAGATTGAACACCTGGCGCGCCAGATTGGCGGGCGTGGTGTGGAGCTTATAACGGCAGTGACCGCGTTGGAGCCACGGCTTTTACAGCAAGGCTACACCAAGGTCTCAGGTGATGAGCAGATTCAGCATTGGGAAAAAGCACTTTAGGAGGGGCTATGGGCGGGCGTAAGGATAACAAGGTGAAGGAAACACCCCATGAAATTGCCGCAGCAGAGGTGGCCGGGAAGTATTGGGACATCTACCAGAATGACCTCAAAGGGTTTGAAGATACCTTTATCCAACGGGTGGATAACTTCAATTCCGGATCGAACATGGCAAAAACCAAAGAAGCGGTCGATTTGGGCTACAACAAGGCGTTCAGTGAAAGCCGGGGGACGGTCGCGGATAACCTCACTGCGTCGGGTGTGGATCCGACCAGCGGCAAGTTCAAGGCGGCGATGTCGGACATGTCCACCGAGCAGTCTATTGCCCAGAACGACACGGTTAACCGGGCGCAGGCCGCGGAGCAGGACAAATACGTTGCGGGTCTGGCAGATGTGGTCTCGCTGGGTACCGGTCAGCAAGCCAATGCCTTAAGAGGCATGGGGGATGTGGCAAACTTAAGTTTGCGCCAAGCACAGACGGACGCCTACAACGATTTCAACCGCCGCTCGGGAAACCTCCAGTTGGCCGGTGCTGCGGCAGGCATTGGCCTTCGAAGCTATGGCGCGATGAAAAAGCCGGATACTGAATTTGAGTTAACTACGGATGGTGTCAGTACCCGGCGAAACGGCCAGGACACATACGACCACAGGCATAACCCAGGCGGGAAGATGCATGCGTAAACGGAGGGCGACTGATGGGATTTGCAGCTGATAAATACGCACAGATTCAACGGGCCATGTTTGACGACTGGGTAAACCGCTTTTACCCCAAACAAAAAGAGCTGTTGGAGAAATCGCAAACCGGGGTGCTTCTTGGGGAGCAACTTTCCCGCGTGAGTGGCAACGCTGAGGATTCATTGCGTGCTGCCCAGCAGGGCGAATCAAACCGGATGGCCCGGTATGGCCTCTCGTCAGAAGGGGATGAAAACCAGTCGGCCAAAACGGCGCTTTCCGTGGTGGCTGCCAAGAATGGGCTTCGTGACCATGAACGCGAGCGTTCTCTGAGAACACTTTCCGGTGCCGGTTTGGGTGCCCGAAACTATGCCAACCACAGGGGTAAGGAAATTGTATGGGATACAGTCTTGTGAGCTTGGGACGACATACCAGGCAAATGGCAATGGGCGGGTTGCGTGATGCGGCGGCCAGGGAAACCGAGCGTGAAAACGCCAACAAGCAACTGAAGCAGGCTGAGAGGCAGCAAACACTGTCATCAGTCGGCTCCGGTGCGGCGGTTGGGTTTATGGCAGGCGGCCCGGTTGGGGCGGTCATTGGTGGCGTCGGTGGTCTGGTGCTGGGTGAGCTGTTTTAAGGAGGCGTGAACATGAGCGGATTGGATACACGCGGGTTAATGGATGGTGCTCTGCGGGGCTTCGACATTGCAGACCGGCACTTTGCCAGGAAGGATGCGCGGGAAGCGCGTAAACAAGGCCTCAGAATGGAGGATGAACGTCTGAGAATGGCGCGGGAAAGCCATGAAGCGAACCTGTCCCTTCGTGAGGCGCAGGCGAAAAGGGCCCAAGAGCAGCATACCTATTTGTATGGAGAGGACGGCAAAGGCGGCTCGTTAAGAGAGGCCGAGGATCGCAGCCGAAGGAAAGATGAAGCGCAGATAGCCGCGTATGAATCGCGCAAAACCTCTCGGACTACCAGTTAGCGCAACAGAAAAAGACGCAGTTCATAAAAGATAACGCACCGATTCTCCAAACGGGCTGGCAGCGCTGGATGCAAGGTGGGGATGCGGATGAGATTTTTGATAACGACTTCATCAAGGGCAGTGCTTACGATCCGCGTCGGTATGCAGATCCGGAAATACACAGGGCAGGTGAGGTATTAGAGGCAAAACTGCCCGCCATGCTAAAAGGGGATGTCGATATGAATGACCCGGAGCTCAAGCAGGCATTGGGGACGTTCTATAAAGCCAACCTCGACGCTGCTGTCGGCCAGAAAGACCTGACAACTGGAAAGACCATCAAGCGGCGAGGTGGGGTGGAGTCACCTTTGCCAAAGACATCAATCCTGAGTTGGAAGGGGATCAACCCGGCTTGGTGCTGACCACGGAAGTCAATTATGGCGGGGACGATTGGGTACCCAAGCCGGTCACTGAAAGACGCAGCACCGAAAGCGATGATTTTGTAAAGGTTATCCCGCTGGAAACGGCCATGCAGGATATTACCGGCCAACTAAAGCTGCGCCGCCAGGCGATGGCATCCCCGGCATTCAAAACGCTGTTTGAGAAAGGGAACAAAGACAGCCAAAAGTATCAACGAGAGCTTACCCAAAATCATCGGGATGCGTATCTGGAGTTAGAGAAAGAACGCGCCAAAGCGATTGCCAACCAACTGGATCCGTCTGAAGAAACCACGGCGGCTATCAACCAACAGTTCGACGAGCAGCAGGCGACGTTGAAATCACTTTATTACGGTCAAGACAACAGCCACCCCGATCCATCTAAACGCCAGCTTGCGGCATTACGTCTTTGGGTGGGGGATGACAGAAACAAAGCGGGATTCCTTGAGGCACTTCGTCAAGGCGGACATGACGTTGATAATGTGTCGCCAGAGCAGTTAGACCGCGCCTACAAGGAGCAGTTGGAGAAGCACAAAGCCAAGAAAGAACAGGCGGTGGCGCGACAGATAGAGCAGCGGTATATCTCGCGATGATGAGAGACTTCTCTCCGGATTTCAATAACTGGTTGGATAGTTAAATGTTTACCTCAATGCAAATGTTAAGTTCTAACCTGTTCATTTTTCATGTATCTATATTCAAACTCAATGCCATACAGTGATTCTATTTTTAGATGGTAATCTAACCTTTCTTTCATATATTCGACTAGAAGCAATCTATCTGATAAACAAGACATAGGGGTTTCGTGAGGTTGATTGGCCTCAATGAGAGGAAACTCTACTCCTACTTGCAATGAATCATTCTTTCTAAGGTGGGCTACACGAAAACAATTGGGATTTAGTTCTAATGCAATGAGAGCGGAAAAGAATGGGCCCCACTCATGATCTTGGACTTTTTTCCATCGACAAAGACATTTAACTCCTCGACAAAGCCGGTTCCCATCCCGTTGTTGATCACATAGACCCCCCAGAGTTTTTGTTTACCATCAATGGAAAAGTAAGAAGTTAATCTTGGTTCTACAGAAATATGATTGTGCCTTACCTGTTCCCGACCTTGCCAAATCGAAAAACCAAGAGCGATTATTGCTACGACCAACGCAGACAAGTCTAAGCGATAGCTTTTCATTAAAAGACACCTATGAATCTAGCTAATGATCTGTTTGCCAATATATGGAATTTTCTAAAAATGAGTTGAGTGAATGAAGTGGATAAAGTGGTTGAACAAACACAGTGGTTCTTCGTGTGATTACTGATCATATGGATAATGTGAAACATCTAAATTATAGCTCTATTATATCTCGTTCTGTTTCGACTTATATAATCGATCATTAACAATCCTTTATGCCTCAACCATACCCCACCGAAAAAGATAGAGAGCGAAGAAAAGAATTGCAGATAATAATTATCTGACTCAGTATAAAAAATCGAAAGTATAGGTAATAACGCTGCTATAAACAATCGATCTGCGAGCCTTAACACGCCGTCCGCATAGGCTTTACGGGCTTCATACGTTTTGTAATGTAGATATCCATCACCATGGAAGTTATGTCTGAAGAAATTAACTATCTTGGACAAAATCAATAGCTCCATTTTTAAACGCAGATTTACAGGCGGGAGCGTGCATGAGTATCTGGTTTGGTCAAAATTTTATGCATGAAACGGAAAAATGCCAAAAAACTATACGATCAAAGCCATATGCAACACCAGCATTTAGTGTGAGTGGTTTGCTTTGTAACAGGCTAAAAAGATGGCAAAAGCACGGAGGTTGTAACTGCGCGAGCATGAGGCTTGAGACCGGGGTGATTAAGTGGATGGAAGGGCTTTTTGATAGAGAGATTGCCTGTTGGTTGGAGTGATAAATATATGTTTAGTTATAAAATAATTTGTATATGTATATGTATATGTATATGTCAACATCATACTGATCATAAACTTTCAGGAAGTTATACTTGGTACCTTCAATTTCAATAAATGGAGGATGATAGCGCTTGTATGTCCTTCCAAAGATGTATATGGCTATTAGCCAATGCCTTGAAAATCTATGGACTTCGGCCTAAATATAGACATGATTTATTAGTTACATGCTGTATGCTGAGTATTGAATGAGTTTCTTTATTCTCGCGGTTCATTACATTGTTTGATGATTTCTACAGGTAGTACTTCTGATATTAAGAAAAACAATGAACTTTTGTACTATTTGTAAGGATAGATATTGCTTTAGCGTTGTTTCTTGTAACTCTTGTCTAAATTATATTTGCTAAACAGAGCTGATTATTCTTTCAACTTACTTCGGAATAATTTTTTTCTTACTATCTAATATTAACGAGAGTTCCACACATGGCGTTTATAAAACGTGATTCATAATCATTGATTTGATTACAGCATACTATTTATCCCGACGGGCATAGACTCTCTGTAACCAGTACTTGGCATACCTTGGTTTTGTAAAAATTGAGATATTAATCAACAAAAAATTCGATCTCTTTGCAGAAACAGACTGGATCTAGGCCAAAGATATTCGTTGCTCGCGGTACTAACCACACGGTAAACCAGCTTCGTTCCATCTTTAGTAAAGTGGTTGTATGACCTTGCCTAATACCATCAAATATCTTCTGATTGTATCCGTCTACCTGTCAGCTTCTAAATAGTTGAAATGGCGAAGCTACTGATTCAGTAAGCCGCTATAAAATAATCCAATTTCGAATGTATGAGGTTGATACATTACTCAATTTATAGGAAATAGATATAGATTTCTGAGTGTATAAAAAATTAGATATCACTCACGTTTTAAAAAATTTTTTTTTGGGCAAAATAATTTCTCTGCTAGTTATTGTTGAGGGGGATAATTACCCCGTAGTTCATTACATTTATCTAATATAAGGAAATTCATATGAATATAGATGCACTAATGAGTGTTTATTTCTCAAAGAAGATGACACTTCCAGCAGTAATGGATGATACGCGTTTAAGCTTCATCTCATTCCAAGCTGCTGAAGGTTAATAAAAATATGGAGCCGCTCTTGAAAATAACAGTACTCAGACCTCCAATGGCAGATAAATATAATTGTATAGCTACTTATGAGGAGCCAATTATATCCTACTTATTGGGGTTTATTGAGCGTAATGTCAAAGGTAATATATCCTTTAATGTTATAGATTTTGTATTAAATCCTCAATACGAAGAGAATGATTATTTATCCCTAGACAGCGATTACTATATCATTGCTATCAGAGAAAAAGGAGCGGCTCCTCACTATGGGATGAGATTAGCCAAGAATATAATTAAGAAAAAACCAAATTCGAAAGTTATCGTATACGGGCAAATATCAACAATAGAAACGAAATTTTTTGGTGTAGAAACAAAAAACATATTAAGAGTAATTCATGATGAAAAGGCTCTAATAAGAGCATTGGGATTTGAGTTAAAGCAGTCCGACCTGACGAGCTATCAAGAAAATAGTTTACTAAGACCTTACTATAAAAACATTTTGGTTGATGAGAATAAAAAGAAACGATTTGTAGCTGCAATAGAAACAACTAGAGGTTGTCTTTTTAATTGTGATTTTTGTTTTGTAAATAACTCTACTGTGTATGATAAAAAATGGATGGTAAGAGATAATGGGCAAATTTTAAAGGATATTGAGGTATACTATAACGAAGGAATTAGAAAGTTTCTGTTCTTCGATTTGGAATTTTTTGGACCATCTAAACGACATCATGAAAAGAAAGCAAAGTTATTAGAATCAATTATAAAGTTTTTTCCTGACATAAAGTATATGATCTATTCCAGAGCTGATACACTACTTAAATTTGATAATTTCGATCTGTTAAAAAAAAGTGGTCTTTACAATGTATATCTTGGGGCTGAATCGTTCGATGATGGCGACCTTAAAGCACTAAAAAAAGACATAACGTCAATTGAGATATCAAAGTGTGTGACAAAACTCCTAGACTTGGATATTGGAGTTTTTATGAGCATGATACCATTTAATAGAAATTCTACGATAAAATCTGTTAGGCATAACATAAATGCCATTACTAAACTGCTTCAGCATAAACATGCTGCGTCTATGAGAATTCAAACGTTTCTAGTGAATGCAGAACACAGTTGGGGTAATAAAGGTCTTGAAAAATTCAAGTTCTCAGACAAAACATATACAATTTGGACGATGTATATGCAGGCGCACACCGCTCCTAAGTTTGTATTTGACAACGGTCTGGAACCTATAATTGAGTTATACAGAACACTTGCATATGAAAATGAAAAAAAGAGTACTGAACTTAATTTGGTGTATGGTAGGCAATGCGAAAGTGATAAAAACAAAATTGAAGTTTGGTTTGCTAACATAGACAAGTTTAGTATGTTTTGCGCATCTCACTTTCTGGATCGATTTGAAAATGGATTATTGAAACTTACCAAAGAATCAATTCTTACAAACCAAATTGATATGTTTAAAATGGTGTCATCGTTTAATACAAGAGTTCTGCCACCTCATTTGTCAGATTGTTGCACTGAAGAAGAGACATTGAAGTATTCGAGTTCAGAATCGATTCAACTTGGTGATCACGGATTTGATCAGGTAATACCTCCAATATATGACATAATTCGTACGTTTAAAGAGGCATGACTATATGAATAGTATGGGGATGCTTTATAGAATGGATATAAGAGCGAAATATTATATTCTAACTGGATTATATCGTTTCATAGTTACAATGAAATTTCCCATTTTGACCATTTTCCTTTTAAATGAGGGTTTTAGTATAGTGCAAGTTGGTATGGGTTATACACTCATGTCAATAACCGTTCTTCTTAGTGATATACCCTTAGGTATTATAGCTGACAGAACAAATAAAAAAAATGTATTCTTGGTTGGTGTTTTAATTGAAGGTATTTCTGCATTTTTGTTTGTTTTTAGTAATGAGATGGTTTTACTGTTAATTGCATTTGTTTTTTGGGGGGTGGGAATATCTAGTTATTCAGGAGTCCTCCAAGGATGGTTTATTAATGAAAGTAACAAAAAAAAATCCACTTGTAATCAGTCAGAAGTCTTTAGTAAAGCTAGGGTTGTATCCAATGTAGCAACGTTTTTGGGAATGGTTAGTAGTGCTATCGTGGCAAGTAGTTATAGTTATGAGATAGTTTTCTACTTGATGTTTTTCCTACTTTCGATTTACGCATGCATTGCATTTTTGATCATTAATGAAATTAAAGTTCAGAAAGATCTAATAATTCATTCTAAGGATGAGTACATAGGGTTTATTAAAAAGCCCGCATTTATCTTTATACTAGCTTTCAATGCGGTCTTGGGCTTTGTCTATAGTGGTTATGCAGTGATATGGATGCCAATATTTATGGATAAAATGAATATCTATTCTAATGGAAGGTTGGTTGATAATACTGTTATCTATGCGCTATCTTATCTAATCAGTGGGTTTTCTGTAATTTATTTAATTGGTTTGTTCACTAGAGTCATTCCAAATCTACTACAGAGAGTTTACTCATTAAGAGTCTTGTTTTCTCTGAGTTTTTTGTTTATGGGTGTTTTTTCTGATTACCCATATTTCCTTATCATTTTCACACTATTGATGTTTATTTTTGGTGATCTCGAATATGGTTCACTAAGTGAACTTAACAATGTTTTTTTAATGACTCAAATAGAGTATTTGGATTGTCTGTTCTGTCGAGTTTTGAACGTTTGCTTTCTAGCTTGGGTGCTTTTGTTATTACTGCTATTTATGACTCGCATTCAGCTATGCCTACGTTGTTAGTGATGTCTTTTGTTGCCATATTCCCCTTATTTGTACTCCCGTTTATTAAAAGTAAACTTAACTTAAGAATGGAGTCTTCCCATAGTGGATAGTATAAATGATTTATATCAAGACAATGCAGATTTATACAATGCTATATCAGATGATAGAGACTTTCGCTTACAATCTGAAACTTTGCTAAATCTAGTCTTAAGACCAACAACAAAAGTAGCAGAACTATTTGCTGGATTGGGGAACCATGGATTTGAATTTCAAAAAAAGGAATAAATTGTGTAGCAGTTGATAGTTCACCTGAAATGAAGCGCTATTCCATTAAAGCTGGAAACTATGAAGACAATACTTATTTGGTAGGAACTTTACCATTTTATGAACTACCATGTAATTTTCGTGATTTTGATGCATTTTTATTGTTGCGATATTCGTGCGGATATCTAAATATATGCGAGCTAAATAAATTAATAAAACAATGTAAGAAAGCTGCGACAAAAGGTTCTTCACTTTTCATAGAATCACACTCTATGAAAAGCGTATATAACGGTCTTAGTGAACTTTCGATTGTAACTCGGAAAACATCCATAAATGATACTTCTGTCTCATGTGTATGGCCTTGTGAAAGGCCGGTATTCGATACCTTTTCACATACAGCAGATTTAAAAGTAAGCGTTAGTTTTGAAGATACAAATCACTATTATATATCAAGAGAAAATTTTCACTCTTTTGAACTGATTGAGTTTCTGGCGATACAGAATGGTTTGACTGTTACTTGTCATGATTTTTCTGCACCTGGAAGTATTTTTCCGGGATCTATTGTGTCTCAAATACATTTTTAGAGGTTTGTATGTACGATTTTAGTAAACCTATATGTGGTAATGATGTAACCGTTTGTTTAATTGACGAGTTTAAAGAAGAATCACTTCTAACTAATGCCAAGATTATTTGTGACAATTATGGTATTAAATTTTTTCAACTTTTAAAGGTAGAAGACATTGGGGAATGCACTTTTGATACGAATATTGTGCATTTTATATTTAGATTAAAGCGAGAATTTGATCACCGCTTTATTTCTGAAATACAATCCTTCTTACCAATTTATCATCGGTCTATATCAATTGCATTTTCTTACAAATCTAAGGAAGATTCAATTTCCTACACGAATGTAATCGAGGAAGAAAAAAACCACCAAGAGTCAGCCTTTGATTGTTTTAACATCATGAGACCAGATATTTACTTTTCTGACTATTTTACTGTGTCCCAATTGAAACTACTAGACAATATAGTGTGTGACACAATTAGAGTTAAATATACACCTATTTGTATTTCTTCTGACTCTATTGAAAATGAATTACCGAAAACGGTAATAGATTTTTTTGAAAGAGCTGCCGAGTTGTATGAAATCAACAAAATGTATCATAGGTCATTTACTGATGGGTATTTTTCGATAAAGTATGATGGGATAGTTTATATAACAGCAACAAAAACACGGAAAGACAAAAAAATATCCTTAAAAAGAATATCGATTATCCATAGTTATTGCGAACTAAAAAATGAGCTTGTATATACTGGCGCTTATGTTCCATCGTCAGATTCTGTTGAGGCGATGATTGTATATCAAAATACAAATGTTTTGGAGTTAATACATACGCATGATAGTTGTAAGTTTACAAGAAATCCTAACGCAAACATTTTTCCAAGAATAGAGCCTATGGAGTATGGTACATCTGAGTTGGGTTATAAGATTGTTTCGACTATTCTGGGTGGGAATTGCGATTTAGTTATAATGGAAGAGCATGGAGAGGTTTTCCTTGGATATGATCACTCTGAGTCATGTTCAACCAATGCTATAGTAAATGCGTTAGGTACACTGGGCTTTCCAAAGATAGCTTGATATATATTAATTTTCAGGCCTCGACTCACAATGCTGTGTTTTTAATACACAGCATTAGAAGGGGTTTTTATGATTGTTTAGATATCAGATGGTAAAAGTAAAAACTGTAAAATTTATCAATATGTTTACGTATCTTGAGATTAATTTTTAATAATTATAACAGATCATATATTGAAAGATGGATTTAATTGGCGGTAAACGTTGGCCTTGAATCTATATACCGTGATAGATGTCAGCCATCGTGGCGACGTACTTTCTTTTTAGATACAAAAAATATTTCTCCTATTATGTGGAATTTTCTACTTTTTATCCGCGTTGCGGTTTCTTGGTTTGCCGGAAGTAAGCGAGATAATAATTAAGATGATTTATTTGTGCATCATGATACTGAAGGGTCAGATTTGAAATCCAACCCTTTGTCTTTAAGCTCCTCAATGATAGGGGTAATGACTTCTTCCCATACCTCTTCTGTGTAGCTGTCTTATTCGAACCTATCGAGAGAGACAGAGACATATTGGCCGCCGAGTTGCGCGACTCTAGTGATTTCGGAGTAGCAAAGCTGGCGAGAAGTGCCCCAAACATTCTGTCTGTTCTGCTGAGCAATAGTTCTGGCCTGAGACGCGTCTATACTGACTGCCTCAGGCGGCGCAGTTTATAGCTTGTCTCTAACCGATTCACAATCTCTGAATTCATCGTCCGGTCATTATCTTTGGCGGCCTTAACTACTTGAGTATGTAGTTCTCTTGTAAGCCTCAACGCCGTCTTCTGAATAACCTTCATTCAAAGAGCTACTCAGTATTTTTTGCTTCAGACTCAAGAGCAATTTTGACCAGACGTCGAATTGCTTCAGACCTACTTGGTAGATCAGTCTGTTTAGACCGCCATACGTCAATTTCATCCCTCTCTGAGGGAGATATAACCATTTGAAGGCGGAGTGACTTTATCTCTTTTTGGGATTTTTCGTTCATTTAAATACTATAACAGGGGTGAAAAGTTACACAAGTTGTGTTGACTTCAAAAAACAGATTAACTATTGTTGTGTAAGTTACACAACAAAAGCACCAGAGAGCGGTAACTCCCTAGTGCTTTCTAACCAGAACGAACTGCTATGGAGTTCATCATGGCTAACTCAAATGTTACAGCAAGCAGAAAACAAAAGCGAAATATGGAGTCGTTAAAGGCTCCTGTCATAGGTGGAGTAGAAATTACAACTGATGCCTATGGGCGGTTTAATCTAAACGCACTGCATAGTGCACATCTGGAATCTGTTCCTGATTCGCATCGAAACAGTAAACAACCAGCAGACTGGTTGAAATTAGAGGGAACTAAGGAACTTATTGACGAAATTTCTAATTCCGAAGATCTTCATATTTGCCCTGTCGAGTCTAAAGCAGGTAGGTATGGCGGTACCTTCGCCCATGAACTTCTAGCCATCTCCTACGCTGGGTGGATTAGCCCCCGATTCCAGCTACAAGTTAACCAAGCGTTCCTAGACAGCAAGAATACCCATCACACAATTTTACCCTCCAACTACAAAGAAGCCCTGCTTGAACTCGTTGCCAAGGAAGAGCAGCGCGAGCAACTGTTGCTGGAAAACCGTCAGAAGGATGAAGAAATCCACGACCTTAAAAACCTGTTCAAACAGGGCATGACTCTCCCGGCATTCTGCAAAATGCTGAACGGAGTGAACGTCATGCAGGTGAATACCTATTTTTTTGAACTTGGATGGTTGTACCGGGACAACAAAGGTTTTCGTGTTGCCAGCAAAGTACGGGACAGGTATTTGACAGAAAGCATCGACGAAGTGAGTCCCCATGGTCGGGATACTTTCACAAAGCACAATGTTGAGTTGCTACGAGCCGGAGCCGAGAAAGTCTATGAGCATTACCGGGCTGGCAAACTTCCGATGAAAAAAACATGGGATGGTAATTTCTCTCACC